>NZ_CP123872.1:1200000-1500000 GCF_031598375.1 Temperatibacter marinus
CTCCTATCCGGCTAACTGGTTGATCAGCCTGCGATTAATGCAGAGTGATCTGATCTTCCAGATCTTCTAATTCGGCCTTCATCGTCAGATGACGCTGGACACCGAGCCACATGTCAAAGCCCTCATTATCACCAAGGAGGCGCATTTTTTTGAGAGCATCTTCGGCCATACCAATTGCTTTATTGCCAAAATTTTTGAGCAAATTATCTGCCACATGACCAAAATAGATATTGGGATCAAAAGGTAGAGACTCTAATTGCATGGCGTACTCCTATAGGTATGGTTGCGGTTCACTCTCTAAAAAGCAAAGCGCGTGCCAATTTGTAAAAGCCTTGAAGGATGCCGGTTTTGCAGGGAAGACCAGATGACCATATTGCAGATTTCGCTGATTTAGTTCGCTCCAGTTGGATGAGGTGTTAATTCTTGCCCAGAGTTTATTGCAGGGGGGGCAATTCTTTCCATGGATTGTTAGAGCGAATTCTTGGAATGACGGTTACAGAACAGTTGGTAAGTTTTTCAATTTCTAAAGCTGTACGCTGAAGATCGGGCTGACGATCGCCTGCAGATTCCGACATAAAGATTTTTTCTGTCTTTATGCCGCGACTGATTTGAGCTTCTATAGTTGCAAGTGTGTGTGAGATCGTCCCAAGATAACTGCCCACCACCAGATAGCATGATAGGTTTAGATCTTTTATCCAGTCGGCAACCAGTTTATCACCAACCAAGGGGACAAAGGAACCGCCGACACCCTCTATTAAACAAGAAGAGTGTTCATTCAGCCAGTGTTGGCAAAGATCAAGAAGTTTCTCATAGCATAGGGGCTTGTGCTCAAGCTCAGCTGCCATACTGGGCGCAAGTGGCGCTTTATATCGAAGAGGGGACAGGGTGTTCCAAGTTTCCAAAGTTAAGGGCAGGCCCTGAGCTTCAGCAAGAATATGAGTGTCTGAGCCTTCCATGGTGCTCGCGGTCACACCGCTGATGATTGGCTTAAAGGCCTTATAGCCATATTGATGGGCTAGGCCAGCAGTTACAAGGGTTTTCCCTATTTCCGTACCTGTAGATGTGATGAAATAGTGACTCATGCCAATAATCCTATGGATAAACAAGCTTGAATGAGACCATCAACTTGGGCGTCCGAGTGTGTCGCAGAGAAGCAAAACCTTAATCGACTTGTGCCTGGTGCAACGGTGGGTGGTCGAAAAGCCCAAGCTAGATAACCTTGATCAGCAAGAGATTTAGAAGCTGCAAGAGTGTCTTCTTCAGACCCCATAATCAGCGGAACAATTGGTGTCGTAGGATTTGGCAGATTAAGGGCATCAGCGAATCGCTGGGCTAGAATCACAGGGCGCTGTATGCGCTCCTTGTCGGTTTCTATAATCTCAAGAGAACGAATACTCGCAGCAATGACAGCTGGTGGAAGAGCTGTTGTATAGATTAAACTTCTGCTACGAGATCGTAATAATTCGCACACAGCGTGACTGGCCGCGAGATAGCCTCCATAGCTTCCAATTGCTTTTGAGAGTGTCCCCATCTGAAATGGAATCAGTCCTTCGGCCTCTTGAGCCACAGTTGACCCTTTACCCCCGCCAACAACGCCAAATCCATGGGCATCATCACTGTATAGCCAGCAATCAAAAACCTTGGCAATTTGGCCTTGTTTTTTAAGCGGTGCCATATCACCGTCCATAGAATAGACACCGTCTACCACGATCATCGCATGGGGATATTGATGTCGATATTGTCTTAACAATTCTTTCAGATGGTCACAGTCGTTATGATTGAAAAAATAAACAGTAGCGCCTGATAATTTGATACCTGCATGTAGAGATGTATGGATTAATTCATCTGCAAATATAACATCTTGTTTCCCTAAGAATGTCGGAATAACACCTGTGTTCGCCATATATCCAGACCCGAAAACCACCGCATCTTCGGTGCCTTTCATCTGTGCAATTTTCTTTTCCAAATCCCGGTGTAGAGGATGATTTCCTGTGACAAGGCGCGAGGCACCTGCACCTGCGCCGTACTGAGCCATAGCTTTCTGAGCGGCGTCTATTACTGCAGGATCGGTCGATAATCCAAGATAATCATTATCTGTAAAACTAACGATCTGACCCCAGCTCTCTCTCGTCGCAGACATATCAGCACTTCGCGAATGGTCGAATAGAAACCGTCTCTGGGCTTTAGCGTCAATCGCATCTAGTTTTGCTTTGGTATATGTCTCTAGGCTTTTCATGTTGCTTTGGTAGGCGCTTTCCTCAGAAGCGTCAAGGTTCGATTTTTGCTTGACTTTATTAGGGTGAAGGCCCACTTATCGCAAAATATGCTGTGGTCCCATCCGATGGAGTATAACAATGAATGCACTGACAAATCCCTCTTCAGACAATGCCTTAGACACACGCCATGACTGGAAAGTTCAAGAGATTGAAGCTCTTTTTGAAAAACCATTCATGGAGCTTGTATTTGAAGCAGCACATACTCATCGTCTCTATCATGACCCAAACGAAGTACAGTTATCTCAGTTAATCTCGATTAAAACAGGCGGGTGTGCTGAAGATTGTGGCTATTGTTCTCAGTCCTCAAAACATGCGAAAACGACTGGCTTAAAAGCTGAAAAATTGATGGAAGTCGAACGGGTTCTTGATGCAGCAAAGAAAGCAAAAGAAGGTGGTGCGACGCGCTATTGTATGGGCGCTGCGTGGACCAGTCCAAAGGATAGAGACATGGACTCGCTTTTGGCTATGGTAAAAGGCGTGAAAGATCTTGGACTCGAAAGCTGCATGACCCTTGGCATGCTCAATCAGGCACAAACAGCGCAACTAGCTGACGCTGGTCTTGATTATTACAATCACAATGTTGATACCAGTGAAGAATTTTATGGCGAAATTATTACTACTCGAAGCTACCAAGAACGTTTAGACACCCTTGAATTGGTTCGTGAGAATGGCATTAATGTCTGTTCTGGGGGAATTGTCGGAATGGGTGAGAAACGCCGGGATCGTGCGGGCATGCTGAAGACATTGGCAAATTTGCCGGTGCACCCTGATAGTGTGCCAATCAACATGCTTGTGGCTGTACCTGGCACCCCTCTGGAACATGTCAAAAAGATGGATCCATTTGAATTTGTTCGCACCATTGCTGTTGCACGTCTCTTAATGCCAAAGGCTGAAGTCAGGCTATCAGCAGGGCGTCAAGAGATGTCAGAAGAATGTCAGGCTCTTTGCTTTATGGCGGGAGCAAGCTCTATCTTTTATGGCGATCAATTGCTGACGACTCCCAATCCAGAAAATAATAAAGACCTTGCCTTGATGCAAAAACTTGGCATGCATGCGCAAGCGCCAAAAGAGGCTCAGGGGTGTAAGCGCCAAACGGCAGCAGAATAATGACGGACACATCTTCGATCTGGTTGCCTTACACACAAATGAAGACAGCCCCTGAGCCCATTGAGGTTGTATCAACTCTTGATACACGCATCGAGCTTAAAGATGGCCGAACTCTTATTGATGGCATTGCAAGTTGGTGGACAGCTGCGCACGGGTATAATCACCCTTACATTGTGGAAAAAGTGCAAGAACAGCTGGAACAAATGCCTCATGTGATGCTTGGGGGTTTAGTTCATAATCCAATTAAAAAGCTCACAAGTCGAATCGCTGCCATGTTGCCTGGAAGCCTAAATAAATGCTTTGTAGCAGAAAGCGGTTCTGTTTCTGTTGAAGTCGGCATGAAGATGTGCTTGCAGTATTATCTCAACAGAGGTGTCAAAGGCCGCAGCAAATTTGTACATTTCCGTGATGGATATCATGGTGATACGCTTGGCACGATGGGGATATGCGACCCTGATGAAGGTATGCATAGTCTCTTTGGAGATGCGTTGGTCGATAATTATTTACAAGAGCTGCCTCGCACAGCGGAAGAGGCCAATCAGTTCGCTGAATGGTTGCTTAAAAACAGCAATCAAATTGCGGGTGTAATCACTGAGCCTTTGGTGCAGGGAGCAGGGGGCATGGTCTTCCATGAGCCTGAAACCTTGCAATGGATACGCAAAGCTTGTGATCAGGCTGGTGTCTTGATGATTGTGGATGAAATTTTCACAGGTTTTGGGCGCACAGGCACAATGTTTGCCATTGATCAAGCAGGGATTATCCCTGATGTCGTTACGCTATCTAAAGCGCTGACAGGGGGATTTGTGCCGCTTTCAATCGCTGTTGCCCGAGAGGAGATTTTTGAGAGTTTTTATAGTGATGATCCGATGAAAGCTTTGATGCATGGTCCTACCTATATGGGGCATGCGTTAGGCTGTGCAGCTGCCAATGCTTCTCTAGATTTATTTCAAGAAAATGATTGCCTGTCAGCTGTTGCACAAATCAATATGCAGCTTGGTTATGAACTTGAAAAATGCCGCGAGGTTGCGTGCGTGAAAGATGTGCGAACACTTGGGGCTATTGGGGTCGTGCAGACGCATGAAGGCTTTGATGTTCAGGAATTAAAGCCGAAATTTATAGATGCTGGGGTTTGGGTTAGGCCGTTCAGGGATATTGTTTACCTCACCCCAGCCTATACGATTACGCCGGATGATTTAACCCAACTAACAGAGAGTATATATTCTGTTTTAAGCACATAAAAAAAGCCCGCTGTTAAGCGGGCTTTTTTCTATTTTAGAATGGAACGTAAGTGCCTCACAGCAAAACTCAATTTTGAGAGTCCCATTGCTCCAGAGGCTTTCAAATCCGCAACCAGTCGTTCTGTTCGAATGATCTTAGTCTTCTGAGCGTCTAGCCATGCTGAGAGCGCTTCTTCAGGTTTATTCTGACCTGAACTTTCCAAGACCTTGCGCGTTAATTCCCGTTGCTGATCAGCCAGATCCTCTCGAACTGAGCGGAGGGAAAGGACGTCCCAACGATCTTCAGTCTGTACAGCATAAGAGGCATTTCTTAGCCAGTTAAAGCCAGCAGCCTCGCCGAGAGAGAAGTAGAGAACAGCCACTTCCTTTACGTCGCGACGTGTTGCTTCAGCCACAGCATTGATATCGGGCACTTGACGGAAGCTATCCATGCCTGCCATCACACGAGCTAATTCGTCGGTAACACCTTGTTTCTTGAAGTGTGATATTTTCTCAGCGGCCAGTTTTTTAGATTCTGGTGTGAGTAGATTATCAGCTTCAGAAAAGAGGTTATGCACAGGAGTTGCAAAGCGGCGAATAAGATCCTGAATGTCAAATGGCTGTGCAAGATTTCTCAAGAGCCATAGGACTTGATGGCGAATAAACAATGAAACTTCATTGTGCATTTCATATTGCAGACCTGAGTCGATTTTATAGTCCAGATCATTAATTTGTTGCCAATTTGTCTTGAGTTCATATATTTCACGGACAATAACAAAGGCAGCGACGATATCTTCTACAGCCAGACCTGTTTCTTCTTTAATATCATAGACAAAAGTTAGGCCTGCCCAGTTTACAACTTCGTTACAAAGAACCGTCGCAACCAA
The DNA here is from genome assembly GCF_031598375.1 of Temperatibacter marinus. Classification (NCBI taxonomy): domain Bacteria; kingdom Pseudomonadati; phylum Pseudomonadota; class Alphaproteobacteria; order Kordiimonadales; family Temperatibacteraceae; genus Temperatibacter; species Temperatibacter marinus. The sequence continues at coordinate 1,205,488 of NZ_CP123872.1, forward strand.
TTCACGCTTTAGTCTGTGACGGCTGATTTCGTCTGGGAATTTTTCCCTTAATACTTTCGGGAAGGACCATTCCAACTCATCTCTAAGGACAGCTCCATCAACAATTGTTCCTTCTAAAAGTACATCATAGAGAGACATTTTTGCATAAGACATCAGTGTGGAAATCTCAGGACGGGTTAAGCCTTTATCCTGAGCTTCCATTTCCGCAAGCTTGTCATCACTCGGTAAATTTTCAATCTCACGATTTAAGAGGCCTTCGCGTTCCAACATGCGCATTAAGCCTGCATGACTGTCCCGCTGTTCAGTCGCATAGGCTTCTGTGACCGAAATGGCCTGCGTTTGTAGATAGTTATCTGTGAGAACAATATCAGAGACTTCGTCAGTCATTTCAACAAGAAGCGTGTCTCTCTCATCCCGATTCATTTTTCCATTCTCTAGAACATCGGCCAGAAGAATTTTAATATTCACTTCTTTATCGGAACAATCCACTCCAGCAGAGTTATCAATAAAGTCTGCATTTAGTCGTCCGCCCAGCTTAGACAATTCGATACGAGCCTTGTGGGTCATCCCTAGATTACCACCTTCGCCAATTACTTTAATCTTCAACTGATCAGGAACAATCCGAATAGCATTATTAGCACGATCACCGACTTCAGCATCTGTTTCATCACTGGCACGGATGTAAGTTCCAATCCCACCAAACCAGAGTAGATCTGCTTCGGCTTTGAGGATGGTGTGGATTAATTGATTGGGTGCCATCGTATCGTCTTTGACACCGAGCCATTCTTTCATCTCTGCAGAAAGTGGAATTGACTTTTCCGAGCGAGAGAAAATTCCTCCCCCCTTAGAAATGAGCTTTTTGTTGTAATCTTCCCAACTTGAACGAGGCATTTCAAAGAGACGTTTTCTTTCATCCCACGTTTTTTCGAGGTTTTTAGGGTTAGGATCTACAAAAATATGAAGATGGTTGAAGGCAGCTTTGAGTGCGATTGTTTTGGAAAGAAGCATGCCATTTCCAAAGACGTCCCCCGCCATATCGCCAACACCAATGGTGGCAATAGGATCGGTTTGTGTGTTCACTCCCAACTCTCTGAAGTGGCGTTGCACACTAATCCAGGCCCCTTTGGCTGTGATCCCCATCCCTTTATGGTCATAGCCATTAGATCCGCCTGAAGCAAAGGCGTCCCCTAGCCAGAAATTGTGAGCTTCGCTAATCCCATTGGCAATATCAGAAAAAGTAGCTGTGCCCTTATCCGCAGCCACAACCAAGTATGGGTCATCACTGTCACGGCGCCACGTATTTGACGGTGGGACGAGATCCCCTTTAATCAGATTATCGGTCAGGGAAATCAAGCTGGTTATAAACATACGATATGCTGCAACCCCCTCGTTCATAAAGGCTTCCCTGTCCGAGGGTGCAGGAAGTTGCTTGGCAAAAAATCCGCCTTTAGCACCTTGAGGCACAATCACCGTATTTTTCACTTGCTGGGCCTTTACCAGTCCAAGAATTTCAGTTCTGAAGTCTTCTCGGCGATCAGACCATCTGAGGCCGCCACGAGCAACAGGACCACCGCGCAAATGAACCCCTTCAACACGCGGGCTATAAACCCATATCTCCGCATAAGGTCTCGGCAGAGGGGCTTCCTCAATCTCACGGGTTTTTAATTTGAATGCCAACGCCCTTTCGTCCACGCCTTCTAGAACACCAGGCTGGAAGAAGTTGGTTCGCTGGGTTGCGGACATCACAGAAAGATAGGCTCTCAAAATACGGTCTTGATCTAAACTGCTGACTTTTTCAAGTTCTGACATGAGGCCATTGGCAATGGTTTTTGCTTGTTTTTCACGATTGCCCTTCGTTTGTGGGTCGAACAGAGTCCGGAATAGAGAAACTAAAGTCGCTGAGAGTTTTGAGTGCTCAACCATACACTGTGAGATATATTCAGGTGTATATCCAAGACCTAATTGGCGAAGATATTTACCATAAGCCCGGAGAACAAGGATTTCAGACCATGTCATGCCAGAAGTCATGACAAGGGTGTTAAAGGCATCGTTTTCAGCACGCCCTTGCCATGTGTTTAGCAAAAGGTCTTCGATGATAGGCTTGGTGTCTTCGATAGCAATATCAATGCCACCAGGTTTATAAAGGGTGAAGTCATGAATGCATGCAGGGGAGCCGTCTTGCATTGTATAACTGTGTTCCCCAATGACATGGAAACCAAGATTTTCAAGGAGCGGAAGACAGTCGCTCAACGGCACCATGCGATTTTTATGATGAATTTTTAATCGGAAATGGTCATCGCCATCTGCGCGATGACGATAAAAATCAAAACGGATACGATCCTCATCTGTCAATTCATTGAGCTTCAACACATCGAAAGCAGCTTGGGCAGGATCGAAATTTTCGCGATATCCCATTGAAAAGCGATCTTTATATTCGCGGTATAGGATTGTTCCTAATTCTTCGCCTGCTTTTTCTACAAGGCTCAATTTCAGACGATCTTGCCAACCGCGTGCTGCATCACTGATGGCATCATCAATGGCTTTTTCATCTGGATTAAGAACTTCACCAGGTTTGGTTCTGATAATGAAGTGCCAGCGTGCCAGTGCAGCTGATGATAAATTAGCATAGTAAACTGAGACTTCCCCGTTGAAAGCTTCGCAGAGAATTTGAGCTATTTTTTCTCTGAGCCCTGAATGATAGTTATCACGAGGGACATAGACAATCGCAGAGACAAACCGTTCAAATTTATCGCGTCGAATAAAGGCCTGGGTCCGTGGACGTTCTGTTAACTGAAGAATGCCTAGGCAATTTTCATAGAGATGTTCATTGCTAATTTGGAAAAATTCATCCCGAGGATAGCTTTCCATAATATGAAGGAGCGCTTTACCTGCATGCGAACTTTTGTCAAAACGAGCTGTTTCTTGAATATGATCAACTTTTTGTCTTAAGATGGGAACATCTTTGACACTGCGGCCATAGGATAGGCTTGTAAAGAGGCCAATGAATCGATTTTCTCCAACAACATTCCCACTCTCGTCAAACAATTTTACACCGACATAGTCAAGGTGAGTGGGCCTATGAACGGTTGCCTTGACATTCGCCTTGGTAATGATCAATGGGTCTTTACTTGTGAAGAAGTGCCGAATTTCTGGTGACATGGCCGTGAGCCCATCTTGGCCGCGCAGAACATAGCGTGTTTCATCTCTTAGGATACCTAAGCCAGTTTTTTCAACGGCATTAAAATCAGCAGTGAGCGGATCCCCATCAAAACGATATTGTCTAAATCCGAGGAAGGTAAAGTGATCTGCGCCCAACCAGCGTAAGAACTCGATGGTTTCTTCCGCCGCATCCATATCCCCTCCAGGCGGATTGACAGTTAATGCCGCGACAGTTTCATCAATTTTGGCTGTCATTGGCCGCCAGTCTTTTACGGCTGAGCGAACATCTTTCAAAATAGACGCAACAAAAGCCTGAAGACTATCCAAGGAGGCTTTCCCTGAGAGCGCATCAATTTCAATATACATCACACTTTCACGGAGCGAGCCTTCTGACGGCCTTTTCCCGACGAGCGACGTACTAGAGTCCCCGATGACAGCCCCTTTATCACTGCGGGGAACATCCATAATCGGATGATGCATCATGTGCATGTGAGTGCGGTTTGTAACCGTAAGGCCTCCTGAAATGGAATCGACCAAGAAAGGCATATCGTCGTTGACGATGATTACAATAGAATGATTGTGACCGTGATTATTGTCTTTAGGAGGATTGTAGACTTTAACGATCGATTCTCCTTTGACCCTTTTCTGAGCCGCGTCAAAGCAGTCCTTGGCGATTGCATAAAGCTCGGTTGCTGACCGTCTCATGAGATCGTCAGGTGAGGTGGGCGGATAAAAAGCATCGATGAAGGGATGAATGGCTTCCGCTTCATTTTTCTTCAGATCTTTATTTGCCACGGTTTTGATGGACTTAATGATCGCGTTAAAATCTTTTTTGGTAATCACTGTTTTTCTCCCGCAGTTAGTTGATACTTTTATTCATCAACTTCTTGCGACTGTGCTGATATTTTATCAGGGTTTGGTTGGGACCTTGGTTTCAATGTCCCGTCTTTCATCAGACGGGCTGTTCTCTTTATTGCTGTTTCCAAAACTGTTTCAGTTGCTGCATAAGGTGCGATAATGCTTGAACTGCCATCTTGGTTCCTTCTTACAACTGCCAAGGAAAAGGCCTTGTCAGTGGGTAATTTGTCTAAGGGCATATCGGGAAGTTTGTGAAGTGCTTCATGGGCAGAGTCTAAACTGCTGGCATTAAAGGCGCCCCGTTGTTTTCGTCTTTCAAAGCGCTCTTTCTTCACACATCCTTTGATACCACCAGATTCTGATTTGATGAACTCGACAAAGCTATCTGCATGCTGTCCTTGCCGCCAGGCATAAGAAAGGGCTGCTGCATATTCAGTTAACCGGGTTTTATCGTACTGCTTGCCAAAAACCAATTTTAAAATTGGTGTAAAAGGGGCCCGTTCTTGGCTTTTTAACTCATGCTCGGCCAAAAGTACTGCGAGAGCATTTGGTGTATTCAAGCTCGTTTCATAAAAGCCAAGGGTCGTGGCTAAGGCTTGGTAGAGATGGTCATGAGCGTTGCCAGGGATCGCGGCAACTACTGCAGCATTATCTTGGCATGTGGCCAAAAGACCGCCTAATTCATTGATGACTTCAGTGGAAGGCACGGCCCCCTCATCTTGATCGAGTGTGACTTGGTCTAAAATGCAGAGGGCAAAATCAACCCTGTTCTCTGCCTTCGTCAATGGCATCACGAGGGCATGTATATTGATGTCACCAATCACTGTTTTTGCAGCATAGAGGGCAGGCTTATCTAACATCTCCGAGAGTGTACGATCGAGCATCTCAAGGGAATTATGATTGTCTAATTCTTTTATGTTAACCCCAGGATTAAATTGCCCACCAAGAGTACGGGATAAATTTTCGCCAACAAATCTTATAATCCAACCAGATTCAGTATTCATTAAGAGAATCGAATTGGCTTTGAAGGGACTGAGTGCTTCTGGTGTTAATTTCGAAAAAGCAGGAATGAAAGGTCCATGGCCTTCATCATCCTGGATGGTTGCCCAGAAATATGCTGCAGAAGAAAGGAGCGATTGACCTGCAGCATAATGTGTCAAATCTTGCGTGATTTCCGTGACAAAAAAGTTGTCTTTCCCGTCCGAAATCTCTTGCCAGAGGGGATCGATCTCAAAATCTTGAGACACGTTATTGCTTGTACTGTCTGTGGTCATTTACCGTAACCTATTGACAAAGCAGTCCCTATTTGACTGCATTTTAGATTCTGACACTTTATTCTTATCACTGCAAGTCTTTTCGACACGCAGCACGACTCCTTGCATCGGGGTCTTAATATTGGAAGAGTCTTGCGTCAATAGAGAATTAAATCTTATTGAAAATTGGTTTCGCTCTTGCCTTCTTGACCTGACTACCTAAATCAGAGACTATGGCGTGACGTAAAGATAGACAAAAAGTGGGAGGTCTTATGCCGATCAACAACTGGCCCAATCTAGTATCCATGTTTTTCGATCAAGTAGAAGCCAATGCTTTGAAACCAATGCTGCATGCAAAAAAAGACGGGGCTTGGGTGTCTCTCTCTTGGCAGGAAGTGGCTAAACAAGTTGCTCAATTAGCACAAGCATTGAAGCAAATGGGTATTGAAAAGGGAGATCGGGTTGTTCTGGTCTCGGAAAATAGGCCTGAATGGGCGATTGCTGACTTAGCCATAATGGCCGCAGGTGCGATTAGCGTTCCCACCTATACAACTTATACGCCTCGTGATTATTTACATATTCTAGAAAATAGCGGGGCTAAGGCCGCCATTGTTTCGACCAAAGCTTTGTCTATGACCTTTCTAAAGGCTGCGCATGAATCAGAGGATTTAATGCATACAATTTGTATGGAAGATCCTGATTTATCGCAACAACTTGATGTGACAGTCTATGACTGGACACAACAGCTTGCTGCTCAGGACGGAAATGTAGCAATGGTGAAAGCATGGTCAGACCCTGTGAAACGTGATGACATTGCTTGTTTGATTTATACATCTGGTACTGGGGGTGCTCCAAAAGGAGTTATGATCCATCATGGTGCTATCCTTCATAATTGTGAAGGGGCGGCTGAGGTTATTAAAGAACTGGGGTTAAAGAATAATTCTTTTTTATCTTTTTTACCTCTGTCTCATGCCTATGAACATTCTGCGGGCATGTATCTACCGCTCTCAATTGGGGCTGACATTTGGTACGCAGAAAGTTTAGATAAATTGGCGGCCAATATGGAAGAAGCAAGTCCGACGATCATGGTTGTTGTACCACGACTCTTTGAAATGCTGCGTCTTAGACTCATGCGTCAGATGCAAAAGAAAGGCGGGCTTTCTTCAAAGCTATTTGATCGAACCGTCGCGCTCGGCATGAAAAAGTCTATTGGAGAAGAGTCTCTCTCCTTCTTTGAAAAACTCCAAGACTCTCTTTTGGATATATTGGTTCGGAAAAAGGTACAGAAAAAATTTGGGGGACGGATCAAAGCACTTGTTTCCGGAGGGGCGCCTTTGTCCCCGGATGTTGGTTTTTTCTTTGCAGGCCTTGGTTTGCCGTTGTTGCAAGGGTATGGGCAGACAGAATCTGGCCCTGTGGTCTCTGTTAATCCACCTTCTGATCCCCGAATGAGTACGGTGGGTAAGATTATGAAAAATACAGAAGTTAAAATTGCTGCGGACGGCGAGATCCTTATCCGGGGTGAATTAGTTATGAAGGGCTATTGGGGCAATGACCTTGCTACAAAAGAAGCTCTTAAGGAGGGCTGGCTTCATACGGGGGATATTGGCATCTTAGATAATGAAGGATTTCTCTCCATCACTGATCGCAAGAAAGATATCCTGATCAATGATAAGGGCGATAACATCTCTCCTCAAAGAATAGAAGGATTAATTGCCTTAGAAAACGAAATCGCTCAAGCGATGGTTTACGGTGATCGTAAGCCTCATTTGGTCGGCTTGGTTGTGCCTGATCAGGAGTGGCTTGTGGAATGGGCAAAAGCAAATAAAAAAGAAAGCCGTAAATTGGCCGACCTTATGGATGATCCAGATCTTAAGAAGGCATTGGATGCTGCTGTCAGGCGAGTGAATGGACGCTTGTCAAACCTTGAGAAAATCCGGAAGATCATCATCGCCAAAGAAGCTTTTTCAATCGACAATGAACAAATGACACCAACTTTAAAAATTCGCAGGCATGTGATCTGTGACGCTTATCAAGAGCGTCTAGAAAGTCTATACGGGAAAAAGTAAGCGTTGGCCTTATGAGGTGAAGGGATAGATATCCTCAAAACCAAGCTTGATGAAGATAGGTTTGAGGGTTCCGTCCTGATGTTTTGCAAGCAGCCATTGGTCGAGCTTAAGTAGGATTGATTTTTTCTTCGTTGTCTTTTTCATGATTGGGAACAGTTCGAAGTTTTTAAGAATGGGAATGGTTCTTAGACCTTGTTCATTAAGCTGCTTATAACTCATGAGACTGAGTAACTCACTGTTTGACTCTATAAGGGCGTCCAGAGGCCTGTTCTTTAAAATTTTAAGCCCTTGAGGAAGATTGTCCAGTTCAAGGCTGCGTCCTGTAAAGCCAAAAATTTGATTGAGATCTTCTCCACGGTGCCAAGCCAAGTAACGATCGTTGGTGAGATCCTTAACGGACTGAATGTCACTTTCTTTTCTGACTATTGCAATAATATCAATCTTAGCGAAGGGTAACTTAGTTGCATCCCAAGGAAGGGTTGGATCTTTATGCTTATACATATAGACGTCAACACGGCCATCATCAAAGGCCTTTTCAAGGCGGCGAACAGGCATGACGACATAGTGACAAGTGTAATTGAATTCCTTGCAGAAACTCGTCATAAAGATTTTTGAAGCTTGGCGAGTCTTTGGGTTTAAACGATCAGAGGATCCGAAGACCAAGTCAGGGGAAATTTCTTCTGCAAGTGCTGAACATGAGACCATGATCAGTATCATAGAAAAAAATTTAAAGTGAGAGCGCATGCATGCCTATAGTTCTGAATTACTGCAATTTATATAATAGCTGAGTATAGGCCTCCCTCAAGGAAAATTCGCTGAAAGTAGTCCTATTTTATCCATTTTTGCCAATTTTTACCAAAGGGATAAACGTCTTGATATCCGATCTCTTCATATAATTTTTTCAAGAGGCCTTTAGCGTGTTGATCAAGATACCAGTCATTTAATTGTTGTAAGAAGAGGGTTTTGTCGTTGGTGGCTTTCATGACAGGAAATAAGGGAACATCCTCCAAAATTGGGATTGCGGAAAGGCCCTGCTCTCTCAATTTATCGTAACTCATTAGGGCAAAGAGCTCGCTATTCCAATCAAGAATAGCATCAATTGGCCTCGCTTTTAAAAGACGAAGACCTTGCTCCAGCGTGTCCAGTTCCACATGATTGCCTGAGAAGCCTATGGTGGATCCTAATCCATCTCCTCGGTGCCAAGCCAGAGTTAGACCCTTTCGTTTATGGTCAAATACTTTATCTGGATAATTTTCCGTGAGAACAATGGCGAGTAACGTTGTGGCAGCAAAGGGATGGTCGGTAATAAGTCTACCGGGACCTTGTACATGGTCTTGATACATGACGATGTCGATTTTGCCTTGTTCAAAGGCTCGCATCAGCCGTCGAGAAGGGATGGTTAGAAACTGACAAGAAAGCTTACTTTCTGTGCAAAAGCCTGTGATGAGTTTTTGTGTGATAGACAATGTTTTTTGGTTCAGTCGGTTTGGTGCTCCAAAGGTTAAATCATATGTTTTAAATTCTTTTGCATAAGAAATTGGTGTCACTCCTAATGTGAAAGTAACTAAGAGAATCGTATAAAAAATGTTCATTTTATTACTCATTTATAGCCCCATATCTGGCGGTATAATGAAACTATTTCACGTTTTTAACAATGTTTAGTTAAAATTTGATGAAAATAACCATAATCGCCAAAAGTGCACTGAGCGTTAGAAACTATTCTTCGGATTTCATCCATTTTTTCCAGTTTTTGCCATAAGGATAAACAAAGCTTAAACCATGTTTTTGGTATATATCGTAAAGAATCCCAGCGTGATGCTTGTTATCCATCCAGTCACTGAAAGCTTTGAGCAAATGTCCCTTGCTGTTGCCCTGATCCATAACTGCAAATAGAGGAAGGTCTTCTATGAGGGTCAGGATAGTGTACCCCTTCTGAGAAAGTTTTTCTATAGAAGTCTGCAGTTGAATTTCAGACCCATATTGAACAAATGCATCCATTCGTCCTCTCTCTAATTGGTTGAGAGCTTGATTTAAACTATCAGAGAATATTTTGTCCCCCTCAAAATTCAATATCTTCTCAAGGCCAAGTGATCTCATAAAGCCAAGTTTATGATCGAAGATGGTTGCCTCAGATTTGAGCGTAGGATGGTCTTTTGGGACAATAGCCCAAACATCGATTGTGACGATAGGATTGGCTGACCGGAAGTCCTTTTTATTCACGGTATGATCATAAAAAAGAACGATATCTGTACCGCGATTACGAAATGTTTTTAGGATTCGAGCCACTGACATTTCGCGGTCTTTACACTCTTGTTTTATGTCTGCACAAAATTGAGAAATAATATCACGAGCAAAGGATTTAGACTGAGCACTGCTCGCATAAGTTAGACCAAAGACCAGAGGATCCTCTGCTTTAGTGTTTGAACTGAAAGCTGAGATAAGCCCTATCGTACAGAGAAATAAGGAAGAGATGAATTTCAAAGCTTTTGCGCGAGTCAGCATGGGGTTCTTTAACTTAGATTTATAGATTGAACAGTCATATTACTTTTAAAAATTAAACTAGAGACAGCATTGTTGCTTTCAACATTGACTAAATTTTGCTGGTCTGCCCAGATATTCATCAAGATTTTATTTGTGATACTTGCAGTTTGAGTAAGAGGGGGGGAGGAAAATTCCTCGTAGACCCAAAAATAAGCCCCATCAATTTCATATCCAACAGATTTTATAGGGAGAGCTTTTCCGTTTATTTTAATCTGAAAATTCGCTCTCACATAGTCTGCAAAGATTTGCTGAGTTTTTTTTGAGGCGATAAGATCTGCCCGTGGCCCCTCAATGCGTCCAGCAGCATGTTCTGCATCGTGCACATAAAAGCGATGCATAATCTCATAGGCTTGAGAGCGCTCATTATACTTTATGACTGTGAGGCCTTCTTTTTGCTGATGAGCAGTGACAGGGAACCAGAGGAGTCCCCCCATCACAAGAATAATGCCGAGTTTTAAGAGAGCAGACTTCATTATTTTTCTGTCACTTTGTCGACTTTGTCACTCACTTTATCCGTTTTAGTTGGCGCTTTTTTTGCGTCATCCGCTTTCTTCTTTTCAGCATCAAGCCATTTTTTCATGCGGCTTGGTTTGTAGCCTTTGCCTTTGTAGATCTCAACCCGACTTGGTATGATCTGACGCGGATAATAGTTATTGTCCAAATCTGTATCCGATGTCTCCCAATCAGGGTCTAAAACCACCTGCTTAAGTTCTTTTCCTTTAGGAAAAACAAGAAGCTTGTGGACTTGGTCAGGAGTACGGCGCCAAATTTCCGCAGGGATGTAGTCTTTACTGCGGCTGCCATCTGTAAATTCAAGGCCAAGAATAACAGGCATAACAAGTCCGCCTTTATTATTTAACTCAAGAATATAATAGGATTTATTGTCCTTTATCGCGCGCTCAAAGACGGTGCGCTGCCAAGCGTAATCTTTATCCTTTTCAAGACCTTTTAGATATTTGCCCAGCGCTTTATGATCAGCTTCTAGAATGTCATTCACTTTAACTTCATCATAAAAATCACGAATATCTTCATTCTTTTCCATCCATGTTTTTTTACCGTCTTTGGCATTCTGTTTTAAAAAGATTGACTTGGTATGCTTTTCTAAACGCTCAGTCTCTTTGACCGGCTTCTCGACCAAGGGATTTTTGGTATCAACGCGCAGTTTATAGACAGCATCAAGCGAGATATCTACATGATCGGTTGTGTAAAACCATCCCCGCCAGAACCAGTCAAGATCTACGCCGGATGCTTCTTCCATTGTTCTAAAGAAGTCAGACGGCGTTGGACGTTTAAATTTCCAGCGGCGTGAATATTCTTTAAAAGCAAAATCAAACAGTTCTCTGCCTAAGATTGTCTCACGTAAGATATTGAGCGCAACAGCTGGTTTTGCATAGGCATTGGGTCCGGGACGCCACAAGCTATCAGCTTGGGTCATAATAGGGACTTGCTTGTCCGACTTCATATAAGCCACAATATCTTTTGGTTCAGCGCCCCAACTGACAGAGGTATCCCACTCACGGCCTGCCACCGCATCAAGGAAACTATTCAGGCCTTCATCCATCCATGTCCATTGGCGTTCATCGGAATTAACGATCATTGGAAAATAATTGTGGCCAACTTCGTGGATCACAACGCCAATAAGATATTTTTTCATACCTTCGCTATAGGTCCGTGTGCCGTCCTTATGCAGTTTGGTGCGAGGACCATTAAACGTGATCATCGGATATTCCATACCGCCAACAGGGCCGTTGACACTCTGAGAGGTAGGATAAGGATAATCAAAGGTGAAATGGCCGTAGACTTCCATGGTATGAATGATGGAGGCTGTCGAATATTTCTTCCAGAGATCGCCCCCTTCTTTTGGGTAGAAAGACATGGCCATCACTAATTCTTGGTCTGCACCATCTTGTTGATAGCCTTGAGCGTCCCACATGAATTTTCGAGAAGTAGCCCAGGCAAAATCGCGTACATTATCAGCATCAAACTTCCAGGTTTTTACTGCATCGGTTCCCGCCGCCTCATTCTCAAGAGCTTCTGCCGCGGTCACAATAAAATGTGGTTTGTCTGCTGTTTCAGCTTCTTTTAGGCGTTTCATCTGTTCTTTCGTTAGAACGTCTTTAGGGTTTTGCAGGGTACCTGTCGACGAAACAATATGATCCGCAGGGACAGTCATCTCTAACTCATAATCACCAAATTCAAGGGTGAATTCGCCGCGGCCTAAAAATTCTTTGTTGGTCCATGCTTCATAATCTGTATAGGCATGCAGTCTTGGGAACCACTGAGCGAAAAGGAAGATGTCATTGCCCCCTTCTCTCTTGTCATTTGGGAAGTGTTCGTAACCACCCCGTGCATATATGATGTTTTCATCAACAATATTAAAAGCAAATTCGACGTTGAATTTTACTTTTTTGCCAGGTTTGAGAGGGCTCTTGAGGTCTACTCTCAGATTTGTGCCCACAAGGGCAACATTGAGTGGGTTACCCTTAGCATCGGTTACATTCAAAACGTCATAGCCAAACCTGTTGTCATCCATATATTGCTGGCGTCTTATTTCTTCCATCGAGAGGCCGTGGGCCTTTGTACGATTACCAAGTTTGGTTCCTGGTCCGCGCCGACCAATTCCTGCAAAGGCTGTTGATTTTTCAGCCATGCTGTCTTTTTTGAATCGGTTTTGGTCAAGCTGCAGCCAAAGATAGCGCAGAGTATCTGGGGAATTATTGGTATAAGTTATTTCTTCTATGGCTTCTAAACGGCGTTTGTCTTCAAGAAGTGTCGCCTTGATTTTATAATCTACTTTTTGTTGCCAATATTTATGACCAGGCTCGCCGGCTGCATTTCTATAGACATTTGGGGTTGGCAAGATTTCATCAAGCTGTCGGAATTTATCTTTAAATGTGCCTTTTGTTTGTTCAACTTGTGCAAGGACACTGCTGTTTGCAAGGATGACTGCAATAAAAAGTGTGCTCAATAGTCTAATCATTTTAAACCCCAACCTAGATAAATATATTAAAGAGGGGGCACCATAACCAGTCCTTTTGGAGAATACAAGGTAGAGAGGGAATTCCCTCTCTACCACTATATTAACTGCAAAAAATCATCGAAGATTTCTCAAATGGGCAAGGTTATTTTTTTGCGCCACGGTTGGTTAAAAATCTTTTTATTTTCTTAGACTTAGCCATACTTAGGGGGCTGCGGTATTCTTTTTTACCGCGGTAATCATTGACTGTGACGCCAAAATTCACGTCTGCCCCTTTTTCCACAAGATATTTCACCATGTTGAAATTTCCATTCCATGAGGCCTGAATCAGAGGTGTTTCATCACTGGAAACAAACCCGTTCACATCTGCGCCTTCAGAGATAAGAAGCTTGGCGATTTCCATGTGATTATCGCGAGCAGCCATGATTAAAGGATTGCCGTCCCCTTGAGCGGACTGATTAACATTAGCACCAAGTGAGATTAAATGTTTCACCATATCAATATCACCCGTCTTAACCGCAATGATAAGGGCGGTGCCATCGCCTTGCAAAGGAGTGTTAATATTGAGTCCGCCTTGAATAAGCATGTCAATTTTTTTGTAATTGCGGTCTTTAATCAGTTCCATCAAATACTCGCCTTCTGCACGAGAAAGTTTAGAGTAGTGATTGGCTTCTTGTTCTAAGAGCGTTAAGTTTACATTAGGTGCGTAAGCATTCACCGATCCATAAGTCAGAGCGGAAAGGGTTACGCAAGTTAAAGCTGTCATGATAGCCCGAGGGGCTTTTATTGTTTTCATAGTGAGTACCTCGTTTATTCTGTAGTGAAGTTCTTTCTTTTTACTAAATAATCCCATTGCTAGGATATTTCTGCGTTCCCGCAGCATGAGATGGGCACAATCCACAAGGGACTGAGCATAAGATTTGCTGTTCGCAAGATGCTTCACAGCTCTCATATCGCACGCCAACTCTCGCGTGATATGAATTTGTTGATTGAGGATCCGCATAATAGGGCTCCACCAAAATAGAATGGCTAATGTTTCCTGACCCAAATTAACCCATAAGTCGCATCGGTCTATATGTGCTTGCTCGTGCAATAAAATGGATTGAAGTTGCTCTGGTTTAAGCTGATGCAAGAAATGATCAGGGAGTAAAATTGTGGGCGCCAATAAACCAACAGCCATCGGTGAATGGATGCTTGGGGCAGACATAAGAGGAGCCATATTGTCAGGCATGGTGCCGGAAGCAAGATCCAGGCTGCGTGCAGTTTGCACCGGGCTTGCTTGCCTGATCAGGTGTTGAGTTCTGAAAAAGGTCCTGAGGACAGAAAGAGTTCGCCAAAGAGTGCCCATGCCCCATATCCCAAGAAAGATAAGTAAAAGGGGCGTTAAAAATAATACTGTAAGGCCTGAAATTGTCCATTCTTTAGGCGGTTGAACGGCTGCTGAGGCTTGCTTGGGTGTTAAAGCGGCGTCTCTTGTGATCTCAGAGGTTCTCTCACTAGATTGATCCCTTAGAAGGGCCTTCATCTGTGAGGCTTCCCCTTGCTGACGCTTGATCTCTGCGGATAGAGCGGACTCGTTTATGAAGACAGAGAAAGGCAATAGAGTAGCTAAGAGAAAAGCTGTTACCCACACCCAACTCTTCAGTTCAGCGGTTACAGAGAAGAATCGAAAGAGAAGGGTCAGTCCTCCCAATAACAACAGCCCAATGGCCAGATGGTAGAGGATGAAGGTGGTCAGTATGGAAAGTTCAAATAACATGAGATCTCTTACTCGTCCGCTTGATCGATTTTCTTTTGCAAGGCTTCAATGTCCTTGATTTCCAGATCTGTTTCTTCCATGAGATGCTGAGCAAGGAGCTCAGGTGAGCTCCCAAAGAAGCGATGAAGCAAACTCGTGAAAGCACCGCGTTGGGCTTCTTTCTGAGTAATTTGTGCTGAGTATAGGAATGCTCGTCCTTCTTTGTGGTATGTAGCATAGCCTTTCTCTGCAAGAATTTTGCACATGGTTTGAACAGTTGTGTAAGCCACGTCCTTGTCCCGAGATAAAATCTCTGTAATTTCTTTCACAGAGCAATTTTCTCGTTGCCATAAGATTTGCATGATGGCTTGTTCGCCGTCAGTTAGGTGATCAGATTTTTTGCGGGCCATGGTATCCTCATTAAAACTAATTCTTTAGGATTTAATGATACTCATGCGAAAAACTCTGTCAACTAATTTATTAGTATTTAATGTAAGTCTATGTATTTAAAGAATATAAGACGAGAACAATTATCCCGTCTTATTGTGGTATATATGAAATGATCTCTACTGAGAGCTGTCTTTTTTGAGCGGCTTTTCAAAGGCACCCATCACATAAGGAAAAACCACAGGGCTCTCAGACCCATCCTTTGCAACACTGGCTACACCAAAGAAATAATTATCGATCACTATATTTTCTAAAGTAAAACTGCGCGTATCAGCTGGGACAAATCGACTGAAGCGCCACTGCGCATCTGTCGTGTATCGCCAGTAAATGCGGAAGCCTTTTAAATTATCCGCCTTAACGGATTCCAGTTGATCACTTCTGAGGGTCCACGAGAGAGTAGTCGAGGGTCGAACAGCGCCTTCCAACACAACATCCGCAGGAAAGGGTGGTGCTCCGGCCATTGACGCTAGAGTGACCACATTCAGACTGGTGAGCTTGGCAGCATACTCCCAGTCAACATACTCAACCGTATCTCCATAATGACGGCCATCTTCATTTCTTAGATCTTGGTGCTGACGGTCATAATGTTCATTGGTTTCCATGATTCTTACACCGGGTAGGCCCTCTGCGTTAAAGGGGCGGTGATGGCCGCCGCGACCAAAGCGATCCAAGCGATAAATCATCATGACATCTAGATTCGGTATATAGTCATCAGCGAGTCGGTCGACGAGTCGTGCGATGTTCCTTGAAGGACTATCGACCTCGCCGCCCAAAAACCGTCGGCTTCTGGCTTCTTGGCTCGTTTCCATGGCTCGGGTGCCTTCAGAAAAGACACGGGCTGTGGTGTTATTTTTTACACCGTTGATGCCTTCACTGTTGCCAATCATGTCATTATTAATAACTCCCATGAAGCGCCAGCCCTTTTCTTTGGCATGACGCGCGACGGACTTCCCACCAAACAAACCTTGTTCTTCTCCGCTAAGGCCAGCATAAACAATCGTTCCAGCAAAATCGTGATGACAGAGGACACGGGCAGCTTCCATGGTGCCAGCCATGCCTGAGGCATTATCGTTGGCGCCGGGACTGTCATCGGTTCCATTAAGCGCATCAGAGATCCGGCTATCAATATCCCCTGACATCATGACAACCCGCGATGGGTCAAGAGTTCCTTTTTGAACGGCGAGAACATTCACCACCTCAGTCGGTTCTGGAATACGGCCACGAGGATTCTTATCGAGGGGCGTGTGGAACACTTCAGAAACTGTATAGACTTCGAGCTTATTTTTGCACGTGGCATTCATGGCTTTAAATTCGGCTTCAATCCAACGCCGAGCAGCCCCAATTCCTCGGGTGTCAGAGTGCGTGTCCGATAGCGTATGGCGGGTGCCAAAGCCTGCTAATTTTCGAATATCAGCTTGGATACGATCTGCGGATACTTCTTTGACCATCTGATGGAAGCGCGTCACGTCTTCCGCACCGCTTGCACCACTTGGTGCGCTGAGTAGCGCGAGCGCTAAAAGTGATGATAAACCCTTCATTTCTCTCTCTCCTTATGACCCCAATTATTTGATGAACAAGGTAACATGATTTGCTTTCATGGCAAGGGCGATTGACTCTTACGCCGAATCAGATTATAAGAACATAACAAGAACAAAAAAAGAGTCACGGCAGGAGGGTAGAATGGATACCAAGACTTTAGTTACACAGATAAATGTTAATATTGCAGTGAAGGATATTGAACCTAGTTTAGCCTTCTGGCAGGCGGTAGGCTTTCAGATTACGGACAGTGTGCCCGTTGATGGACCAGAGGGGTCTGGCCCTTTAGGTTTTGCAATAATTTCTAATGGCCAACAACAATTTATGATGCAAACTGTTGAGAGTATCGAGGGGGATATGCAGTCTTTCAAAGGCAAAGATTTGCTTTCTAGTCCGGTCTTACTTTTCATTGTTGTCGCTAATATTGATGCCATAGATGAAGTTCTTCAAGATTTTGATCAGGCCTTCCCGCGCCGAGAGACCTTCTACGGCGCAACAGAAATTGGATATTATACGCCTGATGGAACTCAAGTTACTTTTGCTGAATTCAAAGAAGGTTAGTTTTGTTGACAGCCTTGTGAGTTGTTCCTCTTGATTGCTTATGCTAGAGAGGGGTTTATGAAATATATTCAGACATTCATAGGGACCGTCTTAATTTCCCTCTGCTTTATTCAAGCGGGGGGGAATAGTTTGGCCTCAGTGTCGTCCTTATTTCACCAGCCAGCTCTAGAACAGAGTTCAACAGACCATATGATTATCTCCGAGGGAGACTGTCATGAGGAGTCTGTGAAACAGGCTCGGATGTCTGATTGCGGTGATTGTCCTGCAGGATGTCCAATGATGCAATCCGTCTCTTTATGGGCGCCTAACGTTGTTATAATCTTTGGTAAAACCAACTCTGCGACAAAAGTTTTTGAGCCTAAAAGCCCTACGTCTCTTGCGCATCGCCCAAGTGCACCCCCACCAAAAATCCTTCTCTAATTCACTATTTCTACTGAATTAATGATTTTTAGGATTTTACGATGAAAACTATAGTTGGTGCTCTTATTAGCACTTTTATCTTCGCCTGTTCCCTTCAGGCGGATGAGAGAAAATACGAATTTGATATAGAGTATAAAACAGTCAATTTTACTGGTAACCCTGTGAAAGCGATGGCGATTGGGGGCTCTATTCCAGGTCCCCTGATAGAGGCGACAGTGGGGGATATACTGGAAGTGACCTTCCACAATAAGATGGATGTGATGTCAACAGTGCACTGGCACGGTATTCTTTTGCCGCCAGAGCAAGACGGTGTGGCGTATCTGAATACAAAACCCATTGCGGCAGGGCAAAGTTTTACCTTTCGGTTTGAGATTAAGCATTCAGGAACTTTTTGGTATCATAGCCATACCGGCCTGCAAGAGCAGCGGGGAATTTATGGCCCCATTCGCCTTTTGCCGAAAGAGAAAAAGGCACCAGTTCTGCAAGATAAAATGCTTGTTTGGTCTGATTGGACAGACGAAAAACCGATGGATGTTTTGCGTAATCTTAAGCGCGAAGGCCATTATTATGAAAACAAAAAGGGCAGTTCTCAAGATTGGCTAAAAGTCATTCAGAATGGACCGAAAGCCATCAAAAACCGACTTTATGCCAGCTGGACTCGCATGGGCCCTATGGATTTATCTGATGTTGGGTATGACGCCTACCTTGCTAATGGTGCGCTAGAGACTCAGTTGGCAGAGGCGAAGGCAGGTGAAACGGTACGTGTGCGTATGATTAATGCAGCGGCTAGTAGTTATTTCACTGTAGAATATGCAGGCGGCCCTATGACGATCGTTGCCATCGACGGTGTTGATGTCCAGCCCATAAAAGTGAAAAAGCTAAAGCATGCAATCGCGGAGACCTATGATGTAGAAGTAACAGTCCCAGCCACTGGAAATTTTGAATTGCGGGCAACGAATATTGATGGGACTGGTCAGACTTCTGCCTATATTGGTCACCCATCTGCTCCAAAGGTGAAGGCGCCAGATATCCCTAGGCCCAATCTATTTTTAATGGATCACCGTGAGCATATGAAGGGCAAGGAAACATCACCACAGCCCGAGGCCGAATCGAAGACAGAAGATGCCATGATGCCGATGACTTCTTGTTTACCGGAACATGCTGCCATGGGCCACTGTACTATGGTGCAGGCCGAAGGAGAGGTGATTGAACATCTTACTACGTATGCCCCTTTAAAGTCAGTGACACCAACAGAATTTGATACGGCTATGCCTGTAAGGAAAGTCCATTTAAAACTGACGGGGAATATGGAACGTTATATTTGGTCTTTTAATGGAAAAACACTATCAGAGGCGGATCGCATTCAAATTAAAAAGGGCGAACGGGTCCAGTTTATCTTTGAAAATACCACGATGATGAGCCATCCCTTGCACCTTCATGGCCATTTTTTCCGTGTGTTGAATGGTCAAGGAGCCTTTAGTCCTTTGAAGCATACAGTAGATTTAGTGAGCATGGGCACCATTACCATTGAATTTGAGGCTAATGAGGAACGGGACTGGATTTTTCACTGTCACAATCTTTACCATATGAAAACTGGTATGAGTCGCGTGATTTCTTACGCTGGTACCAGTCAGATTGACGATCAATTTGCGCGAAACCTTTCTATGGATGATCATTGGTTCAAATTTGCTGATCTCGCGGTGCTCAGTAACCAGCAGTTTGGTTCCTTGTGGATGGTGAACAATCGCAATCGAGTTTCTCTTGATTGGGAAGGTGACTATAAGGGCTCTGCTGAGATTACCCTGCAAGGGACGTATTTTATTGATAAATTTACCGAGCTCATGGCTGGCATAGAATTGGAACGACATAAAGAGCAAGGACACACGGTAGAAACAGAGACCATTGGTTTCATAGGCTTTTCGAAAATGTTACCCTTTATGCTTCAAAGTGAACTGCGTCTTGACACAAAAGGTGTCTTTAGGTTTGCAATAGGCAGTCACTTTAATATTACAGAGCGAGCAGCAGTCGATTGGCACTGGAATACAGATGAAGGTTTTGATGTGACGATTGATTATGAATTTAGTAAAAAATTATCACTCATTGCACGTCGGTCCCATGAATATGATTT
Source organism: Temperatibacter marinus (assembly GCF_031598375.1). Classification (NCBI taxonomy): domain Bacteria; kingdom Pseudomonadati; phylum Pseudomonadota; class Alphaproteobacteria; order Kordiimonadales; family Temperatibacteraceae; genus Temperatibacter; species Temperatibacter marinus. The sequence continues at coordinate 1,225,175 of NZ_CP123872.1, forward strand.
TGGGGTGGGACTGAAATTTAAGTTTTAAGCTGAGCTTAGAAAAAGGAAAAGCGGCTCAAGGGCCGCTTTTACGTTTAGTCTAAAGAAGCTCCCAGTCCTTGCATAAGATTTTTAAACCCAGGAAAACTTGTATTGATTGGGCTTGCATCATCAATGGTGATTGCTTCTTGGGCCATTTGTCCCAGAATTGAAAAACTCATGGCTATGCGGTGATCCAAATGACTATCAATGTGACCACCGCCCTTGACTTTACCGTTGTTGCCGACAATTTCAATGCCGTCTTCTAGTTCAGTGAATGAGACACCACATGCTTTCAATCCTTGCGCCATAACAGCGATTCGGTCTGATTCCTTGACTCGTAATTCTTCGAGTCCAGTAAAGCGGGATGTCCCTGATGCGACTGAGGCTGCACAGAAGAGCACAGGAAATTCGTCAATCATGGTCGAAGGATGCACAGGTAAGTCAGTAACGCCTTTGAGCCGAGCTGCTTTCACTCTAATGTCCGCAACAGGTTCACCGCCAAGAATTTGCTCGTTTAGAAGGGTAATGTCAGCCCCCATATGCTTAAGGGCAAAGATAATGCCAGTTCTAAGGGGGTTCATACCTACATTCTTAAGTGTTACATCAGACTCTGGAATGATTGAGGCGGCCACTAAAAGAAAAGCGGCACTGGATATATCGCCAGGGACATCCAAATCAATGGGGGAGAGGGTAACGGGTCCAGTAATAGAGACCGTGCGGCTGCCGTCTTCGTGATCAGAGACCATAAGATCAGCGCCCATTGCTGATAACATACGCTCAGTATGATCACGAGTCGCAACCGATTCCTTGAGAGTCGTCACGCCCCGTGTGTTTAAACCTGCAAGCAAAACACAGCTTTTGACTTGCGCACTGGCCACAGGACTTTCATAAGATAAAGGCTGGGCAGTGCTGGTGCCTGTAACGGCAAGAGGCAGGCGCCCATCACGGCGGGTCATAAAGCGGGCCCCCATTTGTTCCATCGGCGTAATAACCCTTTTCATAGGGCGACCTCTTAAGCTTCCATCGCCGGTCATCGTGGCTGTTAACTCATGGCTGGACAGCAAGCCCAGGATCAAACGCGTGCTGGTCCCGCTGTTACCCATGTCAATAACATCTGCGGGTTCCTTGAGGCCCCCAACGCCGACGCCGTGGATCCGCCACTCGCCATTTTCAGATCGGTTAATGTCTGCGCCCATTTGTCGCATCGCCTCTGCAGTGGCTAAGACATCTTCGCCTTCTAAAAGCCCACGGACACGGCTCTCTCCTACGGCGAGGGAAGAAAGCATCAAACTCCGATGCGAAATGGATTTGTCACCGGGCACTTGAACAGTGCCTTTTAAAGAATCGCCTGCTGATGATTTCATAGAAGGGTCAATATTTTGGATTTTAGGCTCTTGCGTCATGGGAAATAGCACTTTAAAACAGATAAGTAATAATTTTAAGCTCAATTGTTGCTAATTTCTTTGACACAATAATCACTTTCTGGCAAGGGATGCGACAAAATAGTTTATGGTCGGCTTTCAAAGGAGAGAACCGTGGTAAAAGAAGAATGGGGTACAAAGCGTACGTGTCCAAAATGTGGTGAGCGTTTTTACGATCTCGGCAATGCAGACCCAGTAACATGTATTGAATGCGGTACAGAATGGGCTCCAGAGCCTATCTTGAAATCGAAGCAGCCAATCATTGCTGTAGAACAAGTCGAGAAAAAAGCGGAAAAAGAAGAGTCTGAAGATCTAGATCTCGAAGTCGATGTTGATATTGATGACAATGACGATCCAATCCTCGGCGATGTCTCTCTTGATGACGATGATGATGTTGAAGTAACTGGTATGGTTGATACAAGCCTTTCTTCAGACGGTGACGAAAGTTAATTCTTCTTTTTGTCAGTCATCCTAACGGTTAGGGGCCTTAGCTCAGCTGGGAGAGCGCTTCGCTGGCAGCGAAGAGGTCAGGAGTTCGATCCTCCTAGGCTCCACCAAATAAAACAAGGGGTTAGCGCATTTGCTAGCCCTTTTGTTTAGCGGTGACCAAAACGGTGACTATGATTAGCTTTGGGCATCCCATTGACCCGACCCCAGTAACGCAGCCACTTTTTATGTAACCATTTTAATGTGATTTTTGTAAAGGCTGATGGATGTGGAGCCCCGGAGGGGCGGAACAGCTATCAGCCGGTAAAATCGTCTTTGGTGCTGGTGGGCGATAGCCCAAACTGCTATGTGGCCTGACAGTGTTGTAATGCTGTCGCCACTGTTCAATGATAATCTTTGCTTCTTTTAATCCATAGAATATTTCTCCGTCCAATAGCTCATCTCTCAACTTCCCATTAAAGCTTTCATTGTAGCCATTTTCCCAAGGCGACCCTGGATCGATGTAAAGCGTTTTAACCCCAATTTGTTTCAGCCAATCCTTGATCCGTGGCCTGCGCCACTGTGTTGACCGCACCTGACCAATGGCCTTGCAAGCCCGACGCTGTGACACGTCAAGCTTGCGGACAATATGATCAACAAAAGTTCTACGACGAGAAGGCTCTACCAGTTTCCCTTGGCGGCCTCTTTGAGAATGGCGTTGTCTAGGGATAGATCAGCTACCAATCGCTTCAATTGTGCATTCTCTTTTTCCATATCCTTCAGGCGTTTAGCTTGCTCGACTTTCATGCCGCCGTATTCCTTACGTCATCGGTAGTAGGTCAACTTGCTGACGCCTAACTGGCGGACAGCGTCAGGGACAGAAAGCCCTTGACCTAATAAAATATCTGCTTCTCTTAACTTAGCAATTGCTTGCTCTGGTTTGTAACGTTTGCCTGACATCGTAATCTCCTTTTTGCTTGCCAGAATACTACCTAATACTGGCTGCATTTGAAGGGGCAAGGTCATAACTTAGATATCCTGGTTTCAATTTGCCTTTGATACACTGTATCACCACGCTCAGCAGCGAAAGAGCGGGCGAGCTGCAAGAGTACCGGATCAAAGCGATGGCGCCGCAGTGCTGCTTTGACACCACGATATGCCTTATCAGGTTGACCCATACTGTTCAACGCTACCAAATAAACATATACATATCGTGCATTATTTCTATCCGCTTTTGTAGCCCTTTCAAGCTGTATAAGAGCCTGAGCCCTATCCCCTGAACGAATTAACGCAAGACCATATGAATGCAATATTGCCCCATCAACATTCTTTACAGTTGAAGCTTTGGCAAGCATGCCTACTGCTTCATTTTCACGACCCGTTTGCCTAAGAAGTTCTGCAAGATTGACCAAAGCAGGCGCAAAAGACGGATCCTGCTTTAAGCTTTGGCGGTATTGACGCTCAGCCTCATCCATGTCACCGCGACGAACAGCATGTTGAGACAAATTCATACGCCCTTCACCGCGCCAACTACTTATCCGATCAGCCTGTAATAGCTCTGTAAACGCAGCTTTCGTCAAATCAGCGCTAGGGACTGAAAGCAAAGTGCGTGCTGCTTCCACACGAACAGCCTTAAATTCATCATCAAGCAGCGGACTGATAAGGGTATGCTGATTTTCTGGTGGCAACACTGCTAACGCGCGTATAGCGCCGATACGTAACAGTGCAGAAGGGTCATTCAGCTTGCCTATTGCAAGATTAATCAAATTCCTATCCGCAACGCGGGGGATCAGGCTTAGTGCCGTTGCGCGTGTAATAGCCGCAATGTTGTCGTCATTTATTAATGTGTGCAACTGACGGCGGGCAGAAGGATTACCGCGCCGGGCTTTATGAACTGTCACCGCATTCTTATTGCGATGCTTGCTACCTGGAAACCAGTGATTTAATTGCTTTGCAGCCCAGCTATTGGATTGATCTGTATGGCATGTTGTGCAGGCATTGGGGCTTCCTGTTTGGATACTGATATCAGGCCTTGGAATTTTAAAGCTGTGATCACGGCGCGGGTCAACCACCATGAAACTACGTTCTGGCATGTGACAGTTCACACACATGGCGCCTTTTGTGTTTGTTTTATGCTTGTGATGTTTAGGTGTATCAAACACAGGGGCGCTATGGCACTGGGTACACACTCCGTTCCCTTCTGCCTTTAATTTCAGGCTATGACTGTCATGGCAGTCAAAGCAGCTAACGCCTTTTTGATACATCTTGCTTTGTAGAAAGGATCCCCAGACATAGACTTCTTCCTTAATCTGACCATCCGCAAAATACAAAGGATCATCCAATAGTGTAGGTGAAAACTGATCCATAAATTTTTTAGAAGGGTCAATACCGTCCCTTAAAGGCGATCGCAGACTATGGCATGCGCTACATACTTCCATTTCAGGACGGCGGCGCTGCCCCTTACCAGACCAAGTGGCTGTATGCGCTCCTTCTTTCAAAGTAAACCCACCCATGTCATTTAGATAAGACATCAGGTCGTCTTTCCAGCCTGGTGGGTTTTTACCCATTGTGTTTTGCGCACTAGCATGCGCTGAAGCGTCCACATGACAAGAAGAACAGGATATATTCACCTTTGAAAAACTGGTCTTAAAGACATCCCGTTTTTCATTATAGTTACGTTTAAGCCCAGTTGAATGACAATCAGCGCACATACCGTTCCAATTCTGCAAGGGTTGTTGCCAATGCAAACGATCACCAGCGGGCAAATATTCATCAGGATATATATGGAACCAGCGCTGACCACCTTTTGATTCGTCACGGCTATCCCACGCAAAGGGCAATACCTGATATTTACCCTTATCTGTTTTTACCAGATATTGCTGTAAGGGCGTCACGCCAAATGTATAGGAAATAGAATAGGTAACGGCCTTACCATCCTTATCCTTAATAGCAACCTGAAAGCCATCCTCTGTTTTTAAAAAGATGGCTGTTTGACTATGATGATCAATGGTAACGCCGGAAAAATCACCAAGAACGCTTTCCTCAGTTGCGGTCGCCATCGCCTGCGCGTGATGGGAAATCTGCCAGCCCCCATATTGATCGATGTGGCAGGTACGGCAGGTGTCATCCGCCAATAAAGGTAAGGAAAACAACCCAATAATTATTGCTATCAATATTCTATGCATGCTCACCTTCAACCCAACTGGGGTCAACAAACATGAGAAACCCAGTTTTAAAACTCATATCTTGCGACATATAGAGCAGTATTCACCTTTAGTTGCAACTATCTTTGCTTTCAAAGAAAGTGATAGGTTTAAGAAATTCTAGCCAAAGATTTTTTGGGCAAAAAAATAAACCCTGTGATCGGCGACTTTACAGCACTAAGCACCGAGAATTTATACGAAAGCAGAGACTTGAAACCAGTCAATAATACCTATGACATATTGGCATCTATTCTACGTAATCACTTGGGTCTAAGTAAAAAAACTATAAGCAAACACATCTTTCTTGATCAGCAATTAAACTTTAAAAATATCTAAGTCCATCGAGATCTAGGTTAAACCATATTGCTATAGAGTGATGAGCTTCCACATGCTTAGGAATTGGCTGGCAGCGAAGTCTTCGATTATATAGAAATGTTCTATAATCCAAAAAGAAAGCACGGTAACAACGGATTGTTGTCACCAATCGATTTTGAACAACAAACTAAATTGGAACGACAAAGTGTCTATAAATCTAGGGGCATCTCAATCTTTAGAATCTATTAAGAGTGGTTTTCTAGACAGCCGGTTAATTTGACTGTGCCGTATCGCTTAAAGTATTTACAACCTTCTCTCGCAATTCATTCACACTCTTCTCGTGCTTCTGCAATAATGCTTTGAACTCAACGTCTTCCTGAAGAGGCTGTAAAAGGTGGTTGTTCTGCAGTGTCCACCATTCCTTATCGTAATAGGGTAGCCAGCCCATGTTTAAGGCGTTTTCTAGGTGTTGTATTGCTTTTTCTTTGTTATTTAACTGGGCATTAATTTCAGACAGAGTGAATTCAGCTTGAATTTTATCGAACACCTTACCCAGCTTTAGAAATGCTTGTATGCTATCAAGCAACAGGTTCGCGCTCTCAGTCTCCCCTAACTTGGATAAAGTAGCTGCGTATAATACGAAGGTTAAATAGTTGTCTGCTGTGATGGCATGTCGTGTTCGAGATGTATCGTGATGCCCTGTAGGGACCATTTGCAATATAGTCTCCTTGGCCTGTTTAAATTTTTCCGCACGAAATTGCGCAGTGGCTAGATTGAATAAAGCTCTCTGGTTATTCGGTCGATGTACGGCGATACGCTCTATAAGTGGCAGCAAATTTTGATCCTCGCCTTTTAGCCCCAAATTGATCAAATCCAAAGAATGTAAAAAGTGACCATGTTTTGCTTTCATTTTAGCAAGAATGCTTTCGGCAATGCTATTTGCGCCAATGCTGAGATAGGCCAAAACAACCTGTTCACAATATTCATCGCTAGAACAGTTTGTGAAAAGCTCTGCATTTGCTGCCTGCCATTCAACTATGGTGATAATTGACTTTTTATCATGCCTGAAAACATGCGTTGATTCAATTGCATGTGAGATGTGATCTGGTTCAAGAATGTAAGCGCGTTGATACATTCGTTGGGCTGCATCTTGTTGACCAATTGACTGAAGATATTTGCTGTACGACCGTTTAAGAGAGGCGGATAACGGGTTAAGCGCAATGGCCTGGCTCATGTGTTTGACGACTTGCGCCTGTTTGCCCATCAGCTTTAATAATGTGCTATACCAATTGTGGGTGGTGGCATTATCCTCAAGGGCAAGGGACTGTATAAATGCTTGTTCTGCTTGCTGTACCACTGTTGAATCCGCAGCAGTAAAGTGTCTTTCATAACTTGCCCTAAGGGTGAGAACCATTCCCTTTGCAGCCAGCGCCGCTGGAGCGTTGGGTTTTAATTCTAATGCTTTTTCTATGTGTGGCAGGGCATAGCTTACGGCTTTTTCCTCGCTCCAGTTGGAAAACCGATGCAAAGTAGCATAGGTAATGCCCAGACCAAGATGCGCTTCAGCATATTCCGGTTCTAACTCTAGCGATTGTTTGAAATATTTCACAGCCTTATTCAGTGATTTTGGATTTCTCTGCCGCCAGTGATATTGCCCCATCAAATACCATTCGTAAGCTTGTGCATTAACGGGCTTAGCATGCTGTCTTTTCTGATCTGAACCGGGTTGGATTATGTCTTGTACAGTGGCACTGATAGTGTCTTGAAGTTTAAAATAGTTGTCGGTTTCACCGTCAAAAATTCTTGACCAAAGTTGTTGACCGTCTTTTGTGCTGACTATTCTGACATTTATTCGAACCTGTTTCCCCATGGTTTGCACACTGCCATCCAGTAGAGTGTCAACCTGTAAGGCTTTACCAATATCTATTGCATTATATTTGCCGCGGTACGTAAAGGAAGAATACCTAGAGATCACTTTTAAGTGATTATTTTGCGACAGTTGATTGATAATAGCATCAGATAATCCATCGGTAAAATGCAGATTGTCTTGCGCTGAACTATGGTTCTTAAAGGGCAATACAGCGATGGAATGAATAGGTAGAGTTTCTGTGGCCGTTCCGTCATCAAAGTTAATAAAATAGACAGCCAGCGACGCTACTAGCACCAATAAGGATATGACGCTTATAGAGATACGAGAGAATTTTCTTGTTTTACTGCTAACCTGGGCTGAGGGTGCTACCGTTTTAACATCGGCTATTAAACTATACCCAACACCTGGTAGGGTTTTGATGAATGTTGGACTGCGTGCATTATCGCCCAAGGCTTTTCTGATTTTATTGATCGTGACAGACAATATGTCCTCAGCAACTAAGCTTCCTTTCCAGACATGGTCAAATATCTGGGCTTTCGTGACATTTTTTCCCGCATGCTGCATTAAAAACAGAAGCACTTGCATGCTTTTATTATCAAGAGAGCGTTTGTCGTCTTTATTGTTTAGGCTATTCGTCCTCGGACAAATTATCCATGACCCTAATTGGTATTGTTGGTTTTGTTTCAAGACGCACCCAAATGTAAAAATACAAGCTTATGAATAGTAATCGATTGTAGCTTGATGTACCAGAAACCTGATGATGTCAAAACATCTATGACTGGTAAACCTTAGTTTTCGCAGATGAAAACTGACATTTAAGAACATTTAAGAACATTTAAGTTGTTTCGAAAGGGCTGGCTTGTAGGTTTCCCGCAACCGTTACCACGGCTGGTGTGTAAGACTGCAAAGGACTAAGAATACAGAGGACTAAGTGACGTTGCTTTGTCCCTTTCATATACGCTTTGCTTGCAAATCAGCCAAATTTAATAAAGCAGCCAAGTTTAATAGAGCCGCTACGTTTAATAAAATCGATAGGGAATAAAATGATCTTTAATACGCTATTTAAAAGTATGTTTGCCGTTACATTATTAATGAATATTAATGCAGTCGCCATCGGGGATGACGGCCAAGCACACGAAGCCACCGCCGCAGATGCAAAAGTCCCATTCTGGGAACTTCCCCTTTTAGATAAAGCTTTCATTAATTCTGCGCCTAATGACAGAAAAGATGGTCTGCTTGTCGGTGAATTAGGTGTAGATGGTGGCAATAAAGATATGATTGTTAAGCTTGCGCAGGAGATGGCTGACAACAAGCACGGAGATTATGACAGTCTGCTTATCGCATATAAGGGCAAGTTTTTGTTCGAATCCTATTACAAGCGTGGCCGCATCAATCTGCCACACTTTCTCGCTTCTGGGACCAAAGGAAATACAGCCTTAGTCGTTGGCCGTGCTATTGAATTAGGGTATTTGACCCTAGACGACTTACACAAGCCTTTGGTTAGCTTTTTTAAAGGACTTGATGCTACAAAATTTGTGAAGGGTGTTGAAAAGATCACTCTTCATCAAGCAATGACAATGCGCTCGGGACTACGTTTCACTGATGAAGTGATGGAAAAATTTCGAACAAACAGTGATCAGTATAAAGGCTTAGCGCAGCTTCAGGCTTTTTTCGAACTCAGCGCCCCTGTTACGTCTGAAACGCAGGTCTACAACTACCGCGGCTATGATCCAATTATGGTCATGCATGTTTTAAATGCGGTGGTGCCAGGATCTGCCGAAGATTTTATCAAGACTGAGTTTTTCGGTAAATTGGGCATTTCTAATTACAGCTGGCGTACGGATGCGGCCGGGCAGCCATTAGGCGAGACAGGATTAAACATTATGTCTCGTGATTTGCTCAAACTGGGTGCATTGGTTATGAATGAAGGCCGCTTGAACGGTGAGCAATTCCTTCCAGCCGATTATTTGGCGAAAGCCACAAGTGCAATTACGCGGGTCACCGAAGACTGGCAACCTAAATCCTTCTTCTATGGATATCTATGGTATCAAACTAATTTGATTGTTGGCGATAAAAGCTATGATGCTAAAGTCTCTTGGGGGGGTGGAGGTAATCGAATAATTACCATAGCTGCCCTGGACTTGGTCGTTGTGATCACTGGTCATGACATGAAAGATACTATCATGACACAAGTCTCCAATACCATCTTGCCCGCCTTTATTAGATAGCAAGCATACCCGCTGATTGCAGCGAAGAGGTCAGGATTTCGATCCCTTAGAATTAACCAATATTATCAAGGATTTAGCTAGAAATAGCTAGGTCCTTTTTTCTTATACGGTATTCATATAGACATTTTTTGACATCAGGCACCTATAAGGAGCGATATACAGCAGGTGTAAAGCCAGTGATTTTTTTAAATTGAATGGACATATGGCTTTGCTGAGCAAAACCTGCAGCATAGCTAATATCTGATAAAGACCTTTCACTCTGCAAGAGGCTTTTAACTTTTTGAACACGCAGAGCAGTTATATAGCGTGAAGGGGTCATGCCAAAACTGAGCTTAAACATGCGTGCAAAATGAAAAGGACTAAGTCCTATTAGCGCAGCCAGCCATTCAATGGTAATTTTATGGTCCAATTGATCTTTTATCGCCGAATTCACCCTACGCATATGATAAAGAGATAATCCCCCCTTTACCTGTTTCAAAGACAAATCTTTGCTCGTGTAGTGCTGTAGTAAATGTACAATTATATTGTTTACAATCTCTTCACTCTCAACCGGATCAGTCCTTGTCGAGCGCACATATTTTTGGACCCAAGCCAATAAAATCGGATCTTCTTGATAAACCACGTCAAGCAGCTCAATAAAACGCACATCTTTTGAGAAAGTCATAGACGCCGCAGTTTTAAGTTGTTCGTCTGGGATGTATAAGTGCAGAAAATCAATCTCACTGTTAATGGCCCATTTGCTTTCAGACTGTTCTGGCATCAAACAAATTTTACCGGGGCCTCCGTAAAGCCCCTGTTTATCCTTGCGAAAACTAGTGGTGCCCCCTGAAAGATAAAGACTAAGGGTGTGATCTGACTGGCGACAATAGGTCACATCCGATTGATTGACATGCCACTGCACCATTTCAACGCCCTTTAAAAAAGGGTCTCTTTTAGAGGATTGTTCATGTGCAATTTTTGCAAAATGATTGAGGTGATCTGTCATGGCATTATAATCTTTTTTTTGTTTAAGCCCTGTCGTGGCTCATCATACCGTATACCGCAAGATTTTGATATATTTTTGTCGGCTCCAGGGTTTGAATAAAGCGCTTTTAATGAAAAAAAATAAGAAGGAAACTAAAAGTCATGACAGTTTTATCTCAAACACCTACTGTATTATTTGAAGGCTTCCCGCCGGCAAAGCGCCATAATAATCCATGGATTATGCTTTTATTGTTATTTGCTTTTTTCATTTTGGCGCAGATTATTACTATTGTCCCTTTGATTGAATCCGGCCTGATCGACGAGGATCACATCGAAGTACTGGAACAATATCCCAACATTCTCTATATGCTTTTTGCTACTTTTTTAACGACCTTTGTTCTCCTATGGCTGTGGGTCAGGTTTTATGAAGGCACAACATTAAAAAGTGTTGGGCTCACTTTGTCTGGGGACTCTTCTTATAAATACGGACGTGGCCTCCTCTATGGCCTGGGCATGTCCGGCACTGTTGTTCTATTAATTTATTTAACAGGGGGATTTGTCGTTGAGAAAATACCAACATTTACATCCGGCAATCTCATTGCCGTTCTTATTCTCCTCACAGCCTTTGCCGTTCAGTCTGGTGTAGAAGAAATAGTTTTCAGAGGCTGGATGCTCGGAAAAATAAGTGCGAAAAGGGGTATCGTCGCTGGCATAGCTTTTAATACACTTGGCTTCTTACTCTTGCACCTTTTGTCCTACGATTTTGCTAATAATTCCATATGGATGGCTATAGGCTTTTCCCTGATGTTGATATTGTTTTCAGTCTTTACGAGCCTCATCACCATAAGAGATAGATCTGTATGGGGTGCCTGTGCTTGGCACGCTGCTTGGAACTGGTTCTTCATTAATGGCTTTGGCGTTGCTACAACGGGAATTGATTTGGACACGCCCCCCCTCTTTGTGGACTTCGCCATCAATCCAAGTGCGCCACAATGGATTTCAGGGGGCCTGTCTGGGCCAGAAGGCAGTATCATGGCGCTGATCGTATTGTCACTGGCTTGTGTCGTCGCCCTCAGAAAAAAATCATAGTATAAGATGAAAAAATGACGCAAAAGCAAGATACAATAATCACAGTAAGCTTATTCATAGCTTTAACTGCTCTTTTTCATCTTATTGGCTTTTGGCTTATTTTCAGACTGGGCAAAGCAACTCCTTTAATGCTCTCGGTAGGTGTCGCGGCAATTGTCACAAGCCTACTAAGAAAACAATCTTTGAATACCTGGGGCTGGAGCTGGGGAAAATGGAAATATCAGTGGACGAGCTACCTTTTGCCATTCTTTATCATTGCAACAGCCTATGCTATCATTTGGATTACAGGTGTGGGGGGGGGTTATAATGAAACCTATATCGACCATACCCGCGAAGGCTATAATCTTGCAGAATGGAATGATGCGTCAATCATTGCATTCCATTTTCTAATAACTGCAACGATCACCTTTCTTTTAGCCCTTCCCTCTGTCCTTGGTGAAGAAATCGCATGGCGGGGCTTTCTAGTTACGGCCTTAATGAAATCGTTTTCCTTTAAGGCCACATCATTAATCAGCGGCTTTTTATGGTCTGTTTTTCATTGGCCGCTTATGTTCATGGGATTTTACGGCGTCTCTGGGACGCCTCTGCCCTTTCAAGTGGCCTGTTTTACAGTATATATCATGAGCGCATCTGTCATCATGACTTACTTAAGGGTGAAAACAGATAGCTTATGGACTGGTGTTATTTTTCATATGAGCGCAAATGTTTTCTTACAGAAATATTTCTCTACCCTTACACAAAATACTGAAACAACAAAGTGGTATGGAGATGAATTTGGTCTATTACCAGCGTCGCTCATGCTAATGGTAGCCATCTATTATTGGCTTAAAAGTAACAAAGAATTTAACGCGCACTAAGATAAAAACTAATTGTCTCAAAAACCCTAACTTTCGTTGTCATGGCCTATATTAGGTGGATCATCAGATTGAGTTCCCCTATCAAAGCGTATTCGTTTAACTGAACCAAGACAGAGGATTAAAGAATGAAACTCATTTTATTGTCTATTATCTCCCTGAATATTTTTGTTTCATCCGCAAGCTCTACTGAAGCGATAACAGGCAAAGAGTATCAAGCTGTAATTGAGACAGCTTATAATTATTTCAAGGGTGCGGCTAGGGGCGACCAGAAACTTCTATCTAAAGCTTTTGATCAAGATTTTGGCCACGTAAAAATGCTTGTTGTAGACAAAGAGACTGGGGAAGAAACCATAAGAACTGTGTCCCTAAAAGAGTTTTCTACTTATTTTAAAGGTACAGAAAAAAAGTGGGAGGCTAATATCCTGTCCGTTGATATCGTGGACAATAAGATGGCTATTGTGAAAATGGACTTTCATACACCGAGCACTCATTATGTCGATTATCTAGTTATGTATAAACGTCAAAATGCTTGGCGCATCATTACTAAAACTTTTACAGCAAAGGCTAAATCATAATAGAAAATTGGGGTATTTCGCGATTAAAATGTTCAGAAATACCCTCTGAATTATGAAGAGTGTGCTTTCCTACTGTCTTGGTTTTTCATTGATGTCCTTTAATTGAATCATTCTTTCACAGGCATCTTTAAATATTTTTCGCGGATAGACTACTTTATATAAATCACTCAATTTTGACATGGTATGGTTGAAGGCCAGTCTGTAATCGTAGACTTTAGAAAGAAAGCAATCATAAACTCTACTGTTATACTTATGTCCTGTTTCATGACTTTGAACTGGGTCATCAAAGAGAAGCGTTTCTAGACGTGCGATCGTCGGGTCTGACGGGTAAGGAGTGAGGACTTCCATATGTGTGGAAAGGCCATCTTTTTTTAAGAGGCCGACAAAATCGTTCTTTCCCTTAACTCTAGAGAGAAAAACAGGCCCTGTTCTTTCATAAACATCTTTTGCATCCTTTTCAGCATTTCTCCTATTCAAGGCCTTGAGTCTGCCCCTATATAATGGGTCAAATTTTTGACGCCATGCTTCGGCTTGCTGTCTAATATGTTTCTTTGATCCACTTAAAGAACGGTAGCCTTCCGTTAAGGGAGAGACGGGCACGACCGCTGCAAGGGATACAGCTGTAGCGACCCCACCCGCTGTTTGTTTTGGACTGCATCCATTCATAAACAGAGAGGCAATCACTAGAGAAAAAAATAATCGCATTTTGTAACCTTTTTATGTCTGAAGCGCCTTGTTTTGAAACGACAAAATTATTCCTCTGGAAGCAGAGGGCAGGATAAAATATGTGCCTCAAAAACAGCACCCAGATAGAGGCGCCCCTTGCTAGCGGTCGCAACAGATGAACCGCTCATTTCAGATCCGCTTGAATAAAGCCCCTCCGTTATAGTGTCTGATTTCAAGTTGATAAAACTTGCCATGGAAGGGGATAAATTTTTAGGATCTTTGGCATGGTTTAAAAAGGCTAGAGTATTGGGGTGTCCCGCAGTCCATAAGCGGCCGAAATCATCCCATTCTAAATTATCGGCTGCCATACGCATTGGCCATGTTTTACCTTCTTCAAAACCGTGTGTATCACTTTTGTGCCATGCTCTAATTTGGCGCTTTGATATTTCAGAGATATAAAGGGTTTGTGCATCTTCTGATGCTGTTATTCCATTGGCATAGGAGAGGCCGTTGATCACGACTTCTGAAGTGCCGCTTTGATAAAAGACAACGTTAGATACAGGGACAGCTAAAAAGTCTTCTACCATTCTCATTGCCCCAGTCCATCCATGATCATTCGTCACATAAAAGGTATCTTCTCCAACGGCCACTAGATCATTAGGAGAGTGAATAAGAGGGTCGGTGATCGTTTTGATATGATCGAGCATACCGTTGGTTTTGACAGTGAAGACTTCAATGGCATGGGTATGACGGGCGGGGTGAGAGACCACAAATAAGCGTCTATTGCCCTTTGGCCCTTTCCATAAGCTGAATCCATGGGGGCGAAATCCTCGGGGCGCATTCATAGAGATTTTCTTCAGTGTTGAAGGATCTCCTGCTGTAAACATGTAAATGCCGTTCTTTGATCTATCCCCATTCTTACGTCGGTTATCTGCAGAGACAAAAACTTGTCCTAATTCATGATCAATTGTGATGTCTTCAGTGCCAGGAGCGATCAGTATTGGCGTACACTGATCGGCTAGTTTTGGTTCATAGGACTGGGTCAATCCGGTACCGCTGCCAACCACATAGGCCAATCGAAGGATGATAAGCAGGCACAGAAATAGTCCTAGGCGAATGGAAAATTTAAGCATGATGATATCCTTTGAATTGCAGGCACTCTGCAGCAAGAAGCGCCCGATGAAACTCTCTCAGTCTTTTCAAATTATCCTTTGGATCATCTATCTTTTTTCGGAGCACGTCTACCCTCCATTTTGATTTCATCGCCCCTGGAGGCGTTGGGCGCTTGAACTGTGGCTTCTAGGGCTGCTTTTTTAACGCTAAATTCAATCAATTTAATCCTATAAAAGGTTCGAATAGGCCCAAATGGACGACAGTTGATCTAGATTAGGTCTATTGCTCTCAATAGAGAGACTCGTCAGGCGATTGTCTGTTATCTCTCATAATACATTTATAAAATCCCATTAGAAGGAGAATGATAATGGAAAAAATAGCGACAGCAATATCACACAGCAATCACTGGCAATCCCGCCTTTTCTTATCCGCAGGCAGTTTAATGGCCTTTAATACAGCGATGCTTTGGCTGCGGCATTTATCGGATTATAAGATCTCAATCATTTGGGCGGCGATCCCTGCTATCCTGGCTTTTTCTTGTGCTGTCTTTGGACTGTTTAAGCTCTACAACCAAGCGTCTCTTGGTGCCCCTTTTATAGCCAAAGTAGGCGCTGGTGCTGCTCTCCTTTCGTTGGGGTCTTTAGGGTGTGCGGCAGGATGGATCTTTTTTCTTTTTAGTTTTGGTCAGGGCATGCCTACTCCACCGCCCCAAGGATTTTTGCTGCTGATTGGCCTCTTTATGATAGCCATGGTGGTGGCGTTCTCTTGTATGGCCCTGTCATTTTTCTCACAAGAGGGTCAGAAAAAAATCGCTTGGCTTCTCTCTTTGCCTGTCGCCATGTGGCTTTTGATGATTGTTGTCAGTCTACAGCAAGGTATGGCAGTAGGATTGTCTCTGGACTTTTACACAAATGCAGTGATCGCTGCAGCCTTTATGGGGTTAGGGGCAAGTTTTAAATCCAGAGTTGTTCAAGGCTAAGAGGCGCTTAGCCTTCTTGGGCTTCTATGCTGATGCAGGTTGCTAACCCTGGCTATTAATACTATAAATATCTGATATTACACTTCGTTTATGTCTGGTAAAATAATGGTTAATCTCTTACCCACGATCCTTTATTCCTGCATGCTTGGGATGACATTTTTTGCACTCCTAGAAACCTTTAAGAGGCCAAGGAAAAGACAGTCCATTTTTCTTCTTGGCCTTTTCATACTCTTATTAATTCATATTGCGGGCGAACTTTTTATTTATTCAGGCGCTTATGTCTATGCTCCCTCTTTGGCGGGCATACAGCTGCCTCTTCGGGTTTTACTGGGACCGGCTTTTTACTTTTATGCTCATGCGACCATGTCACCGGATAAAGCCTTAGGCAAACATATTTGGATGGTTGCTCTATCGGGACCAGTTGTTGTACTGGTGGCCATGTTACCTTTTCTGTTGATGATGAGCCCCGAAGCAAAGTTGGCGCTTGCAAATCCGGCTACACGAGATCCAGACCTTTGGGGGATCGCAGTATTTACCTGTCTGTTCTCGACGGCTATTTTTATTGTGTTCACTTTTGCTTTCTTAGCAAAGACTCTTAAGCTTCATTCTACCCACCAGAAGCAATTGCTCGAACGTTATGCAGAGGTTGAACAGCGTTCAGTGGCATGGATTAGACCGGTCATCGCGATTTGGGGCGTGGCTTGGCTGCTTTATGCGACGGAGTTTTCACTAGGAGCAATAGGCTGGTATTGGGCTGGCTCTGGTATTGTTTTGCCTCTCTTAGAAACTATAGCTTTGGCCTTCTTTATCCAAAAATCTTTAAGTCAAAAAATCCTAAATGGTTCTGAAAAGGGCCTTCCCCTAAATCGCCCGGCCAGAACTGCCTTATTAAGTGCTGAGAAAATGGAGGGTATCGCTGCAAAATTACAGCAAGTGATGACAGAAGAGAAAGCCTATTTGCTTGAAAATTTGTCTTTAAATAAATTGTCTGCACTCACAAGAGTCTCTGAAAATCATATCTCGGAAACCCTGTCTCAATATTTGGGAACAAACTTTTTTCACTTTGTGAATGATTACAGAATTGAAGAGGCAAAAAAGGCGCTGCTCAATAAAGATAAGTTGGTAATTTCTATCGCTTACGAAGTGGGGTTCAACTCTAAATCTACTTTTAATACAGCTTTTAAAAAACGAGTTGGGCAAAACCCTGCTGCTTACAGGAGGTCGCATTTATAATCGCTCCAAGACCTGAGCTTTCACTGTCCTTGATTATAAGACCTGTCTATTGAGAGTCAGTCGTTCCTTGTTCAGGCTAGGGAAGGGCACTATCCTCCTCATAAGAGAGCATCAGGTTTTCCTTAGGCAGCCACATGTTTTCATTGCATCATACTAATTATCGCTTACAGTGAAGAAATGGTTAAAAGGTCGTATCCATTTTTACTGTTTAGCGTCTATGTCTTGTCCCTTTTCAGCGATCAAGATGCGCTAGCCTATGAGGATAAAGATGTCATTAAAGTTGGGATTACGGCCCAAGTGAAACCCTATGTTATTGATAATGACAAAGCTAAGGGACTAGATCTTGAGTTACTTAATGCCATTTTTAGTGAGATGGCTTATTCCACGCAGTACTATAGCATTCCTTACCGCCGACAAGCGACAGTAATGAACAATCGCAACATTGATGCTATAGCGGTTTGGCTCTTTGATGATTTAGACTGCTTTGTTTCTGAACCTTATAGAATGTGGTATAATATCTTAGTGAGCTTAGACCGTGGTCTGGAAACGGATGTCCAAAGTTTGTCAGACTTGAAAGAAGGGGATATCGCTGCTTTTTACAGAGCGAATGAGACAATATTAGGTTTTAAAGAGACTCCTTTAGCGAAATTCTCTTTATTAAAGTTCGCTCCGAATGCGAAACTAGCCCTACGCATGCTCAGAGCCAATAGAATGCGGGCTTATATTGGCGATATATACGGGATTAGCTATTATCAAAAAAACGATCAGGATTCCCAAAAATCAGTGAAGCTAAAAAACCTTTATCAGTTTAAGCCTAATCCACAATATCTATGTTTCAGAGATGAAAATTTAAGGGACCGCTTTAACCAAGTAACAAAAAAACTTAGAGCGACAAATATCTTAGAAGATATTGAAACAAAATATGGTAAAGATTTACTGCTACAGTAGACCTGTAAGTCTTCATGATGACATGGATTGAGGGAGAGTATATGAAGATAACTTATAGACCCTCAACAGATCTCCCTGCTGCCGCTGGCCTTACATTTAGTAATATGCGCGCCTATTACGAACATTATTCTGCGGGATGGGATGTGAATACTATAATCGAGCAGACAGCGGATCTAGAAAATGTTGACATTTTGGTTGACCAGAAAGTGGCGGGGCTCTTTCGCCTCCACTTTGACCGTGAGGGATGCAATCTAAGGGATCTTCAGATTGAGGCGTCTTATCAAAGTAGAGGGATTGGTCAGCACGCTTTGGATGAAATAAAACGTAGGGCAGAGCTCTCTCAATCGAACCAAATAAAGCTGCGTGTCTTTAAGATGAGTCCCGCTGTGCGACTTTATGAGCGAAACGGTTATCATGTCATTACAGAAGATGATAGATTTTACAATATGGCCTTATGTCTCTCTGGTGCACGTAAGACTTGAGGCATCAGTCTAGAGGCTAGACCGCCTAAACTTCAACGGTGTCATGCCTGTCGTTTTACGAAATTGTCGCGTGAAGGTACTTTGGTCTGAATAGCCTACTTGCATGGCAACATCGACAAGGGAATGAGCGCTATACATCAGCAGCTTTCGCGCCTCTTCAATTCTCTGCTTTAATATCCATTGTCCTGCAGTGAGGCCGAATATGCGTTGCATTCTTAGATCCAATTGAAAGCGCGATAAATTGGCTACTTTTGTTAAACTTTCCACAGTGGGAGGGAGGGATAGATTATCTTGAACAAATTCGATCACGCCAGTCAATTTCTTCATCTCTGAATGAGAGAGGTCTGGCTGTTTCAAGTCTTGTGAAATGCCGACAATGCCAATAACCTTGCCGTCTTTATCCAACAGTGGCTTCTTATTTGTAATACACCATCCCGCAGTTTGATTTGCGAATAAATGAAGCTCTAATTGATCAACCACAGCAACACCCTTTCTTAGAAGAGCATTATCCTGAGCTTCGTATCTTTTGCCAAAAGCTTTTCCCATCAGCTCAGAAGGAGTTTTGCCTATAAGAAGACTTTTATCATTCAGTCCACAGCGCAGCGCTAACGTATTGTTGGAAACAGCATATCGGCCCCGTCGATCTTTAATAAAGAAAACAGTATCACTCAAGCAATCGAAAATTTGCTCAATGGGATATGATTTGATTGCTTGGTCTAGCGCTATTTTCTCATCTGTCATCACGGAGTATTATTACATATTTTATGCAATATTTAAAGTTTTTAATATAATTCTCGCTGAGACGATGCCGGTACGATAGCTTATTGTAAAGATATTCGTGAGCATTTCTATACTAGAGGATTCGTTAAATGACATCGCAAAAAAATATCTTCTCTGGCTGTATGCCAGCCCTTATGACGCCTTGTAATTCAAAAGGTATACCCGATTTTAACGCATTGGTGAGTACGGGAAAATCCTTAATTCAGGAAGGCATGGATGCAGTAATTTATTGTGGCTCTATGGGGGATTGGCCTTTGTTGACGGACGAACAGCGTTGTAAAGGTGTTGAGAGTTTATGCCAAAATAATATTCCTACAATTGTAGGAACAGGAGCTCAAAATACGGAAAGAGCGGCGGCTATATCTGCACACGCAAGTGCGCAGGGTGCTACTGGGTTAATGGTTATTCCTCGTGTGATGTCGCGCGGTAGTTCATCACAGGCTCAATATTTCCACTTCAAAGAAATTCTGAGTGCAGCCCCAGATTTACCTGCCGTGATTTATAATAGCCCCTATTATGGATTTGAGACAAAAGCGGATTTGTTTTTTAAGCTCAGAGATGAGCATAGTAATCTTGTGGGCTTTAAAGAATTTGGAGGCAGTCATTCATTGAGCTATGCCGCCGAACATATCACAGGAACAGATGACGATTTATCCCTAATGATCGGTGTGGATACGCAAGTCTTTCATGGCTATGTAAATTGCGGTGCAAAGGGCGCTATTACAGGTGTTGGCAATGCGCTTCCTGTTCAAGTTCTTCGTCTCGTAGAGTTGTGTAAAAGAGCCGCACGGGGAGATGCTCAAGCGCGGGTTCTTGCCAAGCAATTGGACGATGCCCTTCATGTGTTGGCAACCTTTGATGAGGGGCCCGATCTGGTGCTCTACTATAAGCATCTAATGGTGCTCGAAGGCCATCAGGAATATACCCATCAGATCTATGCCCAAGATTATTTGTCTGCGTCTCAAAAAACATTCATTGAGCAGCAATGGTCTCTGTTTAAAGCTTGGTGGGCAAGCTGGCCTGGCGCTGTTGATTAAGAGGCTCTTATGCGCGTGATCGATTCTCATACTGGCGGGCAGCCAACACGGGTACTTATCGACGTGTCTCTCCCCTTAGGGTCAGGGTCTGTTGCAGAACAATTATCAGTGTTGAGGTCTCAACGAGATGACATCAGAAGAGAGACCGTTCTGGATCCGAAATGTTCTGATGCCATGGTCGGCGCTTTGGTTGTTCCCCCTCAGGATAGCCGGTGCTCGGCGGGTGTGATCTTCTTCAATTCAGCAGGCTATCTTGGTATGTGCGGGCATGGCCTTATTGGTTTAATGGTTACGCTGTATTATTTGGGCCGAATAGACCAAGGGGATCATTTCATTGAAACGCCTGTGGGTATTGTTAAGACAACACTCACAGGGCCAAACCAAGTCAGTTTTGTCAATGTGGAAAGTTTTTGTTTTCAAAAAGATGTACGTGTTACTGGCTCCTCACTAGCCTGTGAGGAAAAACCCATTGTCGGCGATGTCGCGTGGGGGGGGAACTGGTTTTTCTTGGTGGAAACGTCTCCCCTTAGTCTCTGTACTGCAAATATTTCTTCTTTAACGGACTATGGGTTTGCCATTCGTCGGGCTCTAAAAGAGTTAGGGATTACGGGACTACACGGAGAAGAAATTGATCATATTGAGTTCTTTGAAAAACCGGAAACTGGCCATGCCAATAGCAAAAATTTTGTTCTTTGCCCAGGCGGAGCTTATGACCGCTCTCCATGCGGGACGGGCACTAGTGCAAAACTTGCTTGTTTGGCAGAGCGGCATGCGCTTGCCCCGGGGGATGAGTGGGTGCAAGAAAGTATTGTAGGCAGTCAATTTAAAGCGACGTATGAGCCTGCACAGGCAAAGGGAATCATCCCTACCATTGCAGGAGAAGCTTATATATTTGCTGACGCAACGCTGATTCAGCAGAGCGGAGATCCGTTTCAAAAAGGGATCAAATGGTAATGTCTGACAGCAAAGGAAACATTCTGATTGTCGGCGCGGGCATTATTGGAATTGCTTGTGCCCATTACCTTCATGAAGACGGGTATCAGGTGACAGTTATCGACAAAGGTAGTGTCGCTGGGGCTTGTTCTCGGAGTAACTGTGGTCATATTCTACCCAGCCATATTCTGCCCCTAAACAACATTAGCGCCCTCAAAACTGCCTTTTTTTCTCTTTTCAAAAAAAAAGCAGCCTTTAAAATTACGCCTTCTATGGATACTCGTTTTCTGCGCTGGTTATGGCATTTTATACGCTGCTGTTTTGGTGGAAAACAATCTGCAACGCAGGGGCTCTATAATTTACTCTCCTCTTCATTTGATGAATATAAAGCCTTAATCTCCAGCATGATGATTAAGTGCGATTGGCAGCAAAACGGTTTGTTATATCTGTTTAAAAGCCCCTCGAAAATTTCAGAATTTCAATCCGTGAATGCTTGGTGCCGCGATCACTTCAATGTAGAAGCACAATTTTTGAAGGAAGATGAATTGTCGGCCTTTGATCCAGCCATTGCTGATGCCATGGCTGGCGGGTTTTTCTATGCAGAAGACGGACATTTGCGCCCTGACCTGTTGGCTCAAGAGTGGGCCGCAGCGCTTAAAAAACAGGGTGTAACATTTATTGAAGACTGTGAATTGTTGGGGCTTGAAACAGTTGGCAGGAGAGTCACGACGGCGCAGACATCTCAACAGGAATTTCATCCTGATCATCTTGTTCTTGCCACTGGGGCTTACAGTCAGAACCTAGAGCGGCATTTCAAAGCCAGCATCCCAATACAGCCAGGCAAAGGGTATTCACTGACCCTTAAAAAACCAAAGGTTAGTCCTAGGATTTCAATGGTTTTGCCTGAAGTTAATATTGCTATTACCCCTTTTAGCCATCAACTGCGGCTAGGGTCTATTATGGAATTTTCTGGATTTGATGACAGCATTCCAGAATTTAGAATGCAGCAATTGCAAGAAGATGTTCAGCCCTACTTGAAGAGCAATTTATCGGGTCCGGCCACTGAAAAATGGTGTGGATGGCGACCCATGACATGGGATAGCCTGCCAATGATTGGAAGAGCTCCCTTGATGGAAAATACATTCTTTGCAGTCGGTCATAATATGATTGGCTTGATGACAGCCCCTGCGACGGGGAAGCTGATTGCAGAAATGATATCTGGTACTTCAACGCATATTCCAGCAACACCATTTTCACCCAATAGATTTCAATGATAAAGTCATTATGAATAAGAGAAGGAAATCCTATGAAACAATATCATAATTATATCAATGGCGACTGGATAGAAGCTATTGATAGTCAAGCCAACATTAACCCCTCAGATTTAGGGGACACACTCGGTCACTATGCGAGAGCGGATCAAAAGCAGACGCAAGAGGCGATTGACTGTGCGCACCATGCCTTTCAGAGTTGGTCAATGTCATCTATTCAAACAAGGTTCAACTGTCTAGATATGATAGGATCCGAAATTCTTGCACGAAAGGAAGAGCTTGGCTCTCTTTTGGCGAGGGAAGAAGGAAAACCAATAGCTGAGGCGACGGGGGAGGTTATTCGGGCAGGGCAGATTTTTAAATTCTATGCCGGCGAAGCTTTGAGACTGCAGGGCGAGCATCTCCCTTCAGTTCGGCCGAATATCAGTGTAGAGGTCAATCGATCCCCTCTTGGTGTTGTGGGTATTATTACCCCTTGGAATTTCCCTATTGCTATTCCTGCTTGGAAGATTGCACCGGCTCTTGCTTATGGAAATACAGTTGTTTTTAAACCGGCAGAACTGACACCCGGTTCCGCTTGGGCTCTAGCAGAGATTATTTCTAGGTCCGGTTTACCAGAAGGGGTTTTCAACCTAGTAATGGGAGCCGGTACTACAGTGGGTCAAACTTTTATTAATTCCCCAAAAGTAGCTGGAATTACATTTACAGGGTCGCAGTCTACAGGGGGAAGAGTGGCACAGGCTTGTGTGTCTCGGGGCGCTAAGTTTCAATTGGAAATGGGGGGCAAGAACCCCTTAGTTGTTCTGAAGGACAGTAATTTAACCACAGCAGTAGAGTATGCGTTGAACGGCGCCTATTTTTCTACAGGGCAGCGCTGTACAGCATCGTCGCGCTTGATCATTGAGGATGCCATACATGATCAATTTGTTGATGCATTGACAGAAAAACTGACAGCCCTGAAAGTTGGGAATGCTCTTGATAAAACGACCCAATTAGGTCCCGTCGCAAGCCAAAGCCAGTTGGATCAAAATATGAAATATATTGCCATCGGCCAAGACGAAGGGGCTACTGAACATGTAAGGGGAGGCTGCTTAGATCTGGCCACTCCAGGGCATTATATGTCTCCCTCTTTGTTTATTGAAACGGATAATAAAGCGCGGATTAATCAAGAGGAAATTTTCGGTCCAATTGCAACAACTATTCGAGTGGCTGATTTAGAGGAAGCGATTGCGACCGCGAATGATACGCCTTTTGGTTTATCAGCTGGAATTTGTACAGCTTCTCTTTCATCCGCTACGAAATTTAAGACTGAGTGTGAAGCTGGGATGGTAATGATCAATTTACCCACAGCTGGGGTTGATTATCATGTTCCTTTTGGAGGGACAAAACAGTCAAGCTATGGGTCAAGAGAACAGGGGCGTTATGCAGCTGAATTTTATACCTCTGTGAAAACAGCCTATATCGGAACATAAGAATTTAGGAGAAGAGCTCGAAATTGTTCGACCTTTTAAGGTCAGACACTCTCCTGAATATCAAGGGCCAAGCACTCCTTCTGCTTGGTCCTTTTTTATTTGAACTGCCTTCGACGTCGACCTCTCGATACAGGAGTTCGCAAACAAGTGACTCCATGATATACTCTTTAGAATACTATGTTCTGCTCAATATTTTAAGACGATACTTAACGTGATATATGGAGGCCAAGCCTATGAATCTTCTCACTAAATTTTTTTCACTTTCATTGGGCGCTCTGTTAGCTTCTAACTTTTCACCTTCAGCCTTTGTAGCGCAGAAGAGCGAGGCCCCTGCTGTTCATCTCGATCAACTTTTTGTGGGAGGATTAGTGTATGATGGTAGTGGACAAGCACCCCGAAAAGCAGATGTAGGCCTTAAGGGGGATACAATTGTTTTTATCGGTCAGTCCCAAGAGCTCTCCTTTTCAGCAAAAAAAATCATTGATATTAGGGGGCAATGGATTGCCCCAGGTTTTATTGATATGCATAGCCATGCCAATTTAGAGACGGATTACGGCCATAAAGCACTGCCTTTTTTGTATCAAGGGATTACCACCACTGTTGTCGGTGTCGATGGCTTTGGCACTCATAAAATTTCAGAAAGAATGAAAAGTTGGGAGGACCGAGGTCTAGGGATCAATGCGCTGGCCTATGTGGGGCATGGCTCTATACGTCAAACTGTGATGGGAAAGGAAAATCGCAAGCCTAATCAGAAAGAGCTTGAGCAGATGATCACTCTGGTAAACGCCGGTATGGAAGAAGGAGCTTTCGGCCTTTCAACAGGGCTCTTTTATGTCCCTGGAACTTATGCCGGAACGCAGGAAGTGATTGCGCTGGCAAAAGCTGCTGCTGCTTTTGAAGGGGCTCTTTATGATACTCATGATCGAGATTTAGGTGCTGTCTATAAAGGTGTTGGTTACGATGCGTCTGTGAGAGAGGGTATAGAGATCATCGAATCTGCTGGCATACGGGGTATTTTTAGCCACTTTAACCTACAGGGCCTGCACAATTACGGCAGAGGGGATGTGGGGGCAGGGTATATTAATGAAGCCAGAAAACGTGGGGTTGATGTATGGGCTGCTCAACATCCTTATACAGCAACTCAAAGTCGCCTTAGTGCCTATACTATTCCAAGTTGGGCTGCAGCCGGTGGACAAGAGGCAATGAATGCTCGATTTGATAATGCAGGCCAGTCTGCGAGAATACTTTCAGTAACCAATGAGATGCTGCAAATTCGGGGGGGTGCAGAAAAAATCTTATTCACAGATCCGCGACCAAGTTTGAGTGGTAAAACCCTAGCCGCAGTCGCCGCTGACCTAGAAATCTCCCCAGCTTATGCTGCGCAACATATTTTGCGAAAAGGGGAAGCCTATGTGATGAATTTGGACCTCTACGATGCCAATAATACACAGCGCCTTGCTATGGAGCCGTGGATGATGACATGCACTGACGGCGCAACACCGCGGCCAGATCAAGAAAAAACACATCCAAGGGCTTATGGAGCGTTTCCTATGAAGTATCGTCTTTTCTTCAGAGAACAATCCTTACTGACACCAGAATTTTTAATTCGGAGCTTTTCAGGCTTGGCTGCGGATTTTTTAGGGTTGAAGGCAAGGGGGTATATCCGGGAGGGGTATAAGGCAGATCTTGTGATTTTTAATCCGGAACAATATCGAGACTTGGCAACCTATGAAAATCCCAAACTCTTCAGCCAAGGGATGCAGCATGTTTTAGTGAATGGCATTTATGCAATCTTTGAGGGACATATGACTGGCAATTTGGCAGGCCGCCCTTTAAGGCGTTCAGGGTCCAATTAAGGCGGTTCTGCCCCTTATGTCGGCGCGCCTTTGGCAAGGCTTTCTGATTAAAGGGTGCTCTTAGATTTTCGACTGTCCAGAGTTCTCCCAATATCTACTGCGAGAATAACCAGACCTGCTGGCCTGCTTATTAGAGTATGCTTTCATAATTGCCCCCATACGGGGCCCAACTTTTTTGAAAATGGTCCTATGGAAATTGTGTCACATTCTATTCATTTTAATTTTGAGTAGTAATCATTTGTATTCTAAATATATTTATGATAGATAGGCGTCAATGGCCCCAGACATCAGGGCTTTAGTGTAATTTAGTAAATTTTGATGTCAAAATTTAAAACGGTCTGCCAATTGAAAAGTGCGGCAGAAGACCAATGACCTTCTCAACAAAACTGAAATTTAAAGTCAGCCTTTGGCTGATTAAATTCTATGCCTGCCTATTAACTAAAGTCGCTTCTATCGAAGAAAAAACCAACCCCTGATGCCTGTAAGGACGGTCTGAAAGCTATGTATACTCTATAGATTAGGGCGGCTGTGTCATAAAGTGTCACCGTATAAGTATTGCTAAAATGATTTGTGCACTGTCTTAGGTCTAACCGTGCAGCATGACTGTTTTTGATCAGCCAAGAAGAACCAAAAAATCTATCGTATTCGAAACATCATGTTGAATAACTTGATTTTTACCGCGTACCTATAGTTTTGCCTTTTGCTTTTTGTGTCTTAAGGCTTTGTTATTGGAATAGGGTGATAGTCTGTGTACACTCTCTGTATCTTGAAGAAGGGGAGGGGTATCATGAGTGAATTAGATAGAAAATATTCTGAATTAGAAAGTTTTTCCTTAGCGTCCGAGTTAGCCAAAAGTTGCAGAGATCATGCGGGGCTCGCTATTATGATTTCCTATGCGTTGATCACTTTGACGGGACTACTTTACCTCCAAACTTTCTATAGTATTAAATTTGATATAGCAATCCTGGCCTTTGTAACCATTGAGGATGTTTTATTGGCTGGAGTTAGAGAACCTCTGATCGTCGGCGTCTTTTTTGCCGTTGTGGTATTTCAACTCATCTCAGATATGGCCATCAGATGGCAAGCAAAAACAATGAAGGGCATGTTGACTAAAGAGTCGGACACAATTGGGCAAAGAGTGATCAAAAGCCTTCTGTGGGTCCCTAAAAAAGGGATTTCGATTATTTTCGGCTATTTTGTTTTTCTCATTGTTTTCAATCTGCTGATTTATAAATTTGCGCTTCATAAGGCAGACGAAATCTTACGCGGTGAAAGCAGCAATGAAGTAGAGATCACACTCGATGGATCAGAAAAGCAGACATTTATTTTGCTAGGGGCTGTTAATCAATATGTTGCGGTTTATGATCAAGGCAGCAAAAAAGCTATCCTCTATAATCACGAGGCCATCATAGAAATACAAAATCGGGCTAAGTCAAGGGACATGCCGCTTGAAAAGATCCCTGAGACTGAGACCAAAGCGCCCAAAAAGCCAAAAAGAGAGGGTGAGAATGATTGACCTCTCTTTTTGATTATGGGGTCTAGGGAGTCTGGTTGATCCATTGTACAATCAGTTCTAGAACGCGCGGCGCCATCGTTTCTTTGATGGAGGCATATTCATTCATCAATCCAGTATCTGCCGTTTGAAACAGGTGATTAACACCTTCAATTTCTTTGATCACACTCATGCTATGAACGTTTTTTGACAGGGCGAGTTTGATCGCCTTTAAATTTTCACTTGATCGCATTTGTGTATCTTTAGAGCCGTGCAAAGCCAGAACTGGAATGGTTAATTTATTGAGGGTTTCCTGAGGATCATAACCAAGAAAATATTTTGTCCAAGGCAACATAAGTTGTTGCAGGCGTCCCGCAGAAAGGCTGCCGCCCCCTAGCCTCGTGAGGGTCTTTTGAGTGTCTGAATTAAAAGAAGCCCATGTTGATTGATAGCTCTTTTTGAGAGCGTCAGACAAGGTAGCACGGTCGTCATGGGTGAGTACTGTATGATTAAGCGCAGCAGTCATACGACTACCTTTGTCCGCAGACTTTTCAGAGACACCGCTATAGCGGAGGAAGCGTCTAACTTGTTCAACTGCAATTTCATCGCCCTTAAGTCCAGGGCCTGCAAGCATGACCACAAAGGATACATCCTCATTTGAATTAGCGACAAGGGGGGCAATTAAACCGCCTTCGCTGTGCCCTATTAAGCCAATAGACTGGATAGGTAAATCCGATTTTTCCTTTAAGAAAGCTACAGCCGCTGATGTATCAGAGGCGAAATCAAGACTCGTCGCTTTGTAGAATTCTCCTTCAGATTTCCCTACGCCTCTGTCGTCAACTCTGAGGACGATAATCCCATTTCTTGCAAGATGGTCTGCGAGAACTTTGAAGGTTTTATGGCCCATAAAAGATTGATCCCGGTCTTGAGGGCCAGAGCCTGTGATGAGGACCACTGCTTTTTTCAATGCCGATATCTTCGGGATTGAGAGAGTGCCAGCAAGGCGATTGGAGGTGGTTGTATTTTTAAAGAATACTTCTGTCTCATCATAGGGCAACGGCAAAGGACCTGCCTGAGGTGCGGGCGCCGGATCCTTAGTATATCTTTCGAGGATCAAGGGAAATTTTTGGCCAGCCTGCACCCAGTGACCAGAGAGCATTCCTTCGATTAAGTGCCCTTCAAAATAGGCGCTGGCCACTGTAATTGTCATTTTTAGTCTCGCACCTTGGATAGAAAGGTCAGATACGGGGAGGTCAGTTACACCTTGCCGAGGGCTATCCATTGTGGCTTTGAGTGTGTCGCCTGTACCGGGTGAGATATGAAAGAGAATAGGGATTTTTTGAGATCCAACCGTTAGCTCTCCTCTCCAATCGCCCGTAAAGTGAGGGGGCTTTTCTTGTGCGGCAGCTATAGGGGTTATGTGCATACCAATGAGGAAGGTCAGGAGTATTCTCTTCAAAGACCGTATCATGGGCACTTCCCTTTTACTTGAATATCGCTAATGTTTCTTTGGCAGGCCTTTTGGTGGGAGACATGGCTGAATGTCCATAAGCCTATTAGGGTTATAAAAAAGGCTTCTCTCATGTAGCTTTCTCGAAATAAGAAAGTCAGACCGAGGATCATGACGGCCCAAAGTATATTTTGTTTTACTGTCGCTTTATTAGGTTGCTTATCGTGCATTTCTTATCCTTTCGCATTATAGTTGGGTTAGTGGGAGGCATTTTAGATTTCTTACATATTTTTATTGTTGCAACGAAAGAAGCTGATCGACAGGGGTGGGTATAGGCCGCATAAGATTCTTGATAAAATCAAGGAAAAAGCTCAGAGCAGAATATCACTGCAGGATCGGTTAGATCTATGATATCGTTGACTATAACCAAGAGAAAGCTGGGCCAATGACAACCGACCAAATAATCTTTTTTCTAATATTAGGATGTGTATTTCTGTTATTTGTATGGGGGCGGTGGCGCTATGATTTTATTGCCTTCGGCGCTTTGCTAGCCTCGGTTTTTGCGGGATTAGTCTCATCAGAAATAGCCTTCAGTGGTTTCTCTCATCCTGCTGTGATTACAGTTGCGTCCGTGCTTATTATCAGTCGTGGAATTGCGGTTTCTGGGGCAATTGACCGCATTGCCCACATCGTAGTGCCCCCTGTAAAAAGTCTGGCGCTTCAAATTGGCTGTATGTCCGGGTTCGCGGCACTGTTATCTGCTATCATGAATAATGTAGCAGCCTTAGCCCTGCTGATGCCAGCCACAATCGAGAGTGCAAAAAACGCAAAGAGATCGCCAGCCCTTTTGCTCATGCCGCTTTCCTTTGGATCGATCCTTGGGGGATTGATTACTTTGATTGGCACGCCGCCTAACATTGTCATTGGAAGCTATCGTCAAGATGCCTTGGGTGAACCTTTTTCTATGTTTGACTTTGCCCCTGTAGGCGGGGTGATTGCCCTTGTTGGTGTGATATACCTAGCTCTTATTGGCTGGCGCCTTCTTCCAAAGGAAAGGCAGTCTAATGCAGTGACGGATGAACTTTTTGATATTGATAATTATACCAGTGAGGTTGTCGTCAAAGGAGACTCTGCAGTCATCGGGATGAAGCTTTCAGAGTTTTCAAGGTTGGCAAAAGAACAAGATGTCATTGTGGTAGACTTTGTGCGCAATCATCAACCTTTAGGTCTCAGAAAATCTGCCACTTTGATCAAGGAAAAAGATTGTTTGATCGTCGTGGCAACACCAAAGGATTTGGATGGGTTTACCAACAAAAATTCACTAGAATTGAAAGGTCAGGACGAAGAAGGAAAAGGCATATTTAGTGTGAGCGATGCCATGATGATGGAGGCAGTCATTTCATCAGATAGCCGTTTAATCGGACGTGAAAGCGGCGATATTCGCCTTAAATCACGCTATGGTCTCAATCTTCTCGGAGTCTCTCGACAAGGGAAAACCATCAGAAAACGCTTGCATAAAGTGATTTTCCAAGCGGGCGATATTTTGCTTTTGCAAGGAGATGACTGTATGCCCGATGCCCTGGCCAAGTTTAAGCTATTACCTTTGGAATCGCGTGATATTCAGATTGGTAAAAGAAGTCATGCTTGGCTTGCTATAGGTCTGTTGGCTTTTGCTTTGATACTAACAGCAACAGGAACTTTTGGCCTCACCATTTGTTTGGCCATTGCTGCCTTTGGTATGGTGGCGACATCCATTGTGCCTCTAAGGGATGTATACGATTCTATTGACTGGCCTGTCCTTGTGCTTGTGGGGGCGATGATTCCCATCGGAGGGGCCCTTGAAACAACCGGTTCTACAACATTGATTACAGACTTTATATTAAGCGTCTCTGAGGGGTATTCTCCCGTCATTGTTTTGCTGCTGCTCTTTATTATTACGATGACATTGTCTGATATTATGAATAATGTGGCGACAGCTGTGATGATGGCGCCCATCGGAGTCGCTTTAGCAACAGCACTGGATGTCAATCCTGATACTTTTCTGATGGCTGTAGCCGTTTCTTCATCCTGTGCATTCCTTACACCCATTGGGCATAAGAATAATGCCCTTGTCATGGGGCCTGGGGGGTATGAATTTGGAGATTACTGGCGCGTGGGCTTACCCTTAGAAGTCATTATAACCTGTGTGGCGATCCCCATGATTTTACTCGTTTGGCCACTCACATAGGAATATTGATCTCTGGAAAAATTCTTCTTGCGTGGTAAACCAATTTGGTATATCGCTTATTGAAGTGGTTTACCAATTGGGGAGTAAGTATGACAGAAAAACGATTATATCAAAAAATTGCTGATGCAATTTTGTCCTTGATTGAGGAGCGTAAATTAACGCCAGGTAGTCGCTTGCCAGGGGAGCGGGAACTTGCGGAGCAATTTGGGGTGAGTCGTGTGATCATTCGTGAAGCTGAGATTGCTCTCGAAACCAGAGGATATATTGAAGTCCGGACGGGATCAGGGGCCTATGTTATAGAGCAAAATGGCAAGGGACAGGCAGAATATTTACCAGAGGTCAGTCCCTTCGAGCTTACAGAAGCGCGAACTCTTTTTGAAGGAGAGGCTGCTGCACTGGCTGCTCCTATCATATCCGAAGAAGATCTTAATAAATTAGAGGCCTCTATCTTCGCAATGTCAGAGGAACAGCCACATAATGGACTATCAGGAGATGAGGCAGATCGTGAATTTCACATGACGATTGCACGTGCCTCTAAAAACCCAGCTGTGATTCATATGGTTGAATTACTGTGGAAGTTACGTGCCAAAGGGCGTGCAACTCAGTCTGTTTATAAACGGGTATGCGAGGAAGATACGGCTTACCGTGAATCAGAGCATGAACACATTCTTCAGGCTTTGAGAGAACGGGACCCGATGAAGGCTCGGGCGGCGATGCGCCAGCATTTTAATCGATTATTAGACGCCATGCTTGTTGCGACTGAGCAAGAGGCCGTTGAGAAAATTAAAGAGCAAGTGTCTGCCAGTAGAGAGCGCTTTACCATTGCCAGAAACCTTGGTTAAAGAGCTGAAAATCGGTAAAAAAATTGGCCAAACTGGAGAATATCTTCTGGTTTGGCCATTTTTTTTAAAAAACAAAAACACGTAAATAACTGTAATATATACACAATACCAAATTGGTATACCAATATAGCAAATAAAGTAAGTCATTGGTCAACATTATGGTTGACTATTATTGTTATATTGGTTAGTCCTGATAAGCCGAAATGATTAGGAGGGAAGTCCAATTCAAATTCGGTTAGGAACACAGGGAGGGAAGTTATGCTTTCTACAAAAAATAAGTTTGCGCATGGACAAGCTTTCAAGGGGAGATCCCTTAAAACAATTTTAATGGCTGGCGTTGCCATGCCGGTCCTATCACTTTCAGCTTTGGCTCAAGACGATGACAAAGAGCAAGTTGAAGAAATTGAAGTAACCGGTACACGGGCAACTATTCGCTCTTCTATTGATGTAAAAAGAAATTCAACATCAATCGTTGAAGCGCTCAGCTCTAAAGATATCGGTGATATTCCAGCCCTTTCAATTGGTGAAGCGCTTGAAACACTAACCAGTGCTGCTTCACACCGTGAGCAAGGCGGCGCAACAGAGATTTCTATTCGTGGTTTAGGGCCGTATCTTGGTTCAACCATAATTAATGGTCGTGAAGCGGCGAACGGTTCTGGTGACAGATCTGTTAACTTTAGCCAATTTCCATCTGAACTTTTCAGCAAGCTTGCCATCTACAAAAGTATGGAAGCGCGGTTGATTGAAGGCGGTGTTTCTGGCCAGATCCAATTGGATACTTTGAAGCCGCTTGAATACGGTAAGCGCCGTATACAGGCTGACTATAAGCTTAATTATAATCCAGATAATTTCAATATTGACGAAGACTTACGGTCACGTGATTTCGGTCATCGTTTGACTTTGAGTTATGTTGATCAGTTTGAATTAAACGGTTTGGGTGATGTTGGTATTTCACTTGGTTTCCAAAAAAATACAAGCACAAACCCAGAGCAAGAAGCACGAACATCTAGTGGTTTCCGCGATTGTCGTAATGTTGTTTCAGGGGATCCTGACAGTGATAATTTTGGTGTAGATAGCCTTGGTGATCGTGATCAGAATTGTGATTCAGGGGGCGGTGATCTTGTGCTTGAGGTTGATCCAGAAACAGGTGTGGCACCAGATGCAGGTACACCGTTTCTTTTCACATCTAGTCAGCGTCACTTCCGTCAAAACATCACTGACGATGATCGTAAATCTGTTTTTGCTGCCCTTCAGTGGCGACCAGATGATCGTTGGGATATCAATGTGGATTTCCAATATTCTGACCGTAATTTTTCAGAGCGTCGCCATGACCTCACTATTGATGGTAACTCTATCTTAAACGTTGGAGAGACAGGCGAGGTCGTTCCTCTAAATGTAACATCTCTTGGCGCGCCTATTGGATTTACAACATATGATGGAGCTGAAATTTCAGCACAGTATGCTGAGCGTTTGGAAGAATATATTGGGGGTGGCCTTAGTATTGCTTATCAAGTCAACGATCAGTTGAACGTATCTCTTGATTACTCTTATACAAAAACTGAGCGTCGTGAGAATATTATCCAAACTCGTCTGCGTTCAAATACAGATAGTGATACGGGTTCAGAAGATGTCTACACAGGTGTGATTGTTGAAAATGACGTGCACCGCTTCATCTTCCGTGACTTTGACGTGACAGACCCGAACAGCTTTATCGTTGGACCAAGAACACGGGAAGACCTTAATCAGTTCAGAAATAACAGCATTGAAGGTCTAAGAGCTGATTTTGAATATGAGCTTGGTGATACCTTCATTACAAGTGTCTATGGTGGTGTTCGTTTTTCTGAATTGAAATATGACGCGCTTCCACGTGTACGTCGTGAGACAGATGGCAATCCTCTTGCTGTAGGCGATAGCTATGCTGCGAGTGCTGCTTGTATTTATAATGGTTTCCCAGAATCAGGTTTCTTGTCTTCTGTGAGTGATGGCCCGATCATCACAAACGTTGATGCTGACGGTAATGAAATTGCAAGTGGCACAGGTAATGGCTATGTTGCATTTGATCCAATGTGTCTTGCAACAGCTATTCTTGGTCGTGATCCAAGTATTCCTGATGCCGATGATGTTTTCCTTGATCGTGATGTCATGGGAACAGGGAATAATCCTCTGCAAATTACAGACGTAGAAGAGAAATCTATGGCGGCTTATTTGCAGGCGAATTTCCAAACCAACTTTGGGGATATTCCTGCTCGCGGTAACTTTGGCGTGCGTGTCGTTCAGACTGAAGTGAACTCTTCTGGTTACCGTGGTTCTATCGTTCTTGATCGTGATGACGATAATATCATCACAGGTCTCGGCGTAGATAACAGTGCGCTAGTATCAATAACGGATACTCATAAATATACACGCTTCCTCCCAAGCGCAAATCTTGTTCTTGATTTGAGAGATGATGTATTGATGCGCTTTGGGGTCTTCCAAGCAATGTCACGTCCTGATCCTTCAGACCTTGGCGTTGGTCGTTCATTCAGCTCAAGCATTGATAACGACAATGGTTCAACAGAAGTTGCTGATGTTGTTGCTCAGGTTTCTGGTTATGGTAACCCGCAACTTGATCCTCTGATGTCTTTGAACTTTGATATTGCTCTTGAGTGGTACCCAAATGAGGATACGATCCTTGCTGGTGGTATTTATCACAAACGCTTCAATGGTGGGTTCAAAAATGTTGGTCAGTTAGAGACATTTAACATTGACGGCCAAGATCTAACGGCGATTGTAACAACGCAAGCTTTGGACGATGAGAAGAGTGAGATTACAGGGTTTGAAGTTACTGCAGCTCATAGTTTCAGTTACCTTCCAGGTGCTCTTTCAGGTCTGGGCGTTAAGCTAAGTTATAACTATGCAGACTCTAACTTTGAGTTTGAAGATGCGAACTTTGGTGCTGCTGATATTATCAGAAGCGACGGATCAGTCGTTCAGCGTGTTGGTATTACTGCTCCTGCAAATGTTCCTGGACTATCAAAGCATGTGTTTGCCGGCCAGCTTTATTACAATATCGGTGACTTTGATTTCCAAGCTGTTTATAAATATCGTAGTGAATATTTCCAGCAGTACATTAACACACCGGGTAATCTCCGTTACGTTGCGGGCACTGGTGTTGTCGAGGCGCGTGCTTCTTATAACATTAGAGACAATGTTAGATTGTCTGTTGAAGCAGTGAACCTCTTCGATAAGCCAAAGATTCAGTCGAACCCGATCCCAGAGAATTTCTCTGAGGTGAATGTTTACGGCCCTAGAATCTATGTTGGTCTTCGCGCCAAATTCTAAGAGATAGATCTAAGTATTGAGTAACACAAGATTGGGGCTGGTATGAAATCCGTGCCAGCCCATTTTCCTAGTCCACATTAGTAAGAGCAGGTATGATTTCGATGATGAACCTCCTAAAATATATATCCTTCATAATCGTGATGATCACTGTACTTTCGCCTTCGGCTTATTCGAAAGACTATTTAGTTACTTCGAAAAAAGAATATAATAAGGTGTCAAAATCCGTAAAAGCTGGGGATGTCATTCGTCTAAGAGATGGCATATGGAAAGATTTTGATATTCGCCTTGAGGCCAAGGGAACAAAAGATAAGCCAATTGTCCTCACCGCTGAAACAAAAGGGGGGGTCATTCTTGTTGGTCAAAGTTCCTTGCGCTTCGCTGGGGAATATCTTCACATTTCAGGCCTTGTCTTCAAAGATGGATATACACCACGCTCCTCTGTGATTGAGTATCGGATCAATAAAGATCGATTGGCAAATAATAGCCGCGTGAGCGAAGTAGTCATCGATTCTTATAATAACCCAGAACGTTATGAAACGGATTTTTGGGTGATGATGTATGGGAAAAATAATCGCTTTGACCATAATCATTTGATTGGAAAGCGTAATAAAGGGGTGACGATGGCAGTGCGTCTTAATAGTGCAGCAAGTCAAGAAAATCACCACCGTATTGATCATAATTATTTTGGGCCACGGCCAATCTTAGGCTCTAATGGCGGTGAAACACTGAGGATCGGGACCAGTCATTACTCTTTATCTAATTCCTTCACAGTTGTAGAGAATAACTATTTCGATCGTACAAACGGGGAGCTCGAGATTATCTCCGTAAAGGCTGGTAAGAATATCATCCGAAATAATACATTTTTTGAAGCCCGCGGCACATTAACATTGCGCCATGGCAATGGTAATCTTCTTGAGGGCAATATATTCCTTGGAAACGGTAAAGATCACACGGGCGGTCTTCGCGTTATTAATGCGGATCATATTGTGCGTAATAACTATATGGAGGGGCTTAAGGGCTATCGTTTTGGCGGGGCACTCGTCGTTATGAACGGTGTACCCAACTCACCGATCAATCGCTACCACCAAGTGAAAAATACCATTATTGAAAATAACACATTGGTGAATAGCGATCATATTCAGCTGGCAGCCGGCAGCGATAAAGAGCGTTCAGCGGTGCCTGTGGGGTCTAAGTTTCAAGACAATCTTATCTATAATGAAGATAAGCGGAATAGCTTTACGGTCTATGATGATATTTCGGGCATTGATTTTGAAAGTAATCTAATAAAAAAAGGGACGCCGAATGAAATTGGTGAAGGATTCAAGTCTGTCAACTTAACTTTAAAACGCGCCAGCAATGGGTTGCTCTATCCAAAAGAGACAAGCAAGGGTGTTTCGTCGTCCTTAAAAGTGACACATAAGGATGCTACAGGTGTTACATGGTATTCAAAGCCATCAGAAACATCGCCTTTTGATACAGGAAAAACCTACGACGTCCACCCAGGTGAAGACACCCTTTATGACGCTGTACAGAGTGCTAAAGCAGGGGATATTCTCTATCTGAATCCGGGTACTTATACGGCAACAAAGCTCATTGCTCTTTCTAAGCCGCTAACAATTCGTTCTAAAGTGCCTGTGGAAAATCCTGAAGAGTCAAAAGTTAAAATTTTGTTTGAACGCACAGCTCTATTTGAAATTGCAGATGGGGGTTCTCTTAAATTATATGGCCTCTTAATCTCTGGAGAGGATGCTCCTGACAGTGTCGGCAATGCTGTTATTCGGACGAGCAAATATTCCATGCTTCAAAATTATCATTTGATAATTAAAAACAGCCACTTCGTAAATCTCGACAAAAATAGATCTTTTGATCTTTTGAAAGTTGCGCCTGGTACAATGGCTGATCAAATATCTATAGAAAATACTTATGTGGATACGGTGTCAGGCACTATCCTAAAGTTAGATCAAGAACGAGATGATTACGGCCGTTATAACGCTGAATATGTAGACATTAGCGGCTCTCGTTTTACTAATATTCAGGGGCCACTCATCTCGTTTTATCGGGGTGGGACAGATGAAAGTACCTTTGGTCCTCATTTCTCACTCAGAACTTCCCTCCTGGGCAAGGTTGGTCGAGGCAAAAAGAATGGTCTTAATGCATCGATCTTCCTCCACGGTGTGCAAGTGTCGCGGATTGCAAATACTGTCTTCAAAGACAGTCAGGTCATCCGTGTCGAACACACCGTGGGAGAGCCCGTCACTCAGATTGTGGGCAACAAGTTTCAACGAACTTCTGGTCCTACGGTTTCAGAATTATACAGCCTAAAGAAAAACACAGCTGTGATAAAAGATAACGAGGAAAGTCAGTAAGATGAAGAGAGTTATAACGCCCATACTTTTCTTGATTTTTCTGGTTTCTTTTGGGGCAATTGGCAAAGATCATCCTTCCTTAATTCTGACTTCATCAGATGTGAAGTTGATGCAAGAGGGTTACGGAAAATCTCCTCTCTTTAGAACCAATGTTGACCGTGTTCAACGTGAGTTAGACGCTGAAATGCAGCGCCCTCTCGCAGTACCTGTGCCTAAGGATGCTGGTGGAGGATATACGCATGAGCAGCATAAGAAAAACGGCCGCCTGATTATGAATGCTGGCGTTCTTTATCAGGTGAGTGGAAAGCAAAAATATGCTGACTTTGCAGCCAACTTATTTTTAAAATATGCGGCGCTATATCCTTCTTTAGGTGAGCATCCTAAGAAGAAAAACCAAGCCCCAGGGCGTCTGTTTTGGCAGAGCTTGAATGAGAGTGTATGGCTTGTAATGGCAATCCAAGGGTATGATGCTATTTATAAAGCTCTTGACCATAGAACACGTCAAAATATCGAACTTAACGTCTTGCGTCCTATGGCAGACTTTCTCTCTGTTGGGCAACCAAAAACATTTGATAAAATCCATAACCATGGCACTTGGGCAGCAGCGGCCGTTGGAATGACCGGCTATGTTATTGGGGAAGATGACTATGTTGAAAAAGCGCTTCTGGGGTTGGATAAATCTGGAAAATCAGGGTTTTTGAAACAGCTTTCATTGTTGTTTTCGCCGGAAGGGTACTATGCTGAGGGGCCCTATTATCAGCGGTATGCCCTCATGCCCTTTGTCTTGTTTGCACAGGCAATTGAAACCAACCAACCTGAGCGTAAGATTTTTGAATATCGCAATTCAATCGTTATGAAAGCCATCTATACCACTGTTCAATTGAGCTATAATGATCTTTTCTTTCCAATTAATGATGCCATCAAAAGCAAAGG
Source organism: Temperatibacter marinus (assembly GCF_031598375.1). Classification (NCBI taxonomy): domain Bacteria; kingdom Pseudomonadati; phylum Pseudomonadota; class Alphaproteobacteria; order Kordiimonadales; family Temperatibacteraceae; genus Temperatibacter; species Temperatibacter marinus. Next base: position 1,263,544 of record NZ_CP123872.1, read on the forward strand.
CCTTGATACCATGGAGTTGGTGAGCGGCCTAGCTATTGCTTATGGTATGAGTGGTGATAATCAACTTCTTGATATCTCTGCTCGCCAGAAAAGAGTTGCCTTGACCGGAGGCGGAGCAAAAATAGCCTTGGCCCGTGACGCCGGAAAAATAGTGCCTTTTCAATTTAAAACAATGAAACTGAGCGACGGCGCTGAAGGGGATGAAGGCGCGCTTGTGATCCTACGCTCTTCAGATAAGCCAGGACATCAGGCACTTGTATTGAAAAACACATCTCAAGGAATGGGACACGGTCATTTCGATAAACTCTCTTGGATTTTTTATGATAATGGTCAGGAGATTATTACGGACTATGGCGCTGCGCGGTTCTTAAATGTGGAAGCCAAAAATGGAGGCCGCTATTTGCCTGAAAATAAAAGTTGGGCAAAGCAGACCATTGCGCACAACACACTGGTCGTGGATGAAACCAGCCATTTTCATGGGAAATGGAAAGACGGTCAAAAGAAAAGTCCAGAACAGCTCGCCTTTGATGAGACTGAAACAATCCAACTTTCTTCTGCAGTTATGAGAGGTGCCTACGAGGGCGTTGCCATGACACGTACGATAGCCTTGATTAAGGATCCTGAATTAGAATTTCCAGTGACGCTTGATGTGTTGAAAGTTGATGCAACTCAGCCTCACCTCTATGACCTTCCTGTTCATTATAATGGCCAATTAATGGATCAGTCAGTTGTCTTGAAATCTGCAACCTCAGGCATGAGAGCCTTAGGGGATAAAAATGGGTATGAACATTTATGGTTAAAGGCAGTTGGAACGCCTAAAGAAGGCAAGCTTGCACGATTTACATGGTTAACAGATAATCGCTTTTACACATTAAATACAGTCAGTGAAGAGCAATCTCAGTTTTTATTCACTGAGCTTGGGGCACATGACCCGAACTTTAATTTGCGGCGTGAACAAGCGATTATCCACCGGATTCCAAAGGGTGAAAAAACAATATTTGTCAGTCTTTTAGAGCCACATGGGGATTATAACCCTGCTGTTGAATATACACTAGGCAGTCATAGTCAGATTAAAAGTTTGAAGCTTCACAAGCGTGGTTCGTATCAGGCGATAACTTTTACAACTGTCTTTGGCAAGCGCTGGATTTTGACACTCTCTTATGATCAGGACAAGCAAAAAACTCATCAGATAAAGCTTGGTGATAAAGAAATTAGTTGGCAGGGATTTTATAGCCTGCAGACGGTGGAGTGAAAAGATTATGGATACTTCTGTTAGTGAAAAATTTCTACTGTCCGAGTCCTTGCCAAAAGAGCAAGTGGCGAAGGGCGTGTTTCGACAGATACACGGCTACAATAAGGACATTATGTTAGTCCGCGCTTATTTTGACAAAGATGGTATCGGTGCGATGCATAATCACTTCCACTCACAAGTGACATACGTTGAGAGTGGTAGATTTGCTGTGACCATAGACGGCGAGGAAAAGATTTTAGCTGCAGGAGACAGTTTTTTCATACCGCCGCATGAAGATCACGGGGCTGTTTGCCTTGAAGAAGGGACATTGGTCGATGTCTTTTCTCCCGTTAGAGAAGACTTTTTGAGAGGGGAGGGCCTTTATAATGAAGATTAACGGACTGAGATGGTATATCGTATCGCTAGTGGCGCTCGCGACCATTATTAACTATATTGATAGAGGGGCGCTTGGATTTCTCTGGCCTGAAATATCCAAAGATTTGGGCCTGACGAAAACAGATTATGCAATAATTTTGAATGTCTTTACATTCTCATATGCTTTTGGACAGACCCTTTTTGGGAAAATCTTTGATTGGATTGGGACTAGGACTGGCTTTATACTTTCGATTGTTGTCTGGTCTGCAGCGACAATGCTGCATGCCGTCGCAACCTCTTTAACAACTTTTGCTATTTTTCGAGCTATTCTCGGGGTGTCTGAGGCAGGAAACTGGCCGGGTGCAACGAAGGCAAATGCAGAATGGTTCCCCATTAAGGAGCGCGCATTAGCACAGGGAATTTTTAACTCTGGTGCAGCGATAGGCGGCATCGTCTCTCCTTTGATTATTGGCTATCTTTTTGTCTTTTTAGGCAGTTGGCAGGCAACATTTGTTGTGATTGGCCTATTAGGCTTTTTATGGCTTGTTCCTTGGCTCATCTTATATAAATCCGGACCCGATAGCCATCCATGGCTTGGTGATGAAGAGCGTGAATATATATTAACCGGTCAGAAGAATACGGAAACAAATTCTGAAGCTGATTACGCGCCCACTTCTAAAGAGATATTATCCCGCAAAGAGAGTTGGGGGGTCATTCTTGCCTCTTTCTTCCTTGATCCCATCTGGTGGCTTTTTGTGGGCTGGTTACCGCTATACCTTTCTGAAACATATGGTTTCGGTGTTGCTGAAATTGCAGTCTATGCTTGGATCCCATACGTGGGCGCTATGTTTGGGGCTTGGTTTGGTGGATTGCTGGCACAGAACCGTATCAAAGCGGGCTGGACTGTGAATAAAACAAGAAAATTTGTGATTGGGCTTGGCGGCTTAATCATGCTGGTCTCACTCTTGATGACAGTAAAAGCGTCATCGCCCATTATAGCGGTTCTTTTAATGGCCGCCATATTATTTGGTTTTCAGACAGTGGTTGGTAATATTCAGACACTACCGAGCGATTTTTACAGTGGTAAATCTGTCGCTTCGCTTGCAGGATTTGCAGGCACAGCAGCGAAACTTGCTGTTGTAGGTCTGAACTTCCTAATCCCTATTATCACAGTGAATAGCTATGCTCCTGCATTTGTTGTTGGAGCGGCCCTTGCCATTCTGACAGTGGCTTCAGTCTGGCTTCTGTGTGGTCGAATTCAACCTTTAAAACCTAAAACATAAAATTATCTTCAACTGAAGGATTCAGAACATGAAACTAGAAAATAAAGTAGCAATCGTCACTGGTGGTGGCCGTGATATCGGTAAACAAGTTTCTCTAAAGCTTGCTGCTGAAGGCGCAAAAGTTGTAGTAAACTATTTCGATAGTGAGGAAGAGTGCCAAGCCACTGTTCAAGAAATTAAAGATGCAGGCGGTGAAGCAATACTTGTCTACGGTGATATGACCAAAGAAGAAGATGTTGCAAATCTTGTTGCTCAAACGACCAAGGCTTATGGGAATTCAATTGATGTACTTGTCAATGTCGCTGGCGGCCTAGTTGCTCGAAAGACAATCGGCGAGATGGATCTTGATTTCTTTGAATTTGTGATGAAACTTAATCTTACAAGTACATTCCTTGTGACAAAGGCAGTGGTGCCTCATATGTCTTCTGGGGCTTCTATAGTTAATTTTGCGTCTCAAGCTGGCCGTGATGGCGGGGGACCTGGTGCGTCTGTTTATGCCACATCTAAAGGGGCTGTGATGACCCTTACACGTTCCTATGCAAAGGAATTTGGTCCAAAAGGCATTCGCGTCAACGCACTTTGCCCAGGCGTCATTAGCACCACCTTCCATGATACTTTCTCAAAAGATGAAGTGCGCAAATTCTTGCAAGGCGCGACCCCCCTAAAGCGTGAAGGTAATCCAAAAGAAGTGGGTGATGTTGTTGCGTATCTTGCTTCAGACGAGTCTTCCTTCCTGAATGGCATTAACTTGGATGTTAATGGTGGATTGTTAATGTCATAAGTGCATTAGGCTTGATATGATTTACGATAAACTTAAAAAAATGGCTGTGGTGCCTGTCGTCGAGATTGAGGACAGTCACCAGGCAGTCCCCGTGGCAGAAGCCTTAATAAATGCGGGACTGCCTGTGATAGAAATTACTTTCAGAACGGACGCTGCATTAGAGGCCATTAAAAATATTGCAGATCAGTACCCTAGTTTTCTCATCGGAGCTGGAACGATTTCGTCTGTCCAGCAAGTTCAAGAAGCTGTGGATGCAGGGGCAACATTTATCGTGACTCCGGGTGTGAATATTCCTGTTCTTACTTATTGTAGAGATATGAAAATTCCTGTGATTCCAGGCGTTTGTACACCTTCAGATATTGAACGTCTTTTAGGCTACGATCTTCCTATGTTGAAATTTTTCCCCGCAGAAGCAGCGGGGGGTGTTGCAATGTTAAAAGCGCTCGCTGGGCCTTATGGTGCCATACAATTTATGCCAACTGGTGGGATCTCTCCTGAAAATTTAGAGTCCTATCTTTCTTGTGGTAATGTGAGTGTATGTGGGGGATCATGGATTGCAGCCAAAGGCCTGATTCAAAAGGCTGATTTTGAAGAAATTCAAAAACTTGGTGAAAAAGCGGTGGCTCAGGTCTCTTCAATTCGAGCAAAGGGGCAGTCATATGCGGCATAAAGTCATAACATTTGGAGAAATGCTACTCAGGTTGAAAACGCCGGGCTATGAGCGGTTTTTTCAGACGCAAGCCTTAGAAGCTACTTTTGGCGGTGCAGAGTCTAATGTGGCTGTCGCGCTTTGTAATTACGAAATGGATGCGTCTCATGTGACAGCTGTTCCAGATAATGAACTTGGCATCGCAGCCATTCAAGAGTTGCGTCGATTCGGAGTTGATACTCGGTTTATCAAGAAACAAGGCGAACGCCTAGGGACATATTATCTTGAAGCTGGGGCTGCTCAGAGGCCAAGTCGTGTGGTTTATGATCGGGCATATTCGTCTCTCGCGATGGCCCAGCCAAGTGATTTCGATTGGGAAGAGATCTTTAAAGGGGCCACTTGGTTTCATACATCAGGTATTACGCCAGCGATTAGTCAATCAGCCGCTGATATGTCTTTAGAAGCTATGAAGGCCGCAAAAGCACGCGGTGTGACGACGTCTTTAGACTTAAATTACCGGGGTAAGCTATGGACCTATGGTAAAGGGCCCAAGGACGTCATGCCGGCCCTTGTGGAACAAGCAGATCTTGTGATTGCAGGCCGAGAAGATTGTCAAAAATGCCTGGGTATTGATAGCGACATTCCCGCAGAAGAAGATATCGCACAGCTTGATCATTTTCATGATCTCGCGGATGAATTCCTCAAAAAATTTGACAGTGTCAGCAAATTATCCATCACTCTTCGGCAGTCAATGAGTGCTAATTATCATCGGTGGTCAGCCTGTCTATGGGACCGAGATAGTAAAGTTGTAGCTGATATATACAAAATTAAAAACATCATAGACCGAGTGGGAGGCGGGGATAGTTTCGCTTCCGGATTGATATATGGTTTAACTCATTATAAAACCGCACAACAAGCTTTGGATTTTGCTACAGCTGCCAGTTGTTTGAAGCATTCAATACCAGGAGACTTAAATCGAGTGACAGCTTCGGAAGTAGAATGTTTAATGGCTGGGGATAGTACTGGCCGAGTGCAGAGATAAGAACCTCCGATTTATTAGCAAATATTGTGGACCAGCTGCTAATGAATCAACGGTGGGAAGAGGAGTAATCCTCTTCCCTTTTTCTTTACCGGGTCTAATCTTTTTCTAGATTAATATGAAGCTTCTCAAAACCTTTAATTGAAAGTATGAAGATACTCTCAAATATAGGAAATCGGGTCGGAGTAAATACATGCAAGAAAGAAGTCTCGAAGTACAGCGCGACGAGTATAAGAGAAGACGGTTCTTAGCCATGCCCCTAGCAGGGACAATAATGTGGTTTGCTGTCGGTATGGCTAGCTTATTTTTAGAAGGCTATCAGCTTGTGTTGATGACGTATATATGTGTCGGTTCTATTGCCTATCTCGGGATGTTTTTATCGAAGCTAACTGGAGAGGATTTTCTTGATAAATCGAAACCAAAGAATGAATTTGATACTCTATTTATGATGACAGTTATGATGTCATTTCTTGTTTTTTCTATTGCTATTCCCTTTGGCCTTCAAGATCCGCAATCTATTCCGTTTTCCTTAGGTATTTTAACAGGATTGATGTGGTTGCCTTTGTCCTGGACAATCAAACATCCTATAGGAATTTTACATGCTGTTGGAAGAACAGTTGCCTTGCTGTTGATTTGGTTCCTTTTCCCAAATGAGACATATACGCTTATTCCATTTACAATTGTTGGGATTTATCTGGTTGTCATATTTGTCTTGGAACGTCGCTGGAAACAGTTTCAGGTGAATGAGATACCCTAAGCTTATCTTAGCCGTTTCACCCAATTTGCAAAAAGCATGATCCACTGATCGGTGCCATCTTCAGCCCGGCCTAAGCCAAAGCCATGACCGCCTTTTGGGAAAAGATGCATTTCCATAGGGACCTTATGTTTGGCCAGCTGTTCAGCGTAAAGAGTGCTTTCACTATAGTGACAGACATCATCGTCCATTGAATGAACAAGAAAGGCAGGGACAGTATTCTCTGTCACAAGATTGAGCAGACGATTTGCCTTGATTTCGTGTGCAGTCATAGGCCGGTGATAGAGACTGTTCTCAAGCCATTTTTGATTTTCTACATTTAAGCGGGTAACACCGTAGATAAGGGCAGAAAAATCAGGGTTCTTGTCTGAATCTGAATCAGTCCAGAGGCTCGCGACTGTCGCGAGATGGCTGCCTGCAGAAAAGCCCAATAGGCCTATTTGCCCTTGGATGCCATACTCGGGCGCCCTTGTTCGCAATATTTTCAAGGCCTGCCTGACATCCTGTAGGGGAACTTGGTGAGGTCGATGAAAAGCTTGTTTTTTGGGTAGACGGTATTTAAGAACAATGGCTGTGATCCCTTGGCCAGATAGGGTTTTCGCGACGTCATACCCTTCATGAAGAAGGGCTTCTACTTCATATCCTCCTCCAGGTAGAATAAGCACAGCCTTGCCCGAATTATCTCCTTGAGCATGATAGATGGTCATGGTTGGCACAGTAATATCGTAGCGACATATATATCCACCGCAATCAGCTTCATATTCTTTCAAATTGTGAGGCTTGTTGTTGGGTATTTCTCCGCTCGGCCACAGGGGTATGATAACAGGTGCTCTCGAGAATTCTCCTGTTTGTTCAGCACCCGTCGTGAAGGATACGATTATTAAAAGAAAGAAACTGAGAGGCTTAATCATAGGAGTGCAAAGGCCCTATATTCTACTTTATTCCCAGTTTCTCGTGCTTCTGCAACTGCCATGGTTCTATTGAGCCATTGATATTTTTCATGACCAGTTTCAAATTGCATTTGGACTTGGAATAAGGTTTCGCCATAGTCATAGCCAAGGCCTTTTCGAAGGCGCTCGGACAAGCTTTCATTAAATTGATATAAGCCTTGGTATGTCACATAAATCAAAGCATCATCGTGTGTCACAAAGGTTTTACGCACATCGATTTTCGAAAGACCATCATTGACAATCATCATCCAGTCAGCAGAAACGCCGTCTTTGACATAGCCGCTCAGTCGTGGCCCCTCGAACTGACCCCCAGTGACTTGATAAATATACCGTGTACCATAAGGGGTTGTTCCCACATTCTGGATTTCTTTGACGTCGCTGTCAAAGGTCATCAAATAGTCAAGTTTCATGAGGATCCTCCTTGAGCCATCTAAGCAGTGTTCGTGTCATGAAAACGAAAGCGAAAGCGATCGGCAGCCCAGAGAGAAGAGTTGCAGACTGCACAACTTTTAAACCGCCAATGAACATCAATCCAATGGGAAGAATTCCCAAGAAAAAAGCCCAAAAGAGTCTATGCCACCGCGCGGGGTTTTCCCCAGCATGGAGCTCTTTTGTCGCTGCGGATGCGAGTGTGTAACTGGCTGAATCATAGGTTGTTGCCACAAAGATTATGACCACAAGGGTAAAGACCACAAGAGCAACTTTGCCAAGCGGTAAGCTGCTGATCACCTTTGCAATGGCAGTGAACCCCTCACCGCCATTCACCATCGAGGCAACAGGTAAGATATTTTCTAATTCTAAGAAAAGCGCATAATTGCCCAAGATGATATAAAAAGCCCATGCGCCTAAGCTGCCATACGCACACATAGATAAAATAATTTGCTTTATGGTGCGGCCTTTAGAGATGCGTGTCACGAAGATGCCTACATAGGGTGCAAACGCGAGCCACCAGGCCCAGTAAAAGATGGTCCAGTCTTGTACAAATCCTGTTTCTTTTATTGGGTCCGTCCAAGTGATCATGGTAAAGACGTTGTTGATCATCGTTCCGATGCTTTCAGTACCCATGGCGAGAATAAAGCCTGTAGGCCCAGCGACCAGAACAAATAGTAAGAAGACAATAGACATATAGAGATTGGCATCAGCCAATTTTTTAATGCCCTTTTCCAAGCCGAGATACACTGAGGCAGCAAATAAAGAAACACAAACCACGATGACAAAAATATCAAGTGGTACACCACTTTCAATACCAGTTAATTCAGATAGGCCAGCGGAAACCATCGGCGTCGTCAAAGCGAGAGATGTCCCTGCCCCACCAATAAGACCAAACATAAAAGCCAAATCAATAACCTTTGCCCATGGGGATGTGGCTGCTTTATCGCCCAGGATAGCAGCGCTGAGCCTCAAATATGGAATTTTCTTTTTGTAAAAGGCATACCCAATTGCCACTGTTGGTAGGGCGTAAATACACCATGCTGTGAAGCCCCAGTGAAAAAGACCATAGCTTGTGGCCCATTTAATGGCATCCATCGACTTTGGTTTAGCCCCAAAGGGCGGTGCATCATAATAAAAGGCCCATTCAATACCTGCCCAATAGAGCAGACCGCCGCCAACGCCTGCGGAAAAGAGCATGGCTATCCAACTTGTTGTAGAAAATTCAGGAACATCATCTGGATCCCCGAGCTTGACCGAACCATATTTTCCAAAAGCCAGCCAACCCAAGAGGATCATTGTGGCTATCGCCACCCACTGAAAGAGCAAGCCCATATTCGAAGCAACCCAGTCATATAGCTGTGTAATAAACGGGCCCATTGTTTTATTCATCAAAATCATGGGCACAGCAACAATAAGCATACTCACAACAGCAATAAAAAAAGTTGGTTTATCTATAGGTTTATTATGGTCATCAGCCATTCTTACATTCCTTTAAACAGGCGGCAAATCGCCTGAAAGTTATCGGTATTTTTTCGGATCGGGCTATCTAATTCCTGAATATAGGGATCAGGCGTATCATAGTTTGGCCAAGTGGGTACTGACGGACCGTTCGGATTGCCAGTGGCAGCGAAATTAACCCAGTAACTGACCATTGCAGCGGTTAACGCTCTGTCTTCTTCCTCTGTGGGGAGCCATGAATCGTGCGTATTAAAAACATAAGGAATTTCTGCACCGTGATAGGCAAGAAGTTTCTCACTTCCCTTTCTTGCACGAGAGAAATTATAAACATAGCGCTCTGAGGAAAGTGCATTGGCCAGTCTTAAACTCGGGCAGGTGAAACTTTCCAGCGTGGTGATAAAGTCGAGCTGCAGTGATGGCTCGCTATATTTCTGTGCCGCAAAGGCTCTGATTTTTGGATCGTAATTTTTCAAGGCCTTCGCATTAATTTCAGCATCTTGAGAGAGATACATGAGCATTTCATTTGCATTGCTGCCAATTAAGAGAGGGATATCGCTTTGATACGCTGGTTCAGCTAACACATTCTGACCATCATGCACTGGATAATGATAGTAGCCAATCCCTGTTTTTCTCGGCCAATCAAGGAACTGAGGCCAGTCTAAGCGTCTTGCTTGCTCAAGTGAGGATAGGGTCAGTTTATGATAAAATTGCCGGCTCTTCTCAGCGGCTTCTTCTTGACTGATTGTTGGGTAAGGTCCTAGGGCTCCGCTCTGAATGATGGCTTTATGAAAGAGGCCTTTTGAGGCGGGGTTGAGCATTAATGCAGCGATGTTACCCCCTCCAGCACTTTCGCCGAATAGGGTGACATTCTCTGGATCACCGCCAAAAGCATGAATGTTTTTTTGAACCCACCTTAGCGCCGCGTTGAGATCTGAGAGGCCGTAATTATTGGCAAAGGCATCTTTATTTTGGCCAAAGGGGGTCGGCAAAAAACCAAGCGGTCCCATTCGATACTGGACGGAAATAATCACCACATCTTTTGTTGCAAGGAACTGGCCTCGATAGTTTGGCTCATAGGACCAGCCATTCACATTCGCGCCACCGTGAATCCAAACCATGACAGGCTTCTTCCCGTCATGGCTCTTTGTCCATATATTGAGATGAAGGCAATCTTCAGAAATGGAAGTGAGATCTGGAATCAGCGATGGGTCCTTCTGAAACCCTTTGGCGACATCTCTATACCAATCAGGATTGCCCTGATCTTGAGGACAGGCTGCAGGAAAATGTATGGCTTCGATGGGCGCCTTATATAAAAAATCTTGTGCAGGCTTAAATCTTAGAGTGCCCGTGGGGGCTTGGGCATATTGAATGCCGCGGTAAGAATACACACCATTTGGCTCACGTAAGCCAGTGATTTTCTGCCCCTGAATGGATGTGACAGCTGTTGTTTCTTTTGCAATAGTTTTTTGTGCAATACTTGAGATAAAGTAAGCCAAAGCAGCCATCGTGAGTAAAAAAACAAAATGTGATCGTCGCTTCAACATCTATTAATCCTGTCAATTTCATAGGATCATGCGCATATTGAACCCCAATTACAAATGAGAATAATCCGTCTATGTAATAGTTTTTCTCACACCATCCTATGTTATTAGAGAGGCGAGACGGCGGGACTTTAGATCCTCATCTTCCTCTAATTTTTCTAGGAGCCACTCTCTAAACTGCTTTACCTTTTTCACTGTTCTTTTTTCAGAAGGGCACACCAAGTACCAATTGCCTGGCGCTGGTGTTGTCAGGTCTTTGAAGGGGCGAACGAGAACGCCGCTGTTTATTTCTTCCTCGACATAGGGTTGCATGCCGAGGGCAATCCCAAGGCCACGTACTGCAGTCTTGAGCGCATGGTCATATGAATCGAAGTTAATGCCAGAGCTTAGATCAATATTCTCAACCTTATATTTATTGAGCCAGACAAGCCAATCCCGCTCTGAAGGGTAAACTTGCAGGATGGTGTGATTAGCTAGGTCCGTTGGCTTTTCAAGGGGAGTTTCACCCTCAAGCATGCTCGGAGCACAGACGGGAAAAATCTCTGGGGAGAATAGATATTCAAAGAAGAGATCACTCTCTTCAGGGTGGCCGATCATAATGGCCAGATCTATATCTTGGTTGTTAAAGTCCACATCAATCTGTGATGTATTAAGGCGAACTTGATAGTCGGGATACATTTCTGAGAATTCAGGCAAGCGTTGGATAAGCCACCGAATTGCGAAGGAGGAATAGGTTTGAATAGTTAAGACATTGCTTTGATGGGGTTGCAACAGGACTTTCGTTCCTTCTGAAATTCGGTCAAACGACTCGCGAAGGACAAGAAAGTATTTTTTACCGGCTGAAGTTAACTCCACGGACCGAGGGTAGCGAATAAATAATTCAGTCAAGAGATGGTCTTCAAGTTTCTTTATCTGATGTGAAATCGCTGAGTGAGAGACAAAAAGTTCGTCCGCAGCATCTCTAAATGAACCAAGACGTGCCGCTGCTTCAAAAGCTTTCAGAGCGTTTAGAGGGGGGAGTTGGCGCCTCACTGAGGTATCCTTTCTCATATCAAAAATATCATTGAGTTAGTTTTTCTCACCCTAGTGAATGTAATATCAAATTGTCAATAGCTCTTAAACCCTTCATTTATATAGGGTGATCTTAGGAGGTGGTTTTCATGCAGTATGAAAATAATTTACTACAAAATAAACGCGTGATTATAACGGCGGGTGCTGGAGGCATCGGCCTGGGCATGGCAGAAGCTTTTGTTGCAGCTGGGGCAGCTGTATCCATTTGTGATGTGGACGATCAATCATTTGCTGACATAAAGGACAAAGGCATTGTGCATTGTGGCCAGGCGAATGTAGCGTCTTTTGATTGCATGCAGGCGTATTTTGAAGACGCCTTAAAGGCATTGGGTGGGCTGGACATACTAGTGAATAATGCTGGAATCGCAGGGCCAAACGGACTGATGGAAGATATTGACCCTGAAGAGTGGCGGAAAACAATTGATGTAGATTTGAACGGTGTTTTCTATGCGACGAAATTGGCAATTCCTCATTTAAAGAAAAATGATGCAGGGTCGATTTTAAACATTGCCTCAAGTGCTGCATTTTTTGGGTATCCAAATCGGGCACCCTATGCGTCAGCGAAATGGGCCGTTGTCGGAATGACGAAGACAATGGCAATGGAATTGGGGCCTCACAACATTCGTGTGAATGCCATTTGTCCAGGAAGTGTGAACGGGGACCGAATTGACCGAGTGATCCGGGCTGAATCAGAAAGTAGAAATATATCTGAGCGGGAAGTCATGGATAGTTATTTAAAACATGTCTCCTTAAAAACCTTTGTTGATAAGGAAGATGTCGCCAATGCAGCGCTTTTCCTTTTATCAGATTTAGGCAGGCGTATTTCAGGGCAAATTATTGGTGTTGATGGGCATACAGAGTCACTGAGTCAGCATTAAATTGATCAAATCATAGAGTAATTGAAGAAGAGAGTAGGACAAGAAATGAAGGCTGTTTGGTATGAAACGACTGGTGAGGCTGAATCAGTATTAACGATTGGGGAAATTGCTGTACCTGAGTTGAATGCTGGAGAAGTGATGGTGAGAGTGCATGCTTCAGGAGTTAATCCTTCTGACGTAAAAACACGGGCTGGTGCTAGAGGCCCTCTTGCTTTTGATCGCGTTATTCCTCATTCAGACGGAGCTGGTGTGATTGAGGCTGTCGGTGCGGGTGTTTCTACAGAGCGTATTGGGGAGCGTGTTTGGATCTGGAATGGCGCATGGGCGCGGGCGATGGGGACCAATGCTGAATATATTGTAGTTCCCGCCGAACAAGCAGCGCATTTGCCTGATGCCGTGAGTTTCGAAGCAGGGGCTTGTCTTGGCATTCCAGCTTCTACAGCTTACTATGGTGTATATGCTGACGGCTCTGTAGAGGGGAAAACTATCCTTGTCACAGGCGGTGCTGGCGCTGTTGGTCACTATGCTATTCAATTTGCCAAAGCGGGCGGTGCGAAAGTTATTACAACGGTTAGCGGCCCTGAAAAAGCAGCCCATGCTGAGACCGCGGGTCCCGACGCAGTGATCAATTATAGAGAAGGGGATGCAGCAGAAGCCATTTTGGCTGCAACGAACGGAGAAGGCGTTGATCGTGTTGTCGAGGTTGAATTTGGTGGAAATCTAGAGGTAACCAATAAAATCTTAAAACCAAATGGTGTTGTTGCGACCTATGGTTCAATGGGAGATATGGAACCTAAATTGCCCTTCTACCCAATGATGTTTAATTGCGTAACTGTGCGAATGTACCTTGTATACCTATTGTCACAAGAGGCGCGTGCATTGACTGTCAATGGTGTGAATGAATGTATTAAGGACCCTTCATTTAAGCATATGATCACAGAAGTTTACCCTTTTGAAAAAACTGCAGAAGCGCATAAAGCTGTTGAAAGTGGAACGCTTATTGGTAATGTTGTCGTTAAAGTCAAATAACGAAAGCAGTCTGCATCATGGTGGCCGTAGATTCAGCATCTGAAAAGCTTCATCAAGCCTATGCACTTTTCCAGAAAGGGCAGATTGAAGAGGCTGAATCTCTGAGCCGAGATCTATTAAGAAAAGATCCGAATAATGTTTCAGCACTTCGATTATTAGCTGAGATAGGAATTCAAGTGGGCGTCTATGAAGAGGCAGAAAATTTGCTTCTTCATTGCTTAGACTTAGCCCCTGATTTTACCCTTGCTCGTTTAAATTATGCTGCCTTGCTTGCCAAGCGAACGCGCTATCAAGAGAGTATGCTTGAGCTAAAGCGTTTACTCGAAAGCGAGCCTGATAATGTTGCTATTCTTGTGCAAAAAGCTTCGGTTCTTGTGAGCCTCGGTGATTTTGACGCAGCGGAAAAATTATACCGAAATTTGACAAAGAGGCTGCCTGAGCATGCTCATATTCAATTGTCACTTGGTCATGTTCTAAAAACAAAAGGGGATGTGGCAAAAGCTATTGACGCTTATCGGGCTGCTATTGCACTTGAACCAGCGATGGGGGAGGCCTATTGGTCTTTGGCTAATTTAAAAACATTCACTTTCACGGACGCGGATATTCTGCAAATGAAAGAACAGATGTTGGTTGAACAGCCCAAGGCACAAGATTTTGTGCATCTCTGTTTTGCTCTTGGCTATGCTCTCGAGAAGCAAGGTGATGTGGACGGTTCTTTCGCAGCTTATGCAAAAGGTAATCAGGTGAAGCGGCACATTGTTCACTATGATGCGCGAACGCATTGCCAGGATATGTTGCGCCAAAAAAGATTTTTTTCACCGGCTCATTATGAAAAGAAAGGGATGGAGGGCTGTGATGATTCTGCCCCTATTTTTATCGTCGGTCTCCCTCGTGCGGGCTCCACACTCATCGAGCAAATTCTCTCTTCCCACTCTCAGGTGGAAGGAACAATGGAATTGCCCGATATTATTTCTATGGCCCGCCGCTTGAGCGGAAAAAAAGTTGTCACGGATAAAGGAAACTATCCTGAAATTCTATCTACTCTTTCCTCAGAGGACATTGAAAACTTAGGGGAAGAATATATTGAAAGGACGAAGGTGCATCGGTCTGGCTTGCCTTTCTTTATTGATAAGATGCCAAACAATTTCATGCATATTGGGTTTATAAAAGAAATTTTACCAAAGGCAAAAATTATTGATGCCAGACGCCATCCGATGGCTGGATGTTTTAGCTGTTTCAAACAGCTCTTCGCAAAGGGTCAAAACTTTACATATTCTTTGAACGATATCGGGAATTATTACTGCGATTATTATGAAATAATGGAGCACTGGGACACTGTTTTACCGCAAGCCGTTCACAGGGTATATTATGAAAAAATGATTACTGATACGGAAATGGAAGTGCGCCGTTTGCTAGACTATTGCGGCTTGCCTTTTGAAGAAGCATGTCTCACATTCTATCAAAATGACCGAGCAGTGCGGACGGCCAGTTCGGAACAAGTTCGCCAGCCCATTTACCAAAGTGGCCTTGAGGCATGGAAGCCCTATGAAGGCCACCTTGCGCCCCTTCAAAAAGCACTTGCTCATGTATTGCCGAAATATCCGGCACTCTAAAAGATAAGCTTAACCTTTAGTTTTATTCATACAATTTGCTGGGTTTTTGATGATTTTCCCTATTCAAGGGTAAATTTAATTCATGTCAGTGTATGAAAAGGTCGTTTGCCTAATTCTTTCTGCTTCCCTAGCCTGCGAGATGGGAAAAATATATTCTGGAGGGAAATATGAAAGAATATTCAAAAGCCACGTTAAAAGTGGCACTGTTAACTACAACTGTTATGTCAGCACCGCTGGCGGCTCAGGCACAAGATGATGAAATGATGCTTGAAGAAATTGTCGTTACCGCACGTAAGACATCTGAATCTATGCAGTCAGTTCCTATCTCAATTCAAGCTTTAGGCCAGTCTAAACTAGAGGATGCTAATGTCGGAGGTTTCTCTGATTTTACCAAAATGCTGCCAAGCGTCTCTATCGCTTCCGTAGGCCCAGGGAATGCCCAAATTTATATGCGGGGTATTTCTGATGGCGGGGATGGTAACTTTTCTGGGACAAATCCGAGTGTGGGTGTCTATCTAGACGATCAACCTGTAACGGCAATTGGGCGTGTGCTGGACGTTCACATGTATGACATTGCTCGTGTGGAAGCTCTCTCTGGACCGCAAGGCACGTTATACGGGGCAAGCTCTCAGGCGGGAACCATAAGAATTATTACAAATGAGCCAGACCCATCAGGGTTTTCAGCCGGCATTGACATGAGTGCTGGATTCACCAGAAAAGGTGAAGAAAGCTACTCACTTGAAGGGTTTGTCAATGTGCCTGTGTCTGATACTGCAGCGCTCCGTGTTGTTGGATGGCATGTGAGTGATGGCGGATATATTGACAATGTGAAAGGCGCAAAAGTCTTTACAGTTGATGGATTAAACAATGCTGGAAATCCAGCTACATCGCGTATCAGAGTCACCAATGATGACTATCTAGAGAAAGACTTTAACGATGAAGAAAACACAGGGATGCGTGCAGCGTTAAAAGTAGACCTCAATGATAGTTGGACGGCAACAGCTAAATTGATGCATCAAAAGCAAAAGACAACAGGTGTTTGGGATCACGACCCTGAAGATGTTGGGGATTTAAAGGTGCAGCGCTTCTTTGAGGATCGCGGAGAAGATAAATTCACTCAAGCCGGGTTAACCATTGAAGGTGAAGTTGCAGGCATGGATCTTGTCTATGCTGGATCCTACCTAGACCGTGATGTTCAATATGATATTGATTATAGTGAATATGCGGCATACTCAAGCTTCATCCCTTACTATACGTGTGATTTTGATGCGAACTATTATTTCTTGACGGACACTTGTACAGACCCACGCATTCAGTTTGATCAAGAATCTAAATATAAAGTTCAAACTCATGAAATTCGCCTTCAGAGCGCTCAGGATAAACGCTTAAGATTCATCGCAGGGTTATTCTATCAGGATGCTGAGCATGCTTACGACAATCAGTGGCGTATTCCAACACTGCGCGCTGGTAAACGAGCAGATGATAACTTTACAGGGAATGTCTCTGGCCATTATTCAGATTCATACTTCATTACTGATCAAGTTAGGACGGACACAGAAAAAGCAGTGTTCGGGGAAGTGACTTACGACATTAATGAACAGCTTTCTGCGACAGTTGGGGCAAGGTTTTTCAAATCCAGCAGTAAGCTTGAGGGTGTGGTTGCTACATTCTGGTGGAATGGCGAATTGTTAGATTTAGAGTCGTCAGAGAGCAGTTCGATTTTTAAATTCTCACTTGATTATCAGGTGAATGATGATGTGCTCTTGTATGGTACGGTCTCTGAAGGATTTAGACCTGGTGGTAATAATCGGGTGACAGGCACATCGGCAGGTGCAACCTATAATTCTGATCTGATTACAAACTATGAATTTGGTTGGAAATCTACATTGGCAGATGGTCGGGCGCGTTTTAATGGGTCGATCTTTGTGATGGATTGGTCCGACATTCAATTAACACGCTTTGATCCTAGCATCTCTCTCCTTGGCTTAACAGCCAACGTGGGCAGTGCCAAAGTGAAAGGGTTAGAGACCGACATCACTGTTGCCGCAACAGAGTCGCTTACTTTGTCAGCAAGCATGTCGTATATTGATGCATCACTGTCAGAGAATTATGCTGTTGATGTTGCCAATATAGACAGCAATCCTGACGCGCCTGAGGGAACACGATTGTCAATGATCCCTAAATTTAAGGTGCATATGAGTGCACGCCAATCCTTTGAATTTATGGACTATAGCAGCTTCTTCCAAGCGTCTCTAAGTCATCAGGGGAGTTCCTATAATGACTTTTTCATAAACAACAGAGAAAAACAGGCTGGCTATACAATCGCAGACCTTTCAATTGGTATTGAGGAAGATGATTGGTCCTTAATTCTGTTTGCGGAAAACCTCTTTGACGAACGTGCTGAAATGTACCGCAACTCTATCGATTACGATAGTCGGATCACAACGAACAGACCGCGTTCCTTCACTGTTAGATATTCGAAGCAGTTCTAGACCATCGTCGAATATCATGATTTTAGAGAATATTATGGGGCCCTTCGGGGCCCTTTTTTGTGAAGTCTATTAGGATCAAGGGCTTAAAATTTTTCAACTGAAACTCTCGTACTAAGCATCATAATTATTGAAAGTAGTTGAATTTTTACCTCTTGAACCCTTTTAAGGATTAGTTTTTCTAAAGCTAGAGTTGAGATAAACAGTTTGTATTCGGTGTGTGAACTATGGTTAATTAAAGATGGGATCGTATCGTAAAGCTTTTGGGAGGATAAAATGATCAAAAATTTACGGGAAAAACATCATCTGAAATTGTTAGCGGGCGTTTCAGCTTATTCGCTTTTGATGATGACGCCGCAGGCAAGTTATGCTCAGGATGCTGATAAGGACGACGATGATGATATTGAAGAGCTGATCGTTATTGGTACAAAGTCAGCCTCTAATATTCAGGATGTGGCTCAAAGTATCACTGCGATTAGCGGGGAAACAATTGAGAAAGAAGGGTTGATGAACTTGGCGGATTATGCCCGGTCGATCCCTTCACTCACTTTTTATGCCTTGCAGCCAGGCCGGAATCAAATTGTATTCCGCGGTGTTTCTACTGGCACAGACGAATTTAGGACAGATAGTTCCACATCTGTTTATTTTGATGAGCAACCGATGACTGCTATCAGTCAGCAAATTGATCCGCGCATGGTCGATATTCAAAGAATTGAAGCTTTGCCTGGACCTCAAGGAACTCTGTTTGGATCTTCCTCCCAATCAGGGACTATTCGCTTCATTACGAATAAACCCGATACTTCAGGTTTTGGTGGTCAGGTAGAAGCATCGGTTGGCTTTACTAAAGGCGGTGAAGCAAGTTATGACATCAACGGTGTTCTGAATATTCCACTCACAGATGATTTGGCTGTACGGGCTGTCGGTTTTAAAGTTCAAGACGGTGGCTATATCGATAATGTGTTTGGGACAGGGCTAACCGGATCCTATGATAACAGTGATGTTGTTGAAGATGATTTCAATGACTGGGGTGTTTATGGAGGCCGTCTCTCTGCAAAATGGGATGTGAGTGATACATGGTCTGTTCTGGCAACAGGCATGTATGAAAAATCCGAATCTAACGGAGACTGGAAAACAGACCCCTCAGCTGGGGACTATGCGATTGTTCGTTTCCGTGATGATTTCCGAAATGATGAATGGTGGTCAGCAGCCTTAACAATCCGTGGAGATTTGGGCTTTGCAGATCTGGTTTCTGCAACCACCTATCTTGACCGTAAAATCAGTTATGAGTGGGACGGGTCCACCTATGATGCTTGGCGCTCAAGTTATTATGAGACTTTTGGTAATTATGCGGCTTACTATGCGCTCCAAGAAACTGGAGATCGTAAATCATATACCTATAACAATCAGACTCAAAAAAGATTCACGCAAGAAATTCGCCTGTCCTCTAAAGGGGATAGCCGGTTCCAGTGGATGGTCGGTGGCTTTTATGAAAAAGTAGAAGATGACTGGGATTGGGGCACTAAAGTTCCAGATTATTTTAGTACAAAAAGTTATGCGTCTGCCAATTACTGGTCATGCTATTATGCCTATTACGAGCCTGCCTTCCAGTGCCCGTTAAAATCAGGCGATCGCTATTATTCACAGCTATATGATCGCACGGTTTCTCAGGTCGCTGTTTTTGGTGAGCTTTCTTATAATTTCACAGATAACCTCATGGCTGTCTTTGGGGCGCGTTGGTTCGAATTTGAACGGGACCGCACAGAAATTAATCAGTGG
The DNA here is from genome assembly GCF_031598375.1 of Temperatibacter marinus. NCBI lineage: Bacteria > Pseudomonadati > Pseudomonadota > Alphaproteobacteria > Kordiimonadales > Temperatibacteraceae > Temperatibacter > Temperatibacter marinus. The sequence continues at coordinate 1,282,893 of NZ_CP123872.1, forward strand.
CCATTCGGTCTGCCGCCCGAGGGTGTCACAGGTGATTTTTATGGTGGAACTGATATTATTCAGGCAAAGAATAATGACACTGTCTATAAGTTTGGCCTAGAGTATCGTATTGATGACGATCGAATGGTTTACTTTAACTATAGTGAAGGCTTCAGACTTGGCGGTGTAAACTCGCTGAGGGCTGCAAATACTGGCTTTGTTCCACGCGAATACGGTCCTGATACTTTAACCAACTATGAGGCTGGCCTAAAAAGTCAATGGTTGGATGATCGACTGACGTTAAATCTTTCTGTCTTCAGAATGGAGTGGCAAGATATCCAGCGCAGTGTTTGGTCTAATAGTGTTTGGTGGCTAAACGGGAATGTGAATGGGGGTGAAGCTGTGTCAAAAGGCTTTGAAGGGTCTATGTGGGCACAAGTCACACCGCGCTTAACATTCAATGCCAATTTATTCCTTTCGGATGCGAAATTAAAAGATCCTATCCTGAATAGTGATGGATCAATTGGTGTCGCAGCAGGGACAGATCTCACCTTTGCACCGTCCAGTAAATATTCCTTTGGATTTGAATATACTATTCCTGATGCAATGTGGGGGGCAGACTTTTGGGTTCGCTATGATTTTTGGGGACAAGCTTCACAGCTACAAAACCAATATACTGGCTTAGTTATCCCGTCTTATAACGAGAGCAACCTAACCGCAGGTCTTTGGAAAGAAGGCGATTGGGATGGCACACTTGCTATTTATAATCTCTTTGATCAGCGTAATATCAGCTCAATTGATGAGGGTGATAATTATGCTGCAGATTATTTCGGAACGAATATGTACCGGAATATGCAAAATGTTAATCGTCCTCGGACACTTTGGCTCACGGTTAGAAAACGTTTCTAATTAGAGATCCTCACAATTGAAAGGGTACTATTCGCTTAGGCGGGTGGTACCCTTGTTTTTTATGTAGAAAAATCTGGTGAGACGGGTTGATTTGTCTGACTGCATATGCAGAACTACAGATAGAAAAGAGGAGACTTTGGTGAAATTAATTGCGACGTCTGTAGTGCGAGGGAGTTTTCAAGGGGAAAGTCACGGCGGTGTTTATCTACTAGACCTAGATCAGCAGCAGGTGACGCAACCTCTTGATTGGAATACAGCGGATATTGATTGGCAAGGAAGGGGATGGGATCGAGGCCTGAGGGGTATCGCTTTTCATGCGGGTCTCGTTTATATCGCAGCCAGTGATGAACTGTTTGCCTATACACCAGATTTTCAACCAGTTGGGTCATGGCGAAACCCTTATTTAAAGCATTGTCATGAAATTTCAGTTCACGAGAATACTCTGTTCTTAACGTCTACGGCTTATGACAGTATTTTGGGATTTGATCTCATCGAAAAAAAGTTTAATTGGGCCCTGCATGTTGATTTAGAAGGCCTCAATTATAAAGGATCAATCTATGATCCATACGGAGATGAAGGCCCATTATCCCTCAATAAATTGCATTTAAATATGGTCACAGCCACCACGGGTGGTTTGTATATAAGTGGCCGTAAATCAGGGGGCATGTTGCTCTTCAACGGCGAAACTATCCATATGTCAGCCATGTTGCCGCCAGGTACGCATAACGCACAACCCTTTCGTGAGGGTGTGTTGTTTAATGACAGCGACTCTGATGTCGTGCGTTATGCATCACGCAGCGGCGATGAGGACAGAGCCTTAAAAGTTCCGCTTTATCCGTCAAGTGATCTGACCCATCAGGACTTCGACGATAGCCGGACTGCACGACAGGGATTTGCAAGAGGCCTTTGTGTGATTAATGAGCGGTTAATTGCGGGAGGATCCTCGCCTTCAACCATCTGTGTTCACGACCTGCAAGAAGGCAAGACAGCCCTGAAGGTTAATTTAACAATGGATATCAGAAATGCAGTCCATGGCTTAGAAGTTTGGCCCTACTAATCCGCTTGATAAACAATTTTACCGTCTACATATGTGACAAGAACTTTCGTTTTACAGTGGGGCCCTTTAAAAGCCTCACATATACTATAAGCTTCTCGGCTATAGGCTAATGTTGGGGTTTTCCCCAATGTTTCAGCGGCTTTGATGATGTCATGGTTTATGATAATAAAATCTGCTTTTTTCCCGATTTCTAGGGAACCAGTCATGTGATCATGATTCAATGCTTTTGCACCATTGATGGTATGGGCATCAATCAGATCTCTGATGGAAAGCCGCTCCCGCTTATTCATCATCATCCATTGAGGGTCTACTTGCTTATTCGCCCCTTCTAGAGAAGGAGTGATGAAATCGCCGCGCATCAGACCGTACATGATGTCGGAAAAGGGACGCAGCCCCACTGCTTCGACAGGGACATCGCTTCCAGCAGAGAGTGTCGCGCCGTGCTCTTGCATGCTCTTAAAGATATATGCCTTACTCATATAGTCTGAGTTTTGATTATAAAGATCCTTGAATTCATAGACATTATTATGTCGCTGTAAGAAAGGCATAACGGTTACGTCATAAGCGGGACTTGGGGAAAGCCAAGATAAAGTTGGGGTGACAAAAACACCCAGATCTTTGAGCCGGCCTAAATCATTCGGATCCATGACTTGCATATGAGAAATATTGTGCGGCAAAGTGCTTAGTTGTCTCGCTCTTGCTGCTTCTATCGCCGTGAGTGTGACATCGATGGCGCGATCGCCGAGAGAATGAAAATGTGCTGTAATCCCTGCTTTATCAAGGGCCTTAACAGTATCGATTAAACTTTTTTCATCAAATTCTATGATCCCATAATTTTGGGTATCATGGCTGTAGGTTGTGTGGCCTTTTTGATCCCAATGAACCGTTTTATACGGACTTTTCAAGGCGGCAGTTTGGGTTGGGGTTTCAATCACACCGTCTACCATAATTTTCACTGCCATAGATTTTAAAAAATCAGAATAAGGGGCTAAATCACGGCTCACCTTTAGGACATCCTGAATAAAGGCTTCGGTCTTAATTTTGTTGTTTTGGTCCACATAGAGATCTTCTCTCAGGGCGTAAGCTAACGTCAGTCGGACCTTCAATTCATTCTTCTCAGCAAGAGGTTTGAATACGGCGATTTCTCTATCTGTCGACCACACATCCTGTGCAGAGGTCACCCCTTTAGATAAAAAGAAGTGGTTGATATCATCCGCTCTAGAGATCAAAGAATTGACAGACTCTTTCTTATAGAAAAAGAGATCATAGGCTCCAGCATCTTTAATCAAACCAGACGGCCGTCCTTCTGCGTCCCGAGCAAAATATTCCTGGTAGGCTTTCAAATCCGTTTTTAATGTCTCTGCGGTTACAGCAATTGCTTTTTCATGGAGGGTTGCCCCGTGCATAAATCCATAACTGTTGGTGGCATAGGCATGGCCGTCTGTGCCGAGAAGGTAAACAATATGCGTCTCACTCACTTGATCAAGACCGTCTCGTAAACTTGCATAAGGGCCCAAAAATTGAGGGCTGTCGACACCATAGCCACTGAACTGGCCAACTGTAATCCAAGAGCCCGATTTTGGAAGTTGTTGCCCGTCAGATTGGAGACATTTCTTAATATAATCAATGATTTCCTGCAGTGTGAATATATTACCTTCAGGGAGCGTGCAGGTCAATTTTTCGACGGCGAGTAAAGGATGGACATGAGCATCATGCAGACCAGGTAAGATCATCTTTCCTTTTAGGTCAATCATTTCTGTATGAGGGCCTGCGTAGGTTGTAGCTTTGTTGATTGACCCAGCATATAGAATTGTATCGCCTTTAATGGCGAGGGCCGTCACTGACGATTGTTGATCATCAGCCGTATAAATGACACCATTCCAAAAAATTTTATCGGCACCCTTATCGTCAGCCGCCATAAGCGGCATGCTAATGAATAGAAAGAGAGTTAAACTATATAGGGTGCAATTTTTTATCATGATAACCCTGCCTTTTTTACTGTGGTCGGGAGTCGGTCCAATATGTCTTCAAGACTATACTTCCAGTCTTCAAGATGGCTTTCATATTCGCGCCACTTGCCAAGACCTCCTTTATAGATTGGCTGGCGAACTTGTTCTGAACTGGCCGTGAGCACAGCCCGTTTATTTTCATGAAAATTCAGGCAATTTTCTTCAAAGGGCAGGCCGCAAAAGTCTAGAAGCCCCCTGACTTGGTCTTCCAAATTAAGAACAGTATGCTCGTAATGCGCTGTGTAAATTTTCCCGGGCAGGACGGAGTGCCAGTAAGTCATAAGAGAATCATAATTTTGGTAATATTCTCCCAGTTCAAAGATATCGTAGGTGAAATTCTGCCCAGCCGCGAATAGCTGCTTGTAAGCCCCGAGACAACTATCAAGAGGATGCCGTCTCGCATCAATAATCTTTGCATTGGGGAGGATGGTTGATAAAAGCCCGATATGAGCAAAATTGTTCGGTAGTTTATCCGTGAAAAACGGCTTTCCTTCCACTCTGTGCGGTTTCACGGCTTCGAGATATTCTTGACCATAAGCCTTAAAGTCCATATCTCGTAGGTCCAGAACAGACTGAGGGTAGTGAATTTTATCAACGCGGTATTTGCCAATTGAACTAGCGATCCGGCCGAGATCGGAAAGCTCAGCCGTTCCTTCAACTTGACTATGGCTCGCAAGAATTTGCTCTATAAGTGTCGAGCCCGATCGCGGTAAACCAACGATAAATATAGGATCTGGACTCGGATCTCCAACGGCTTTTTTCTCTTCTAAAAAGTCAGCAGTAAACGTATCCATAAGTCCTTTATGCATTACATTCATTTGAGCTGGGTCGAACGTGACTGAAGGCCGCTGTTTCAGGTTGCCTTCATGGTAGTGATGCCAAGCTTTGTCAAACTCCTTTTGATCTTCATAGGCTTTCCCTAGGGAGAAATGCATATGGACAGATGATTTGACGTCCAGCTGTTCGTTGGTGGCAAGCTGCTCTTCCATGGCTTTGATCTCAGTGTCTCTAAATTTAAAAATCTTTAAATTCGCCATTGACCAATAGACTTCACCGTAATCAGGTCTCAACTCGATAGCACGTCTATAGGCCGTCAGAGACTCTTCCATATGTCCTGTTGTTTTTAAAACATGTCCAAATCCCATTTGATAGCCTGCAATTTCAGGCCTAATACTAATGAGCTTTCTATAAACATCTAAGGCTTTATCTGGGAAGTTTGCGGTTCCATATGCACTGGCTAGACCTGCAAGAGCATCTGCGTTATCGGCCTCATGGATCAGAACGGCCTCAAAGCATTTAATGGCTTCATCTGCCCGCATCAGGCTCTGTAAAAGCCCCCCTAAGTCGAGCCAAGCAAAAAGAAAATCTGGGGCTATGTCTGTTGCCCGTCTCAATAAAGCCTCTGCATCGGAGAGTTTTTTATCCTGATCTCTGTAGCTAAGCGCGAGTAAACGCATAGCATCAACATTATCAGGCGCTTCTCTGAGGGCTTTTTTGAAAGCTATTTCCGCCTCTTCAAGGCGGCCGGACCGGATATGCTCGAGACCAATTGCAATATTCTCTTTGCCTTTATCACGAGTAAAATAATCTTGAAAGGAGGTGTCTGCCTCTTGACCGCGTCCCATAGCAGCAAGGACTTGGCCAATTTTTTTATGAACTTCGGCGTTGGACGAATCTAATCTTGCAGCCCTTTCAAGTAGTGGTAAGGCTTCTTCAAGATCGCCCTTTTGGGCCAAGATGCTTCCTAAATCTTCATATAAGGGAGGAAAATCATCTGTGATGGTCAGTGCAAATCTAAGCTGTTGTTCGGCTGCTTCGCCCTTTCCTTGACGCAATAGGCTATGGGCCAATAATCGTAAAAAAGGAGGGCTGGATGGATTTTCAATCAGAACATCGCGGCAGAGTGCCTCAGCTTGCTTAGCTTTGCCCGTTTTTAAAGCATTAATAATTTTTGCGGATTGTGCGGCTAAATGCATCTCTTGTGTCACGTCTTCCTCCAGAAATAATCCCATCTTTAGTGTTAGCAAAGAAAAGGCCTGATCTGAACTGAAAAGTCCTGCCCTATATATTTTTCGCCCATGACTGAATTTCTTTCATCCTTGAAAGAGACTTTCTCCTTGAGCTTTGTGCTGGACTTACCATAATGGAAGTGAACAAGGGAGGAGTGTGCGCCATGGATATTGCGGTGCCTGTAAAAAATTTAGGACCTGTCGATGTGGCGCCGCTGATAAAAGCGGTGCTCGCTCAGGACGAAGCATCATGGTTTGAACAGGATTATCGGCAAAAATCATATGATGTGCACAAAGAGACCAGTTCAATAGTCATGATCTTTTGTGATGATGAATGGCCAAATGTTTCCACCTTCAAGGACAAGGGCTGGGATAAGCTCGAGTCCGCGTTGATGCCAACAATCAATCGGATTATTGCAGAGAATTATCCAGCGGGCGGAACTATTCTAAGGGCCATGGTCGCCCGCTTGCATCCTAAAGGACGGATTACGCCCCATGTTGATGCCAAACCGTCTTTTCATGCGGGTCATAGAGTGCATATCCCTTTGGTTACAAATCCTGCTTGTCGGTTCACAGTAGACGGTCGCCCCTACAAGTTTGAAGTGGGACAAGCATACGAGATAAATAATCAAAAGCCCCATAGTGTCATCAACAACGGGCGGGACAATCGGCTTCATATTATTTTTGATTATATGCCTAAAGGGATGAATGAGGAAGATGATGGAAGCAGTAGATAAGATTATTATCATGGACGGGGCCATGGGCACTGAGCTGAGAGCAAGGGGGGCGCGCGTGGCGGATTATAAGTCCTCTGCTTGGTCGGCTTTTGCCTTGCTGGAAGACCCAGATGTTATCGAAGAAATTCATCTTGATTATATTCTGGCAGGTGCCAGGGTTATTACAGCTAATAATTATGCTGTGACCTCGTCATTATTAGAGCGCGCAGGCCTCGAAGCAAGGCAGGAAGAGTTGCTGAAACAGGCTGTTGAATTGGCCCTTAAGGCGCGAAAAAGAGCTGGAATCTCTTCAGTAAAAATTGCTGCCTCTCTCCCTCCGCTCAATACCAGCTATCAATCTGATTTGGTCGGTGATTTTGACCATATTTTAACGGAGTACCAACACATTGCACACAGTGTTAAACATTCAGTAGATATGTTTATTTGCGAGACAATGACCACTATTTCAGAGGCAAAAGCGGCCGCGAGAGCTGGATGCGCAACAGGGGTGCCGACCTTTGTTTCTTTTACCCTAGAGCCCTCAACCGGTAAATTGCGCGGCGGAGAAACAATAGAAGCTTTGGTAACGGGACTTGCTGACTTACCAATCGCTGGATTTTTGTTCAATTGCTGTGATTGTCATACCATTTTGAAAATGCTGCCTGAGCTTTCAGCCTTGGTCACGGTTCCAATTGGCGCCTATGCGAACCCAGTTTTACACGAGCCCTTAGAGAATGGGGAGCCCGAACAGGTTATTGCCAAGCCATTAAATGCCGAAGAATACGCAGACCAAGTGGTTCAATGGGTTCAAGCCGGTGCGACCTATGTCGGTGGCTGCTGTGATACAAGTCCCGCCTATATACAGCGTATGAAGCAGAAATTAAATCACTGAAGCCATATTTCTCTGGTTAAAGAGTCATGGCGATTGAAAAGCCCTCTCTCGTGGCAGCAAGGGGAGAGCGGGGTGCAAAAGCATCTCCCAATAATTTAACATCTATCCCTGCATCCCTTAGAGGACCTAATAAATCATTATTAGGAACGCGCGCTGTTGAAAAGGTGATGGCTGCGATATTTTCAACGTCTACCATAGAGCCATTGTAAACATTTTTAAGGCGAACGATGCCGTCTTCCAGACGATCCAAAAACTCAGGTTCTACACTGGTAATAATTTCAATCTTTTTGTCGTGTAAACGCTGATAAAAGCCCTGTCGATTCACAAGGGCCATATCTGAGCCTATGCGTTCACGGGGGGTGGCAAGAACAAGATGATCAAATACAGAACTAAAATATTCAGCGGCCGCATAGGTCATGTCTGTATGATCCTGGTCATAAATAAGCAGGGTCCCTGCTTCACTGCGCGACCTGTCTAGGAACATTTCAGAGAAAAGTCTAAGATCGATGATAAAGCCCTCTGCAGCATATTCTTCAGGAATGAAATTTGGGATTGATGGGGTAGAGCCTGTCGCTAACAGAACAACATCGGGTTCAAGAGCTTTAATATCCTCAGCAGTTGCTTCAGTTCCAAGCTTAAACGTGACCCCTTGTTTAACCGCAGCTTCATATTGATAATCATAGATGCTGGATAGGTTTTCTCCGCCCGGTAATTCAGCGTGGAGGCGGGTTTTGCCGCCTACTTCTTGTGACGCTGAAAAGAGCGTAACTACATGCCCCCGCGCCGCCGCCACCCATGCAGCCTCAAGGCCAGAAATTCCGCCGCCGACAATCACAACCTTTTTGCTGATTTCTGCGGCAGAAGGGGTCCAATCGTCTTCACCAGGTTGCCCTACAAGGGGGTTGTTATCACATTCAAGTTTATTCCCGTCTACAATGGTTCTCCAGCACGTATTACAAGAAACACAGTACCGAATGGTACCTTCGCGGCCCTCCCTGGCTTTATTGCCAAAGGCGGGGTCTGTCACAAGGGGGCGTCCGAAGAATGCCAATTCAGCTTGCCCTGATGTGAGTGCATGTTCTGCTTCGTTTGGGTCTGTCATATACCCAAGGGCGCCAGTGGGAATAGAGGGAGCTGCTTTTCGAATCTCAGCAATTTTCCCATTGTAAGGCGCCCGGTCTCCGTGCGCGTCAGGCAAATGGGTATAAAGCGAATTCGCGTGTGCGCCCCAAGCAAAAGTCCAATAGTCAAAGTGACCATGATCTCCAATTTCTTTGGCAATATTAAAGGCTTCTGTCATATCGATGCCACCTGGTACATAATCTTCACCGGGTAGTTTGAGGCCAAGGATGAAGTGATTGCCGCATCGCTCTCTGATGGCATCAATAAGGCTGATGATCATTTGACAGCGACGTCTTGTATCACCGCCAAAACTATCGTCTCTCTTATTGGCTTGTGGCGATAAAAATTGATGGAATATATGGCCGTGTCCTGCTGAAATTTCTACCCCTGAAAAACCACAGTTTTTAAGCTTTAAAGTCGAGTCTGCAAAAGTTTCAATCATTGCCAAAATTTCTTGTTCTGACATAGGGTGAGGTACCGTCCAGCTCAGGTCGTCCGGTAAGGCTGAAGCCCCCACGGCGTTGCTTCCACGGCCTACTTCATGTCGGCCCCGACCAAACTCTTGAATTTGCCCTAGCAAACGAGTGTCTTCCCCTTCGACGGCAGCAGCAAGTCTAGCGAGTGCCTCTAATCCGGCTTGAGAGAAGACAGTGGGACGTCGCGGATCTGCTTCGTGACGCTCTAGCAAGGCAAGGGGTTCTGTGACGATGAGACCTGTACCGCCTTTAGCACGGCTATGATGATAATTGATGAAATTTTCTGTCAGGACACCGTCTTTACAAAAGCGGGTAGTCATAGAGGCATGACCCAAGCGATTTTTCAATGTCATGCCGGCCATTTTCATAGGAGAAAAGAGAGTAGGATAACTGCTCATAATAACACACCCTGTATCAAGTAGTACACAGCCATATACCGGGATATTCCCGTCTAAGTCGCCGTAATCCTTGAAAAATATTATAGTATAGTTGACGTCACAAAATAATTGTTATTCACTTTAATTACAGTAGTTCATCTCAAGCTGGGCGTAAATGACTTAGCTCAATGGCACTGCCTTAAAAATGTGTATGATAAACTGCGACATAAAAAGCGACCCCAGCGAGAGGGAAGCATTTGTTGTATTCTATGGGAGAAGGGAAGATGAGTACACTCGTTGTATTATTTAACTTAAAAGAAGGCGCGGATGTCGCCCAATATGAGAAATGGGCAGAGACAACAGATCTTGCGATCGTTAGGAAATTATCTTCCATCGAAGCTTTTCGTTTATTCAAGTCTGAGGGCCTGTTGATGAGCGAAGACACACCGCCTTATGCGTATGTCGAACTCATCGATGTGAAAGACATGGAACAATTTGGGGCGGATGTCGGCACGGACGTTATGCAAAAAGTTGCCGGAGAATTCCAAGAATTTGCAGATAATCCAATGTTTATACTGACCAGCGAACTTTTCCCGGCCGCTCCGAAGAGACCGCTCGAAGGAAAAGTCGCCGTGATTACAGGGTCTGGTCGTGAGGCTGGACTTGGTGTTGCAATTGCAAAGCGCCTTGCCGAGGAAGGGGCTTCTATTGTCATTTCAGATTTAGGTCAGTCTCAAGATGAAGCCACGCCAGATCGTATGATTGGATCGACTTCAGAAATGCAAGAAATTGCTGACTCGATCCGTGCTCTTGGTGTTGAAGTCTCTACATGCCCTTGTGACGTCAGAGATAAAGGCCAAGTTGAAGCGCTGGCCCAGCATGCTGTGGACACTCATGGTAGCCTTGATATCTGGGTCAATAACGCAGGCATCGGTTATATCATGAAGCCTATGGAAGAGATTTCTGAAGAAGATTGGCGTGCTGTCATTGACGTGAACCTCTCTGGCGCTTTCTTTGGAGTGCAGGCTGCAGCCCAAGCCATGAAGGCGCAGGGCAGTGGCGGTAGGATTATAAATATTGCCAGTCAAGCGGCTAAATCAGGTTTCCCTTTTGCTCAGGCCTATTGTAGTTCCAAGCACGGCCTTGTAGGCCTTGCTCGGTCAGCAGCCATTGAACTGGGGAGCCATGCGATCACAGTCAACAATGTGTGCCCGAACCATGTGACAACGGGGTTGGGAGCATGGCAAAATGAATATTTTGCAGAAAAACTTGGTAAAACACTTGAGCAATATAAAAAGGATATGGCCGACCGTATTCCTTTGGGCCGTCCTGGCTTGGCATCTGATACAGCCAATGCTGTGGCTTTCCTCTGTTCAGACCAAGCTCAATATATTACGGCTGAATCGATGAATGTGTCGGGCGGCGAGGAACCACATTAAACGGAAAAAAAGAGGCCATTGAAAGCCTCTTTAAAATTTATCATGGTCTCCGAATTACGAGTCCGCGGTCCCTTCAGGCCGCGGTTTCATGCCATCCAACTCTTGTTCGACTGAGCGCAGAACAGTGGAAATTAATTTCCTGTGCGCTAAGGCACGCTCTTGGGCGGCAATCGTATCGGGGCGGTAAGATTCTATCTTTGAACGAGGAAGAATTCCGGTGTCTTCCATGACACGTTCTAGGCTATCAAGACGCTCGCGTGTGACGGCTAACTCTTGCATCAAACTAAGGTTCATGGACATGAGATGTTCCATGGCCGGGTCGTCAAAATACTTAGGGCGTTTGCCTTTGGATTTGGCGTTCACATGTTGAAAAGGATCGATACTTGCTGTTTGATTGGTCATCGTCTTTATCCTTTCATTTCTTTGCGCGCGCCCATAGCGTGCCATGCTGCGGCACGACCATGATCTTCAGATTTACCAGAAACATCACCTGTTGCGAGCACGGGGTCTGGTACGGCTTTGACTTTAAATTCCACATGGCTGCTTTTGTGAAAGCCAGCTTCTTCCATGACGGCTACAAGATCCATCTCATGCAGGCGAGTCCAAAATGGCTCGTTGTTATTGAAGGCGTCCCAGTCACGGATGAACTGTTCAAAAAGCGGGACTGAGTCGTCATATGATGGTTGCTCTAGATGCAACATGAGGCCTCCAGGGGTTAAAATGCGGTGAAACTCGGCCATCATTTTCCGCATGCTTTTCTCTGAAGTTTCATGCAGGAACATAGTGGTTTGGACCCAGTCAACGCTATTGTCAGGAATGACAGAGAGGTCTTCAGCGTTGAGCTGGCGAAAGCTAATATTTTTGACATCAAGTGCGGCTGCTCGGGCTGCAGCATAGCGGAGCACAGCGCCAGAGACATCAATCCCAATCACTTCTGCATCAGGGAAGGCTTTCGCGATAGGCAAGAGACTGTGTCCGACAGTGCATCCGACATCTACTATTCTTTTGGGATGAAAATCTTTGAGATCATTCTTGGCAAAGTTTGCAAGAGCTTGCCCGCCGCCGTCGCTAAAACGGCCCATTGCCCCACCAGTGGTTACAAAAATGCCGCAGTCATAATTTGCTCCTGCAGAAATGTCATTAGGTATTAATTCTGTGTGATAGCTTCCTGGCATACAGTGGTGATCAACCCCTGCTACATAATTTGGCAGCTCTAGGGAGGGGTCTAGTTCAAGATTGCCATTTTCTTCGGTCAGGGCTGTCGCTTTGTTCACAAGGTCATCAATTTGACGCAAAACGAGACTGCGGCCGGCTTGTTGGCGTTGCTCCATCGTATTGCGTTTCAAGGCAGACCAAACGCGATGAAAGCTATCTTGGTTCATAACATCCCTGATCTCATGACGAGACGCAGGCTCGCGCCCTTCTCGTTTTTCAAAAGCAGGCTTAACACGTGTTTCGTATGTTTTCTTGTTGCCAGGCCCCAATGTTTCCGCGAGATATCTATTCATATTTGCCAGGAAATTAAACCGCGCAATTTCATCTAGGTCTGCCTCTGGAAAAACGTCATGTTTCCCAACTAAATGCCACGGCGGCGGCGTTGTTGTCTTCATATGAGTCATTCATTCTCTCCCAACTGCGTCACTGTGAAGGCGCTCCCTGCACAGTGGAATTCGTGTGAAGTCATTCACATTCACCTGTTCCTAACACGTGGAAAGAGTATTAAGCGGTCTGGATAAAGTTGCATTAATTTAAATCAATCCCAGTCAAAAAAGTCTAGAACCGATGATAAAAAGGATAACAATAAAGAACCCTTCAGAGGAGAATTCTCAGCAGCCTTTAGGACGAACGAGGGGGTAAAGGCAGTAAGAGAGAGGTTCGCTTTATATAGTTTTGATAGTCAGGATTTTCACCCCATTTTTTTAGCCCGTGCTTCTGGAGCATGGGGATGCCACTGATCTTAGTGAGTAAGAAATAGACAAAGATTGGTGAGATGAGAAGGATCCACTCAGCCCCAATGAGCGTTGGCATCGCCATTAGAGCTATTCCAGCCCATAACAAAATTTCGCCGAAATAATTCGGATGGCGAGACCATGACCATAAACCTGTTTGGATGAAAGCTTCTTTATTTGAAGGATCTTTTCTAAAGGCTTTCTTTTGATTATCAGCAACGACTTCAATAGCAAATCCAATGCACCACATAAAGGTCCCTAGGAGAAAATAAATATCCAAAGGCATGCGGTTAGGCGTTGTTATCATATAAAGCGCACAAGCCGCAGTCAGGGTGACCCAAGTGCCCTGCAAGGTCCAAGCAATTAGAAAACGCAAGGGGTTTAACTTAATCTCATTAAAGCGACGATCGTGTCCATCTTTAGTAATGCGTGTAAAAAGAAAACTGCCTAACCTGAGAGCCCAAAGCACGACCATTGCAGCGACAATCATCCCTTGAAGGCTTAGCGGTGCTGCTGCATAACATGCTAAGGCCGTCACAGATAGATAGGTTAGCGTGCCAGTGATATCATAATATTTTTCAGTTTGTGCTAGAGCAGCAGGAATGAAAGCAATCCAATTTATAGCATAAGCCAATAGACCACAACCAACCAACAGGGAGATGCCATTCAGTCGGGTATCAGATCCGCCTGCTAACCACATCACCCCCATCCCTATAGATGTTGCGATTAGAAAGATTATTATTGTGCGCAGTATTTTCATCCCACTACTCCTTGAATCCCTAATTGTCATGCATTTTTGATCATGATTTTTTAATTCTTATATTAAAGTCTACGGCGTAAAATAGAAAATGGATCGACCTATTATTAGGGACTCTCTATATTTCTCCGCTTTATAGCGCATCCTGCACAAAATTTTGTATATGGCGGCATACTGATTTTGAATGAGATGGTTTTGACAAGGACGTCAGGGCTTGATCAGCTAATTGAGTTGAAATAGTCACACCGCGTCTTTCCTCCAACAAAGCTTTTTCGTACCCAATTAAAAACTCTGGATGGGCCTGGAAAGTTAAAATATGCGTACCATATTGTAAGCCCGCATAAGGGCAGAAATCAGAATGAGCAATCACATGGGCGTCTTTGGGAAGGGAATAGACCTGATCTTGGTGCCATGCATAGAGGGAAATTTCTCTCATTTCATTGTCTATTTTCATTTGATATGTCATCAAGCCCACACCAAATCCCTTCTCATCTTTTCTTACTTTACCCCCCAAGGCTTGGGCAATGATTTGATGACCAAAGCAAATACCAATCACTTTCTTGCGGGCAGCATTCATGCCTCTAATTTTTTCCTCTAGAGGAGGTATCCAGCTATGATTTTCATAGACGCCGTATTTAGACCCCGTGATGACAAAAGCATCATAGGCTGAAATCTCTGGGAAGTGATGATCAAAAATACGATAGCTGGTTGCCTCGCTTGGGGAGAGGCCGAGCATGGTTTTACACATTTCATCATAATCACCAAAAAGGTCAATTGCTGATTCTATTGATTCACCGCACTGTAAGATTGCTATTTTCATATTTATCGTACTTTATTTTAGCCCTTATAGTGGCAAGTCACTCTAATTTATCGCAAACATCATGCCTTATTATACAGGGTAATATCAATAGTGAAAAAGATGCTAATAATTTTCCTTGCATGAAGGGGTGTGAGTGAATATTATAAATGATAGCGCTAACATTGCGGAATTAGAATGTTATAACCCCTAAGGGATCAAATGGTTATTAATTTTGATAAATCGCTGGTCACTATGAAAGATGTTGCTGAGCATGCAGGTGTCTCAATGATGACTGTCTCTCGCGTCTTGAATAAAGAGGTTAAAGTCCGTGAATCAACGCGGGAAAAGGTGATGACGTCTGTGAGTGAACTTGGCTATAAGCCGAACCTATCGGCCCGTAGTCTAGCTGCGTCCAAGTCATTCTTTGTTGGGTCCTTTTATCTGGATGCTCGCTCTGGTTATTATGCGCAATTCCTTGTGGGGGCTTTACATAAAAGTCGTGATGTTGGTTACCATCTCGTTGTTGAACCCATTCCCGACGCTAAAGAAGAATGGGTCTATGATAGCCTTTCTTTTTATAAAGAGTCGAATTTAGCGGGAGTGATATTGCCGCCACCCCTGTGTGAAAGTTTACCCGTCGTTGAGGCATTGCATTCAATTGAGGCGCCGATCGTACGAGTTTCACCCAGCAAACATGATGCCCGTGCTGCGTCTATTCGGATCGATGAATTTCAAGCAGCTTATGATATGACACAATATCTTCTGTCTCATGGCCATCGCAAAATTGGGTTCATTCTGGGTGCAGATGATCAACAAGCAAGCCATCAGCGATACGAAGGTTTTTGTGCGGCTCTCAGTGAAGCGGGCTTATCCCCTAACCCTAAATGGATTGGGAAGGGCGAATACCGTTTCAAGCAAGCCTTGATTGCCGCAGATTATATCCTCAAAGATGAGAATAATCGTCCCACAGCTATTTTCGCGAGTAATGATGATATGGCATCGGCAGTCTACTCTTCTGCTCATCGCCACGGCCTATCCGTGCCACAAGATCTCTCAGTCACTGGATTTGACGACACACCTATAGCAACAACAATATGGCCAGCCCTGACCACTGTTAAGCAGCCGATTGACCGTATGGCTGCGGAAGCTGTTGAAACACTGGTTCATATGCTTTCAGAACATAGAAGCCATGGTGTTATGCCCATTGATGATAAAGTCATTGGTCACACAATCATGGAGCGCGGATCTGTGAGACAGCTTGAGCCATAAGTATGAATTTTAGCCCTGGGAGGGGTGTTATCGTCATGATCAATAATCCTATCTTGCCCGGATTTAATCCTGATCCCTCAATCTGCAGAGTTGGGGATGATTATTATATCGCTACGTCTACATTTGAGTGGTACCCTGGCGTTCAAATTCATCATTCAAAAGATTTGAAGAATTGGCAGTTAGTCGCACGCCCTTTAAATAGGGCAGATCTCTTAGACATGACAGGCGTGCCTGATAGTTGTGGTGTATGGGCCCCTTGTTTATCCTATAGTGATGATAAATTTTGGCTGTGCTTTACGAATGTGCAGCGCTTTGATGGTAACTTTAAAGACACCCCTAATTTTTTAACCACCTGTGCGACGATTGATGGCGAATGGTCTAGCCCCACCTATATGAATAGTAGTGGCTTTGATCCTAGCCTCTTTCATGATGAGGATGGCCTTAAATGGTTTTTGAATATGGTTTGGGATCATCGACCGGACCGGACATTTTTTGGGGGCATTATGATGCAAGAATATTGCCCCAAAAATGATAAACTTATCGGACCCAGAAAAAATATATTTCAGGGAACGCCATCTGATGGAACAGAGGCGCCTCATTTGTATAAGAAAAATGGCTATTATTATTTAATGACCGCTGAAGGGGGGACGGGATACGCGCATGCTGTGACTGTTGCTCGATCAAAAGATATTTGGGGCCCTTACGAAGTGGATCCAGAAGGCCATCCTCTAACAGCGGCTGATAAACCTGCGAAAGGGTTGCAGCGATGTGGCCATGCCAGTCTTGTTGAAACGCAAGAGGGTGATTTCTATCTGCCGCATCTTTGCTCCCGTCCTTTAGAAGGGTTGAAGCGTTCCCCTCTTGGGCGCGAGACCGCCATACAAAAATTCACGTACACAGAGGATGGATGGTTTAGAATGGCCTCAGGGGGGAATGGTCCGGAAGATCAGGTTGTCATGCCTGATTTGCCAGAGTTTCCTGTGCCTGCCGAGATGACCTATGATGATTTTTCGAACTCAACACTTAATCCTGTGTATCAATGGCTAAGAACACCTTATCCAGAACGGTTTTATTCTTTAACAGAGCGAGCCGGCTATTTACGGTTAAAAGGCAACCAATCAATAGGTAGCACGTTCATGCAAGCGTTGATTGCGCGTCGTCAGGTAGACCTTGCCTATTCAGCAACGACAGCTGTTGAGTTTGAGCCCAATGATTTTCAGCAAATGGCGGGATTGATCTGTTACTACAATAGTCAGCAATTTCACTATCTCTATATTTCCCATGATGAAGAGATTGGTCGCTATCTAAGTGTGATGAGTTGTGAAGGGGAAGCTTCTATGGCGCTTTCTTTCCCGACAGATTTTGAGAAAATTCAATTACCGCCGTCTGGCAGTGTCACCCTAAAGGTTGATGTCAATCACGCAGAGATGCATTTCAGTTGGTCGCTTGATCAACGGACGTGGTCATCGCTGGGCGTGACTTTGGACGCAAGTCTTTTGTCTGATGAGGCGGGTCGCGGGGACGGTGCTAATTTCACAGGCACTTTTGTGGGTCTGTGCTGTCAGGATCTAACAGGTGATAACACGCCAGCTGATTTTAGCTTCTTTGAGTATCGAGGTCATGACGAAGATCAGTGATGGCCCCTCTCTTTCTCTCTCTTGAAGGGGACTATTTTATACAAATTATAAGACAGCGCAGTTCTAGTCTGTTACAGTCTCTTTCGTATCGTTCTAAGTTTGTTAACCAAGATTTTGGATTTTAGAGTGGCGTTTCGCATAGGTATTGGATTGATTTTTTTCTGTTTGATCAGCTTTTCCTTGATGGGAAAAGCTAGTGAGCGCAAGCCTGTCTCTGATCAAAATCCCCTGATTGTTATCTTAACTGACGGCCTTCCTTTTGCTTCGTTAAAAAAATCTCAAGGCATTTTTGTTGAAATGTTTGCAGAGATACAGAATGAATTAGATATTCCAATTCAAGTAGTTACACTCCCTTGGAAAAGAGGGCTTAAGCAATTGGCCCAGGCCAAACATCCCACAGTTTTGATCAATCTTGTCCGAACAGTAAAAAGGGAAAAGCACTATGATTGGTTATCCCCTCTCATTGTTTCTTATTCTCAATTTGCTTCGCTCGGTCCTGAAAAATTAACACCCGACCTTGCGAAAAAAAAGCAAAGAGCTCTTGTTAAAAAGGGAACAATCTATGAAGCCTATCTCAGGCAAGAGGGATATGAAAATATCATGGCCCTGAATGCGAGTGTTTGTCAGCTTTCAGCAATGGTAGAGTATGGAAGGGGTGACTTTGTCTTTTCCGGACATGGGCTTTTGACCTCTTGCCTTGAAGAAGCAAAGCTTGATCGCCTTGTCCTCTCTGACAAAGTGCATGCAATTACCACCTATATGGTCAGCAAATGGTCTCTTACCTCTGACCAAAGAACGAAACTCACAAATGCAGTGCAGGCATATGTGAAGACAGACGCTTTTAAAAACCTTCTGATCAAATATAATTATTCTTCAAAAAATAAAGCGGATGAACAATAATCTCCGTACATAAGGAAGGGTTATTTTAAAGGCTTCTTTTCACGAGCGGCTTTAAAATCTGTCTAAGCGTATCCGGTATTGGTGTTGGTTTTCTAGTGTTTCGATCCACATAAACATGAACAAAATACCCCTGTGCCACAGGTTTTAGAGGGTCCTTTGTGAAAAGACCAATTTCATAACGCACACTGCTATTGCCAAGATGGCTCACTTTCAAGCCCGCCGTGATGTCCATAGGGAATTCTATGGGGGCAAGATAGGTGCACTGAGTTTCAATAACCAGACCAATGATCGGACTTTCGTGAATGTCGAGTCCTTTATTTTCGATTAAATAGCTGTTTACCACTGTATCAAAATAGCTGTAATAGACCACATTATTCACATGCCCATAAATGTCATTGTCCATCCAGCGGGTTTGCAATTCTTTTGTATGAGGATAATGATCTAAGGGATAAGGATCCATTACCAAGCCTCCTTATATAGAGAGAGGGCCGTCTCGTATGATACCTCTCTCGGGTTGTTGACCAATAACCGCGTTTGCAACTGGCTGTCTTTTGCCAACTGAGGTAAATCACCTTCACGGATATTCACTTCTCTTAACTTTGTTGGAAGCCCAGAAAGGGCGATAAGATCGTCTATCCATTTGAGGAAATGATCAGCGGATTCTGGCAACCCAACAGACTTTGCAAGCGCGCCGTATAAGGGTCCAGCCACAGGCTGATTAAATCGAAGGACTGACGGCAACATGAGTGAGTTCGATAGGCCGTGGGGAATATGATGTATGGCACCCAGTGGATAGGCTAGGGCGTGAACAGCGCCCACAGGGGCATTCGCGAAAGCCGTTCCAGCCAGAGAAGCGCCTATTAGAATTTGCCGCCGAGCGTCTAGATCACTCCCGTCTTTCAATACTCGATTAAAATGAGGGCCGATGAGGTGCAGGGCCGTCTTTGCATAGAGATCGGATAGTAAGTTTTTCTTGATCTTAGATGTGAAGGCTTCAATGGCATGTACCATGGCATCAAGGGCCGTATAGGCTGTGATGGAAGGCGGTAAACCAAGAGTAAGCTCGGCATCCAAAATGGCCATGTCAGCATAGAGGACCGGCGATACAACCCCCATTTTACTCTGTTCTCCAGTGGTCACAATGGCAATAGGTGTCGCTTCAGATCCCGATCCTGCTGTCGTGGGGATTTGAATCAGCGGTAAACGTTTTTCAGTGATTTTATCGAGACCATAAAAAGAGGCCAGAGGATGCTGTGCGTGGCATAAGACGGCCACCAGTTTAGCAACATCAATACTGCTACCACCGCCAAGACCGATGATAAGGTCGGCTCTACATGCTTGGGCTTTGCGTGTGGCTTTTTCAATGACCTGTTCAGCGGGGTCAGGTTTCACTTCGCTGAAAAAAGAAACCTGATAGCCATTGGTGATCAAATCTTTGGACAGCCTGTCTCCATATCCAAGATCCATAAGCCCTTGATCTGTGACAATCAGGATAGAACGACATGAAAATCGCTTATGAATCAGAGAGGCGAGTCGGGCTGTGATTCCGTCCTCAACGATGGTTTCTTTAAGTGATGAAAAAGTCATCTCATACATTTTTTGACCTCCCCAAGTCTGAAAAATAGATCAAAAGCATATCAGAGTTTCAAAAGAAGTATATGAGAAAAGTCTGTGCAGAATGGACAGAAATCATCCATTTCCTATGGGGGTCCCCTCTATTGGAGTAAACCCTATAAAACTGTAATTATATAATGATTTCAACAAGATAACACTTTATTTACCTTTTGTTGAGATGGTGCATTTGTCAATAAATCAATTGGGGATGAACAATGACACTTAACAATCGATCACATATAAAATCTAAATCATTACTCTTATCTTCCGCTTCTTTGGCGCTTATGGCAGCTTTCTCTGCGCCCTCTCTGGCACAAGATGAAGAGGCGGACGTTTGGCTGGAAGAAGTTACCGTTACAGCGACGAAGCGGGCCACAAGCACACAGGATATTCCTGTAGCGATTACAGCCCTTGGTGAAAAAACATTGAAGCAAACACATATCAATGTTTTCACGGACTATCTCTTACAGTTACCGAGTGTTTCTTCCGGTGGGACTGGCCCTGCTCAACATTCCATTTATATCCGGGGTCTCTCGTCGACAACACCGGATCTTGCAGGCGCAGGGGTAGCAGGTCTTGCCCCTAATGTTGCGCTTTACTTGGACGAGCAGCCTGTAACACAAGTGGGTAGGAATTTGGATGTTTATGCTGCCGACTTAAACCGAATTGAAGTTTTACCGGGCTCACAAGGAACGCTCTTTGGAGCTAGTTCTCAAGCAGGCACCATTCGGCTCATTACCAATAAGCCTGTTCTTGATGAATTCTCTGCGCGACTTGCTGGGGGCTATGCCTTTACGGAAGGGGGCGATGAAAGCACAAAAGTTGAAGGTGTTATTAACTTTCCTGTCACTGACAATCTGGCCATTCGATCGGTCTTCTATACTGATGATCAGGGCGGGTACATTGATAATCGTCGTGGGGAGCTATCTGCACGAGAAAGCGCTCGCTTTCAAAGCTCAATGTCTCGACCTAATGGCACCTTGACAGAGAATGGCTTCCAATCAACAGCAAATCTGACAGGGGTCACTTTTCTGAATGCACGCAATGATGATTTAGTTGAGAAAAACTTTAACGATGTCTCTTATGAGGGGGTTCGTCTCTCTGCTCTTTACACACCCATGGATGACATGACTGTGACTGTTTCTCATATGCGTCAAACAATGGAATCAGAAGGGGTTTTCTTTATTGACCCTGAACTTGATGATCCAAATGACCTCTCTATTCAGCGTTATGCTGCTGATGACGAAGTTGATCATTTTGCGAATACTGCCTTGCAAATAGAAGCCCTTATCGGTGATCTAGAGGTGGTTTACGCCGGTGCCTATCTTGAGCGCGAAACGGATCAAACGATGGATTATACAGACTATCTCTTTATTGGTCAGTATTTGCCTTATTATATTTGTGATGCAGCTGTGACTTACCCTGGCAGCAACGATCCTTCTGGCACATGTCAAATGCCGCAAATGTTTGTGGATAGTACCACAGCGACAAAAATCTCAACCCATGAACTGCGGTTTATTACACCAGCAGACCTTCCTTATCGTCTGACAGCAGGGGTTTTTTATAGTAACCAAAAGTTGGTTGAACAAAATAATTTCACCTATCCAGGGTCAATTAATGCTGAAAGCTTTACGCCGGGTGTTTATGGATGGCCTCAAAATGAACCCCTCCCTGGATCAAGTGTAACAAATCCTGATCCTAGACCGCGGGGGGTGATTTTCTTTAATGATGTGACACGCACAGATAACCAGTTAGGGTTTTTCGGAGAATTTTCATATGATATTTCAGAAAAGCTGACAACAACCATCGGCCTTAGATACCATGATGTTGATGTGCGACTTAAAGGATCAGCCAATTCGTCTTTCTATAATTTTGGGGGCGAGGATGTGAATGCTTTTGGCGCTAACTTGGACGAACTTTTCGATGGAACACAAGTCAGAAACGGCGTTGCAGTTCCTAAAAGTGCTGTCGCCAAGGGATGGGTCCTAAAAGGCAATGTCTCATATAGGCCAACTGAGACCAGCTTAGTCTATTTCAACTATTCGCAAGGATTTCGTCCAGGCCTACCTAATAGGCCTGCTGGTGCTGGCGGTGGGGCTGTTCCTGGTTCAGTTGAAACTGACGAAGTAACCAACTATGAATTTGGTTGGAAAATGGACTTACTGAATAAAAGTTTGCGGTTTAATGGTGCGGCTTTTTATGTGGATGTGAAAGACTTACAAACTACAATTTTTGACCCTCAGGTAACAAATCTGCTTTTCTCAGACAATGCAGCAAATGCAGTGATTAAAGGTCTTGAGGGCGATGTAACGTGGGCTACGAAAATGATCCCTGGTCTAGTACTTTCGTCATCATTCACCTTCCTGGATACTGAAATTAAAGAGCTCGTCGGTGCGTCTGTGGCCATTGCGGGCCCTGGAGAGCAACTGTCGAATGCACCGTCTTTTCAAGGGACGTTCAGAGGCCGATATTCATGGGATTTGAATGAGGATTTTCTTGCTCACGCTCAATTGAGTGCAACCTATTCTGGCTCTAGTTACAGCGACATTGTTCTGATCAATCGAGCTAAGCAAAACGATTATTTGTTGATGAATGGGTCTGTAGGTCTTCAAGGGGATGCATATTCTCTGACGGCTTATGTGGATAACCTTACAAATACCCGAGCGCAATTATTCAATAACCAAAGTTATGGTAAGGCGCGTGTCACCATTAATCGTCCAAGAACGATCGGTTTGAGATTTGCCGTTGACTTTTAACTCTCCTCTTTTTGTCAACGCATGGCTAAGGCGCTTTAGGCGCCTTAGTTTTGGAGATCATCGATGGAAAAATTAGATATTTCAGAAGCGTTAGCAGGAGCTCAGCAATCCATGTTGCGCGGTCAGTTTAAAGATGCAATGGCTGCAATCAGTGATATCCTCTCCTTCAGTCAGGAGAATAGAGATGCACTTTATATGAAGGCTGTTGTGGAAAGATATAGTGGTGTTTTAAAAGATGCCGAAAGAACGCTAATACGACTTCTAACACAATCGCCTACGTTTGGTAGGGGCTATCAGGAACGGGGCTATCTCTTAAAAACAACGGGTGATCATGAAGGGGCTCAAGTCGCTTTTGAACAGGCGATTACATATAATCCAACGCTAATGGGAGCCTGGCAACAGTTGGTGACCCTTTATGTGAAACAGAAGTCGGATATTCCCTTGATGAATGCACAACACCAATTGGCAAGGCTTCAGGCGCTGCCAAAAGAGTTAACTGCAGTCAGTCATTATTTTTATGAGGACCACTTTAAAAAAGCGGAGGCATTATGCAGAGCATTTTTAAAGGTTAATCCGGCGCATTTCGAGGGCATACGTTTGCTTGCATCGATCGCCGAAAGGCTTGGCTCCTATGAAGAAGCTGAATTTTTGCTTAAGACCGCACTTACCTTAACTAATTCTAAAAGTGATATTGCCATTGATTTGTTGAAATTATACCGGAAGAGACAAAAATTTCCCGAGGCTCTTGAGGTGGCGAAGCAACTGGTCGAGCAAGATACTAGAAATCCATTGTTTCATTCTTATCATGCTGTACAGGCTCTCCAAAGTAATGACTATCAAACGGCCTTGAAGGGGTTTGATCACGTCCTAAAGTTATTGCCGACCGATGCAGTAACACATACTTCCAAAGGGCATGCCCTCAAAACAATTGGAGATCAAAAGCAAGCCATCAAAAGTTACAAAGCGGCGCTGGCGATTACACCTTCGTATGGCGATGCTTGGTATGGCCTAGCCAATTTAAAAACTTACTGCTTTTCTATGGCAGAACTTGAAACTATGGAAAGTTTGATAGAAGCGCCTTATTCTTTGCCTCATAGAGCACAAATCCAGGTTCATTTTGCCCTAGGCAAGGCCTATGAAGATCAAAAAGAATATGGACAATCCTTTTATCATTATCAAAAAGGCAACGGCCTTCGATATACTGAAAATCGCTATTGCCCAGATCAAATGGAAAAAGAGTTTGAGCTGCAAAAATCTATATGTACAGACGCTTTATATGGCCAGCATGTTGCAGGGACTGTGCAGGCAGAAGACCCAATTTTTATCGTGGGCCTGCCGCGCGCAGGTTCCACTCTAGTCGAGCAAATCTTGGCCTCTCATTCTTTGGTAGATGGCACGATGGAATTACCTGATATTTTGATGATTGCCCAAGAGATCCGAGGCCGACAAAGGCTAGAATCAGAGACAGGCTATCCGCTCGTCTTGCCTTCCCTTCCAAAGGAGACCTTGAACAAATACGGCGAGCAATATCTAGAAAATACTCAGCAACATAGGCAATGTGCTCCTTATTTTACGGATAAAATGCCTAATAACTTCCGTCATATTAGCTTGATAAAACTCATTTTACCAAAAGCGAAAATAATTGATGTGCGACGCAACCCGATGGATTGTTGCTTTAGTGGCTTTAAGCAGCTTTTTGCCGAAGGCCAGGAATTCACCTATAATTTGAAAACAATTGGTCGTTATTATCGATCTTATGTGGCGCTGATGGATCATTTCGATCAGGTTTTTCCGGGGGACATTCACCGTGTACGCTATGAAGACCTTGTGGCAGATAGTGAGCAAGAAATTCGACGATTGTTAGACTACTGTGGCTTACCTTTTGAGCAAAATTGTTTGGAATTCTATAAAACCGAGCGGCCGATTAAAACGGCCAGTTCTGAGCAAGTGCGCGAGCAAATAAATCCTAAAGGTCTAGAAGCTTGGAAAACTTATGAGGACTATTTATGGCCTCTCAAGGAAGCATTAGGGACCGCAGTGGACTAATCTTGAAATGGGTGGTTAATAGATCTCATTGACTTCTCTCTGATGAGTGGCTTTACTCTGTACTGGAGAAAATCATCAAGGATGATTTTGGAAAACTAGGGACAGATTATGAGTAAAATCCAAGAAATATGGACAGACCGTGTTGAGTATTCAAAACAACGTTTTGTTGAAAAAGACAAAGATGAGCTAGAACCGGGTCAAATTCTTGTAGAAATAGATAAATTTGCTCTAACAGCGAACAATGTGAGCTACGCCTTGTCCGGCGAGGCAATCGGATATTGGGGATATTTCCCTACGCATGAGGGAACTTGGGGTAATGTTCCAGTGTGGGGGATGGCTACCGTAAGTGAGGTCAACGGCTCTTCTATAAAGGTTGGGGAGCGTTTATATGGATTTTTCCCTATGAGTTCTCATTTAATCATGAGCCCAGGTAAAATATCTGAAAAACATTTTATGGATGAGACCGAGCACCGTCGTCCCTTGCCGCCACTCTACAATCAATATATGCGCACTGAAGCAGAGCCTGCCTTTATGCAGAAGCTTGAAAATGAGCGCTGTCTTTACTTTCCGCTTTTCATTACAGGCTATGTGATTGCAGATTTTCTAATGGATCAATCTTGGATGCAGGCTGAACAAATTATCATCAGTTCTATCTCGTCAAAAACCGGTTATTCATGCGCCAATTTCATCAAATCTATGGGGTTTGAAGGTAACCTTGTTGGAATTACATCCCCCCGTAATCATGAATTTGTGACTCAACTTGGCACCGCCGATCAGGTCATTTCCTATGGTGAGGAAGACAGGTTAAACAAAGTAAGTAGTGTCTATGTTGATATGTCAGGTGATGGAAATACGCGTAGAGAAATCCATAGCCATTTTGCGGATCTCTTAAAATCGTCGCAGGTTGTCGGGGCAACACACTGGGAAAGTGAACGTACTGGTAAGGGGCTTGATGGACCAAAGCCTGAATTTTTCTTTGCGCCTAGTCAAATCGCAAAGCGTAATCAAGAGTGGGGCCCTGGTGTCTTACTGCAAAAAGGCTCAGGGGCAAGCGCAGATCTTGCAGCAAAACTGGCAGATCAAGTCAGTATTGAGTTCCACCAAGGGGCTCAGAATGTCATGCAAATTTGGGCGGATCTCCTTGCTAACAAGGTCAGTGGCCAAAAAGGCTTGATCGTGAACTTATGAGTACAAGAGCGTAAAAGTTTAGAGGTATCCTGTCGATTTCAAAATCATTCGGATACCCAAACCTACCATAAGCAAGACAATGAACAGACCAATGGCATTGCTCAATTTCCCGTTGATGTGCTTCTTCAGCAAGGTCTTGTTATTCATCGCGACCAACAGAAATGCCGCAATAATCGGTAGCAGTAATCCATTGGCAAATTGTGCTGATAGGATGATCTCTACGGGACGGATGCCCGTGAGAGCAACAGCTAGGCCTATCGCAATAACCACTAGCATGATCGCTCTGAATTTATACGACGTGATGCCGCCTTTTATGCCCGTGAGTTCAGCAAAAACATACCCTGTAGCAAGAGGTGCTGCGATTGCACTGCTGAGACCAGCTGCAAAAAAGCCGATGCCTAAAATCGCTTTTGAAAAAGAACCAAACAAAGGTTCAATTTGACGAGCCATATCTCCAGCACTGGTGACCGTCAGACCACTGCCAAAAAGACTGGCAGCTGCTGTTGAGGCCACAAGAATAGTAATCAGTCCCCCTAGTCCCACTGCGATATATGTGTCTTGCTGGGCGACAGGGAGCGCCTCTACTGTGGTCCACCGCGTTTTCGCCGCAGAAGCATGGAGGAAGAGATTATAGGGCACCACAGTCGTTCCAATGAGCGCAATAATAACAAGCAGGCTATTTTCAGCGATCGCGGGAATAACCAACCCTTTAGCAAAAGCAATCATATCTGGCCGTACGATGATAAAGGTCGAAATAAATGAAATCGCCATAAGGAGGACCAACCCAATCAAGAGCTTTTCAATCTGTTTGTAGGATCCAAGATAGAGAAGCAGGCCTGCTATGCCCGATATAGAGAGGACTGCAGCGGTGAAGACAGTATCGCCTTCTCCAAACAGGGCTTGAATACCAATAGCGCCCCCTGCAATATTCCCAGCTTCATATGCAGCATTGCCCACGCAGAGCGCGACCAGTATAATTGCGAAAAGTGGCCATTTTAAAAGCGAGGTCTCGAATGTTTCCTTCAGCACCTCGCCCAAGCCTTTGCCAGTTACAATGCCAAGGCGAGCAGACATTTCTTGGAGCGCCATTGTCGCAAGCGTCGCAAAGACCAAAGCCCATAGAAGGCTATAGCCAAAGGTCGCCCCGGCAATGGTACAGGTTGTTATAGTACCCGGGCCGATGAAAGCGGCTGAAACAAGAGCACCAGGCCCCATATTTTGAAGTTTACGGATCATTCTTCTTCCTTTTGCTTTCCAATGGCGACTGATTTCGGACCAAAACCGCCCCCTGTGGGGGTTTGGATGATAATCCGATCACCGGCCATCACCTGAGTTTGTCCACTTCCGCCCATATCTTCACAAGAACCATCTTGTCTTTCAACCCAATTTTTTCCAACCTGACCGTCTTCGCCTCCCTTCATGCCGAGAGGGGGTAAAAGGCGGTGTCCAGAAAGGATAGAGCATTCCATCGCCTCCCTGAACCGAATTTTTCGAGTAACCCCGTCCCCAGCAGTCCATTCCCCTTGGCCACCAGAGCCTTTATTGATTGAAAATTCATCAAGGATCACAGGATAACGCAGTTCCAAAATTTCAGGATCTGTCATTCGGGTGTTGGTCATATGGGTATGGACAGCATCTGTCCCATTAAAGGTGGGTCCAGCAGGACTACCGGAACAGATTGTTTCATAATATTGATACCGATCATTTCCAAAAGTCAGATTATTCATCGTCCCTTGACTGGACCCAAGCGCCTTCAGTGCCATAAAGAGGGCGTTCGTGACAGCTTGGCTCGTTTCCGTATTCCCAGCAACCACGGCCGCAGGGGGTGTGGGATTGAGCAAGCTGCCCTTTGGCACAGCAATTGAGATGGGAATCATACAGCCTGCATTCAACGGAATATTATCTTGGACAAGACAGCGGAAAACATACAGAACCGCAGCGCGTGTTATGGTTTCTGGCGCATTAAAATTGTGGTTTCGTTGTTCTGACGTGCCCTTAAAGTCAAGGGCGGCAGTCTGGTCTTTTTTGTTAATATTTATGGATACTTGAATAACAGAGCCATCGTCCATTTCATAGATGCACGAACCGCTAGTCATTGTAGAAATGGCCTTGCGAACTGCGGATTCTGCATAATCCTGAATATGGCCCATATAGGCTTTGACCACAGGCAGGCTATAATGCTCTATGAGGGTTAATAATTCCTTGGCCCCTGCAGCATTGGCAGCTGTTTGAGCCATCAGATCGGCAATATTTTGGTCAATATTGCGTGCTGGATAGGGAGGCGTTGCCAGTATTTCTCTCATTTCCTCGGTGAGGAAACGGCCTTTTTTGACCATTTTAACACAGTCAAAGACAATGCCTTCTTCTGTGCTTTTTGTCGCTCTTGGGGACATGGAACCAGGAGCAAGGCCGCCGATATCTTCGTGATGTGCCCGACTGGCGACATAAAAGAGAATGGTAGTCTCAGTACTATCAAAAACGGGTGTGATGACTGTCACATCGGGCAGGTGAGAGCCCCCGTTAAAGGGGTCGTTATGCACAAAAACATCCCCCGGATTAAGAGGTTGCCCGCTATCGATTAAGACCTTGATCGTAGAATCCATGGATCCTAAGTGGACAGGTACATGCGGCGCATTTGCAATCAAATCACCGCTTGCATCAAAAAGCGCACAGGAAAAGTCAAGGCGTTCTTTTACATTCACAGACTGAGAAGTGTTCCGAAGCACAATTCCCATCTGTTCTGCGATTGACATAAAGAGGTTATTGAAAATCTCTAATGTTACGGGATCGTAATGAGTTGAAACCGCTGCGATATGCTGGCGCTTTTTCTCCCTCTTTAGGATCAAATGACCGTAGGAGTTAACGGTGGCATGCCATCCAGGCTCTATTACGAGAGTGCCCGTTGGTTCTATAATGATTGCAGGGCCAGTGAGGCTATGCCCGTATCCCAAAGTTTCTATAGAGTAGACAGGGGTATCTAACCACTGGCCGTGATGGTAGACGCGCGAGTGCTCTATAGGTTTGGGAGGATGGTTTGCTTTTTGTTGACGGACTTCTTCGCCAGAAGCTCCGCCGCCCGATCCAGCAACAATCAAAGTTTCAAGGATGATATCTTTCTCTGGGGCAATGAATCCAAACCGTTTTTTGTGCTGAGCTTCAAAGGCTTTGCGCATGGCACCGGGAGTTGTTAAATCAACAGATATGGTGGTGTCTGTCGCTTTATATTTTAGGAGAGCTTCTGTCTGAGTTGCAATGGCATTCTCTGACAGGCCTTGATCTGTTAAATCATAGATAATTTCGGATTTTAGAGCCGTAAGTGTTGATTCTAATTCTATAAGTAAATCATCGCTTAAGACCGCTGAAATTTCTTGTTGGCGTTCCGCCTGTAAGGAAGCGAGCCCCATACCATAAGCGGATAAGACCCCAGCATAAGGATGGATGAAAATTGTCTCAATCCCAAGTTTATCAGCGACCAAACAGGCATGTTGTCCCCCCGCGCCGCCAAAACAATTCATAGCATAGTCTTTGACATCAAAGCCGCGGGAGATGGTGATTTTTTTGATGGCTTGTGCCATATGATCAACGGCTATATCCAAGAAACCTTCGGCGACATCTTCTGCACTGCGTCCATCGTTCATCTCTTTTGAGATTGCGTCAAAGGCAGATTGAGCGGCCAACATGTCAAGCGGCTGATCTTGATTGGGCCCGAATATAGCGGGAAAATAGCGCGGCATAATTTTACCGAGACAGACATTAATATCGGTAACCGCAAGCTTCCCTTTACGGCGGTAACACACCGGCCCCGGATTAGCGCCTGCAGAGTGTGGCCCCACCTGGAACCGATTGTCCTGATACGTGAGCAAGGATCCCCCGCCTGCGGCGACAGTGTGGATATACATCATGGGCACCCGCATCTGAACGCCGGCCACTTCGGTTTCGTAAGTTTTCTCGAAAGATCCAGCATAATGGAAGACGTCTGTTGACGTGCCGCCCATATCAAAACCGATGACTTTATCAAAGCCGGCCAGTTCAGCAGTTTTCACAGCGCCGATGATCCCGCCCGCAGGGCCAGAGAGGATGGCATCGCGGCCCCGAAAACGATCAGCCGCTGTTAACCCGCCAGATGATTGCATAAAAAGAACATTCTGAGAGGGTTTTTCCTTGGCTGAGGCTGTTTTATCCAAGGCGGCAGAAATTTTATCCACATACCGCCTGAGAATAGGCGTGAGATAGGCGTCGACCACCGTGGTCTGACCGCGGGCAACAATCTTAGTGAGGGGGCTTACATCCCGACTGATGGAGATCTGAGTATAGCCCACACGGCGGGCAATCGCAGCGATCGCTTGCTCGTGGGCGGGATATTTATAAGCATGCATCAAGGCCACAGCTATAGACCTATAACCTTCACTGTATGCAGCGACAAGATCGGCATGGATGGCTTCTTCGTTGAGGGGTGTCTCTATTCTTCCCTCGCTTAATATGCGCTCTTCCACCTCGATAACTTTTTGATACAAGAGCGCAGGCTTTTTTATCTCTAGCGCAAAAGTATCGGGGCGCGCCTGATAGCCAATATCAAGAATATCCCTGTAGCCTTTTGTGACCAGAAGAACGACAGGGTCCCCTTTTTTCTCAAGCAATGCATTGGTGGCAACCGTCGTCCCCATTTTTACAGCGTCAATTTCTTCGCTCGGGATCGGAGCCTTAGGGTCAAGCCCAAGAAAAGAGCGAATGCCGTGCAAGGCAGCATCCTCGTAGGCTTCAGGGTTTTCAGACAAGAGTTTGCGTGTTTGAATATGACCGTCTGGTGCTTTCGCTACAATGTCTGTAAAGGTCCCGCCGCGATCAATCCAAAACTGCCATTTATTACTCATTTTATACCCTTAAATCGCTAAATACTGCGATTTTTAAATGTTTACATATTGTTAACATGCAAATTACTATGCTTGAAAAGCTCAAGCAAAACAGCGCGTTAGCCAGCCTGAGCTTACATATTGTTTACATGGGTAGCAAAATAGGGCTTTTGCGGCTAGTGAGAAATTGCAGTTTCTCTAATAGATTTCTGAATGGATTGTTAACATGTGAATATTATTTTGAGAAAATTTCTCAAAAATAGTCTCACGCGCTATTATCTAAAGTAATTCAACAGCACTAGCCTTCATCTGATCTGTAACGTCGATATATCGCTGTGTCGTTGTAAGGTGCTTGTGTCCAGCGAGTTCCATGATAACTTTAGCACTTACACCCGAGTGAGCTAGCTTGGATATATAGTGACGACGCCCGCTGTGACTTGAAGCAGTGGGTACGCCACTTGCGATATATAGTCTTTTAAACAATAAGCTGAGGCTATTTTGTGAAAATGGCTTCTGGCTCTTTTGAGATTGAATAAGGGGCTGGTTTAATACCAGATTAACCTCTTTGTCTGTTGCAAGCCATTTTATGTACCGTGTCAACTCCGCACGAAGCTTAGTTCCTATAAAAATACGGCGAGTGACATGCCCCTTCGTGTAAGCGGGGTTAATCTGCAATTGGTCTACTACAGTCCCGTCTTGATTTAACAAATCCTTCACCAGCAATTGAGAAATTTCTCCAACGCGCATACCTGACCAATGAGATAAAAGCACTATGATACGATTTCTCTCTGCATGTCGGCCTGTTGCAATGATCTTTAATGTCCGTTTAAATTGTGTGTCTGTTAATACTGCTGCTTGCTTCATAATACGTACTTTCGTTAGTTTAAGTATGAAGAAAGTATATTTTATTCGAGCAGTGCTGTCGGCCTAAATCAGAACGCCAGTAAAACCAACGCTTAGAAGCATAATAGTGAGAAATGTATATTTTATGTGATTGTTATTTTAGTGGAGGACGCTATTTAAAAAAGAAATAGCACGATCTTTTGACCTGAAAGAGCCTTCTAGTTTGTCGCCGTTGGTATAATGAATAACAATCTGATATTTTGCGAAGGTGAGTTCTTCATTATTTGGCTCAGAATTGTAATCATAAATAAATTTTTTGGCATTTGTCATGTCAGTGAAAGAATAGTTCTCACCAAAGAGGGGGGATATAAAGATTTGTTTAATTTGTCTATCGAGTGCTTCTTTTAATTTGGACGTGAAAGAGTTTATCTCTTTTTCATGCAGGTTTAGTAGTTCTGTTGTAACAGCATCTTTTTTGGAACTTGTTAATTTTCTAAATGCCTCCAGTTTTTTCCAGCCATCATCATCCTCAGTGTCTTCGTCAAAGTAGATGTCTACACCAAATTTTAAAAAAACTTTAACCACATTAGCATAATTAAAATAGATAATATTAAAGCCGCTTGCATTAAGTTGCTTAAGGGACGGTGCCGTAAAGTCTCCTGCTATTACTGCCCCTAAAAAGGGCTTCAGATGAGAATATTTATCAGCTATTGGTAATACAGCAGCTTGAATTTCTTGCGCTTTATTTTTTGAGTGTTTTGTATATCTTCGCCATGCAGCTTCTATTATGGCAACAGGTTGTCCCATATTAGTATCTGAACCATTTTTTTCAATTAGGAAGTCTAAATCATGAGAGCTGCCGTAAATATCTTCCCATTTTACTTTTTTACCTTTTCTAGCAGGCCTGTCTTTACCAACAAAGTCCAAATAAAATCCATTGGTATCAGCTACACTTTGAAACACGGGAAGCATTGCTTGTTCAAGGAAAAGTCCTATTTCTTGCCCTAAAGTGTGTATGGGAGACTTAGCCATATTATATTATCCCTCTACCCAAAGTCGTCCTTCATGCAGTGGGACTGTATGGGTTCTATTTTTCCACTTAACATTTCTATCACGTAATTTTTCAAAAGAAAACCCTTTGAAACCATGATGTAATGCTATTTGAGCAAGCCATTTTTCTGCAGGAACATGAATGCCATATGGTGCGGAATCTCCTATTACAAAACATACCTTTGCACCATCAACAGTAGCATTTCTTATGTTTAGCCAGATTTTTGATAAGTCGTAAAAGTATGCTGCGATCATTGTATGGTACGCTTTTTTTCCGCCTTTAGTATGACGAATTTCATCAAGAGCTTTAGTAACTTTAAAAATATCATCTTTAATTGGTTCAAGTTCAGCAGAAGATAGTAATTCATCTAAAATCACCTTGTCTCCAGCAGAGTGTTGGGAGCATGAGCGCATTATAGATGGGCGGACGGCTGTTTTTAAATCACCCCATCCATCTATTTCTCCCCAAAATGTCATTTCTAATCTTGTAGCATCGGCATAATCAAAATTATTGGGATATGGAGGAGATGTAATCACTAAATTACATTTGTTTGCATGAATAGATTGTCTAACATCAAGTTCTTCAATTTTACAGTTTGGTTTCCACCCTATGTGCTGGACATGGTTCATGTCTTCACTCATCAATAGCGCTTTTGCCCAAAAACCATCAAAAGGGTCTATTACTTTTGACTTAGATTTATTGGGTAAAACATATTGCCATTGAGCTGTTCCTGCATGACTACAGGCGCGAATTATGGATGTTATATTGAGCCATACTAACCTCCAAACAGCATCATTTGTACATAGATCTTCATATGCTTTTTTTAGATAATCTAGTTTTTGTAGCGCACCTGGTGAATAACACTTTCCAAGTAATTGGTTGGTTTCATGTCGGGTTGTATTAAATGAGTATGTTTCGGCTAAAGATAGGATACTTTGACAATGTGATAGAAAATCTTCTGCTGGTAAATGCCAACACGATTTGGCTTTTGCTACACGAGTAACGAAAGGGTGTCCGTCAAAACCAAAAGATTTCACGCCTAACGTATCAGCAGCAAAGCAAGTTGTGCCAGAACCTAAAAAGGGGTCCAAAAGAATTGCATCATTACCCGTATCGGATTGATATTTTATAATTTCTTGTTCTACCCATTCAGCAGAAAATCCCGCCGAATACCTAAACCATCTATGGATCGGTAGCTTCATGTTGTCTGTAAATGTACCAGACCTTTTAATTTTTGTGCTCATCTCAATTAATTACTCAGATATAGGATTGTATATAGTCTGACTAACTAGCACTAAAAAGGAGGTGTAGTAAGTGAAAAATAAATACTCATGGAAAAGGAGTTAAGCCATGCTTTATTATGAGATCATTACAGAAGGCCGATATGGCCGTAAGCCTATATTGACACCAAAGATAGTGCGTCAAAAAAAAGAAGCGGAAGAACGATATCAGCGTGAACAAGTTGAGAAAATTCCTCACACCTAATTTAGGCGAAGGCACTCATCTGAGCGCCTCCGCCATGCTTGGAATTTTGAGATTAGAAACTTACTGTGTAAAAGCTTGCAGAATTTCGTTGGCTGTGACTTTCAAAGGCCTGATGTTTCTGGCGTGTGCTGTGGTTACGATAATTAAATCCAGCTCATCAATGAGAATGATATATTGGCCGCCGCCCCCTTGGGCTGAAGTGGTGAAATAGCTTTTGTCACCAATTTTAATGTCAGCCTGCCACCAATAGTACCCATAGCCCGGTTTGGTGATATTTTCAGTGGTGAAGAAGATGTCATCTTCGTTAATTTCGATGATTTTTCCTGTTGCTTTGGCTATAAAGTCTTCGCCAACAAGCTGCGTGCCGTTCCACTTGCCCTTATTCTTTGTTAGCATACCCCACTTCAGCATGTTTCGAGATGTCATGCTTGATCCGCTGGGGCCGCGCGGCAGGCCACTTGCATCTTTTCGCCAGCCATAATTTTCTATTCCGATCTTATCCAAAAGCTCGGTTTTGATGAAATTTTCGGCAGATCCAGGCACGACAGCATCCAGCACTTGCATCACGATCTGTGGGTCATAAGGTTTATAGTCATGTGTTTGAGACGCCTTGGTTATAGGCGCTGTATTTGTCAGAAAGGCTTGAACAAGACCTTGACCTTTTAAAAGGTCTGGGCTGGTTTCATATTCTTTCTTGCTCTCATCACTGATTTTTAGACCAGAGGTCATTGTCATCGCTTTGTGAAGAGTGATATTTTCAGTGCCTTCAACAAGTTTTGTAGGGTCGAGATCTTTTAAAAAGCTAATCACAGGCTTGTTCAGATCAGCCATCGATAGGTACCCCATCTGGATGGCACGACCAATAGCCATGCTTGTGTAAGCTTTAGTAGCTGATGACTGTGGGTGGGGTAGGTCTATGCGTCCCCGCCTGAAGTATGATTCAAAAACTAGCTTATCTCTGTGTGCGATGAGCAGGCTGTCGAAATCCCCAAATTTACCTTCTGCCATCTCATTTGCTAGTTTGACAATCATATCTTTATCGCCGCCGTCAACGCCCAATTTACCAACAGGAATAGCATCGTTTTTGTCTTCTGGTGTTGTGTCAATAAAGCTGGTTTTAAGGGAGGTCAAATCGAAGAAGCTATTCCAGAATTTGTGGCTTACTTCGGAACTGGCTGCTTTTGGAGCTTTGCCCTCTGATTGGTTATTGCTGTCTGCTGAAGCATGGCTACTAACCCCGCTTAAAAGAGCGATTATTGCGAGTGTCTTGAATGTAGAATTGATCGTCATGTTACCCTCTGTGAAGTCTCTGATAAATTATTTTTATAGCCACAAAAAGCGAGCGGCATGTCTATGCTGCCATCTCTTATGAATTAGATAGAAATACAATGATTTTGCGGTAAGACGTGCCGCCTTGAAGGTAGAGTGTTATGTTATATTATTTATAATGTGCACGGAGCGAGTAGCGATAGAATGCATATTTATGGCACTGTCCTGAGGTTGTAAAGTGTATTTAAAGACATGCAAAAACTTGGGTCTGTAATTACTGCGCTTTTTAGGATTTACTTGGATCGATGCACCTGAAGAACGATCGCCTAGAAAGGGGTTGATGTCGGGCCTAAAAAAATGCAACACATAAACTGTGAAAGATTTCTAAACAATAAATTGAGTATGACTCTTGTCCCATATGAGAAATTGTGAGCGTTGCGATGACTATTACTATTGTAATTACTCCGGTAATCTTTGGAAGCTTTGCCCTGATTGCCGGCGCAGCATTTTGGATCAGCAAGATCGACAACATTATGACTCTCTACAGAGGCAAAGGTTGTTTGCATATGGCTGGGGCCGTAATGTAGATTCTGATGTAGCCAACTATGATTATACTTTAAACGAAGATGGTAGTCTTACATATAGATGCGTCCCTAACGATTATTTCGATACTCAAATAAGACAGTTAATAATCGATGGTTTTTTTGCTCGAATGGATGAAGCAGATCTCGTGGGGGCAACTTCTCAGTATATGTTGGATATGGCGTATGCTGCAGGTGTTGATGAAGAGTGCCACACTTCTTTTTGCATTCGGCACGAAACTAAGGGATTTACTTTCACTTTTAGAGCAGAGCCAAATGTCAATTTTGATTTTGATGAGAAGGATGAAGTTGTTGCTATTGCCCATAGCCCTTTTGAAGGGGAAGAAATGAGCAATGCTTATGGTAGAGGCTGTGCAGATTATATCACGGCAAACAGAGAGATATGTCTTGCACAAGCTGAGATAACCCGTGAAGAAGAGGTAGCCAAACGAAGAAAGCAATTCGAGAGAGCCGTGCAAGACCATACTTGGGTTGATGAGTATTCGGTGAGAATGATTAAGGGTTTTAAGTATGCTGTGATGATACCTTGGATATTATTTCATTTAGGTGCAGCCTGGTGGGGATTAGATTTGTTTTTTCCTGAACCGGCAGATTTTTGGCTATTGAATTGGCAAACGGTGAAATTTCTATCCTTTCTTTTGGCGCTCTGCGTTTCTGCGAGTATTCCTTCTTATGTTTCAAACCGCAGAATTGCCGTCGTGAATTATTTACATACTGAGAATTGGAGAAAGACTTTGCTGGAAGTCGGCCCGGAACATCAACTCTTGGCTTCAGACAAAGGTTTTCTTGAGACCCTGGACGCTGAGGATGATTTAAATAGATATTGGACACTACGGAAAATTATTCTAGCGCTTACCATCAATGTTTGCAGCATTCTTCTTGCTGCATATTTATTTGACACCTATGTCTGGTTTAATAGTCTCTTCGAACGCCTTCTCTAGAGTGAGAAATAAACAGCTAAATATATAGAAAACGTTTCAGAAATCTATGAAAAGCCATATCATATTCCTTCGTTTACTAGAGGCTCTATGGTTTCTTAGACAGCACCCTCTAGACCCCGTGCAGTATGTAATTTTTTATAACTGTCTATTAACCTGAGATGCTTGTCTAGTCCTTCAAGCTTCATGCTTGTTTTTGTAAGGCCATAAAATCTCACATCGCCCGTAACTGAACCAATAACATTTTCCATGATTGCGGCACCGTACATGCGGCCTAGGTTGTGTTTATAATCATCAAGCTCTAGGTCGTTGTCTAAGGTAATATCGAGTACAGCATTTAAGGCGCGGTAAAATAAAACCCGGTCGACGGTATTTTCATTGAAGGTTAAGAAATCTGTGACAATTTCCAGGGCCTCTTCATAGTTTTTTAAGGCACAGTGAATGAGGATTTTCAATTCACCAATATCAAGCTTGCCCCATACTGTATTTTCATCAAATGCAATGCCGATTAACTCAGCGATCACTGTATAATTATCTAGCTCTTCTTCTTCTAAGCGTTCCAGCAAGGCTTCTAACGCATCATCAGATAAGGAATGGATGTTGAGAATATCTTCTCTAAAGAGCAGCGCTTTATTAGTGTTATCCCAAATGAGATCTTCTATGGGATATACTTCTGAATAGTCGGGCACTAAGATACGGCATGCAGCAGCACCGAAGTTTTCATGCGCGGCCACATATACCTCTTTCCCAAGTTCGGTGAGGATCGTCATCAAGCGATCATTCTCTTCTTCTGTTGTGCCGCTAAAGTCCCATTCGCAGAATTCATAATCCTGTTTTGCACTAAAGAACCGCCATGAAATAACTCCTGTAGAATCGATAAAATGTTCTACAAAGTTATTTGGTTCTGCCACTGCCTGACTGTTGAAGGTTGGTGGCGGGACATCATTAAGCCCTTCAAAGCTGCGGCCTTGGAGTAATTCAGTGAGGGAGCGTTCCAGGGCCACTTCTAGACTTGGATGGGCTCCAAAAGAGGCAAAAACACCGCCGGTCTTCGGGTTCATCAAGGTCACACACATCACGGGGAACTTACCTCCTAGGGAGGCATCCTTGATCAAAACAGGGAAGCCTTTGTTTTCAAGTTCTTCAATGCCAGCCTGAATTGAAGGGTATTTTTTTAAGATATCTGCTGGGACATCAGGCAGAATAATTTCTTCTTCAATGATTTGACGTTTCACTGCACGCTCAAATATCTCTGAGAGGCATTGGACCTTTGCCTCATTCAAATTATTGCCAGCACTCATACCGTTGCTGAGAAATAAATTTTCGATTAAATTTGAGGGGATATAGACGGTCTCTTGATCTGAAGAGCGGGTGAAGGGTAGGGCACAAATTCCGCGGTCAGCGCGGCCTGAATTTGTATCGATTAAATGAGAGGCCCTTAAGTCACCATCAGGATTATAGAGCTGCAAGCATCTTTCATCCATCAGCCCTTCGGGCAAAGCATCCTCGGGGCCTGCTTGGAACCATTTTTCATTGGGATAATGAACAAAGGCGCTGTTCGCAATTTCTTCGCCAAAAAAATAATCATTATAAAAGAAGTTACAGCTCATACGCTCAATATATTCGCCTAAAGCAGAACATAATGCGCTTTCTTTTGTTGCGCCTTTGCCATTGGTGAAACACATAGGAGAAGCAGCTTCGCGGATATGCAGTGACCAGACATTGGGAACAATATTACGCCAAGAAGCCACTTCAATTTTAATACCAAGATCTGTTAGGATCGCCGTCATGTTAGAAATGGTTTGCTCTAATGGCAAATCTTTACCGACAATCATAGTAGTGCCGTCGCTCGCATAGTCTTCTAGCAGCGATGCATCCTCTAAATTATCAACGGGATCAATTTTAAAATCAGGGGTTTGTTGAATAACTTTTTTTACAGTGCAGCGATCAGCAGAACGGATAATGCCTTCCCTGTCTTTCTCAGAAATACTTTCAGGTAATTCGATTTGAATTTGAAAAGTTTGATTGTAGCGGTTTTCTGGATCGATAATGTTATTTTGAGAGACGCGGATATCATCAGTTGGAATATCGCGAGCAAGACAATAAACTTTGACAAAATAAGCGGCACACAGCGCTGACGAGGCAAGAAAGTAATCGAAAGGACTAGGGGCGGTTCCATCTCCTTTGTACCGTATGGGTTGATCAGTGATAACAGTGAAATCATCAAACTTGGCCTCAAGTCGTAGATTATCTAAAAAATTTACAGTGATTTCCATGTGACTACTCTTTTCTCTAACGATGTTCTAAAGAATTCGATACAGCTTATATCTGATATCTTGTAAGTTGAATATAGCTCTATATAAATAAAACCTGAATATCGTTTACTTTCATGAGGCCATTTCCATGTCAATCATTCTAGATAGTTTGCCAACACCCGAAGAGTTCTTCCGCAATTATTGGAATAAAAAGCCTTTTGTGGTGCGCGGTATGATCCCTTCAACGGTGATCAGGTCCTTGATCGATGAAGATCATCTCGCGGGGCTTGCTATGGAAGAAGAAATTAAGTCGCGTCTTGTGCGTAAAGGGGAAAAGCAGTTTGAATGGACATGTCATCATGGGCCTTTTGAGGAGGAAGACTTTGCTGATTTAGGGGAGAAAGACTGGAGCTTGCTTGTCCAGAATGTTGACCTCTATCACAGGGCGACAGCAGAACTTCTAAAGCATTTCAATTTTTCTCCGCGCTGGTTACTCGATGATATAATGACCAGCTTTTCGCCCAAAGGCGGTACAGTGGGTGCCCACACAGATAGCTATCATGTATTCTTAGTCCAAGGCAAAGGCGAGAGATGCTGGAAAGTTGCACATACCCCCCTTAAGAAGGAAGAGTATATTGAAGAGATTTCTCTAAAAATATTAAAGGATGATTTTGAAGGCGAGGACATCACTGTCACAGAAGGTGATGTGATTTACATCCCCCCAAAATTTGCACATCAAGGCGTTAGCCTCGCACCTTCCATGACCTACTCTGTTGGCTTCTTAGGACCCTCTCTATCCGAGATGTTGATTGATTTCGGCCAGTATCTTGAAGAACATAATTCTGACATTTCACGGTATATGGGTCAAAACTTATCTGGAACTGCAGCCCCTTTTCAAGTCGCGCCCGATCATATTGATGACTTAAAGTCTTTTATGACAGATGTCTTTGATCAGGATGATTTTGTGCAGTGGTTGCTGCACTATTTTTGCGCCCCCGTGCAGACGGAGGATGAGTATCCTGATGATGAATTTGATGATGATAGAGATGAGAGCCAAGCGGACTTCGCTAAAAGCATAATTGAAAATAAGTCTAGGGTGATCAAAGATCCTTCTGTCAAAATAATGTTCACGCCCTCGAAACAGCCGCACAGATATTGCGTTTCAATTGGTGTTGTCTCATTCGATTTAGACTTTTCAGATTTGACTTTAATCGACAGCATGGCAAAAGAAGAGCCCTTTACGGGGGAAGTTTTTGCAGGCCATGTTGATATTTTGCAACGTTTGCTCACCCGCAATATTCTTTATAGAGTTAATCAATAGTTTCATGATAGGAGGCGGACATGTTTACTCGCGCTATACTACTTTTTATGACCATTATTAGTTTTTCGGCCTATGCTGATGACACAATCGTCGAAGAGGCTGATGGCTTGTCCTATGTCTATACGTCGTATTATGAAATAACGATTGATCGAAATTCTGCCGCCATTTGGCCCATTGTAAAAAACCTTCCTGCATGGATGTATGAGTTTGAATTGTCCTACGTAAGCGGCGAGAAGGGCGCAGAAGGTGAAGTTCTCAGGTTATATCCTGGACAGGAGTTTTTCATTCAAGTGACAAAGCTCATTCCTGAAAAGTTATTGGCAATCGTGAATTCACCTTCAAAATTTAGAGGGGAATCCTCAACAGGTTCGGCCGTAATTCATTTGAATGAGCGAGGCAATAAAACAGTCGTGAGTCTCACTATGAGCCGGCGATATACGTGGCACGGTGAGGGTGAAAATCCCATGAAAGCAATGCGCAAATCAGCAGCCTTTGCCGAGAATGCGAAGGCCATGTGGCAAGAAAAATTCTTAGGCCGTTTAAAAGAGTTAGCAGAAAAGTAAACGGCCTCTCTATTTTATGCGAATAATTCGTTCAAATAAGCCGCGATACGAACGCCGCCCATGGTCAGGCGTTTGTTCATAGTTGCTCTATGCTTATACGCATAGCTATACCAAAGATTAGTGCTTTCTGGATAGATGGTATCTCTGATCTTCGTACTTTCTCCAATCCAAACTTTCGGATCTGTTACTGACCAGCGTTTCACGTCGGCTTCAGTGTAATCGTTTTTGAGAAATTCAACATAGTCTCTATAAGAAAGATTTTGACCCTGTATCATTTGCGTATCCCATACTCGATGCAGGTTAGAGTCTTGGCCGAAATATTTTACTTTAAAATCATTGCCGCCACGATCCGTGCCATCCCCAGCGTGAAGAGGTTGGTGCAAATCTCCAATAATATGGACGATAAATCTGAGAGCGCGTTGCTTATCGGCAAGGGCGGTTTTTTCTGAAGTTAAGACAGCAGAAAACATTTTTAGAGCGGTTACGCTATCACCGCGTTCAGGCGCGCCAACATTCAGATAGACTTTGCCTTTGGGTACCGTCACATAATGATAGGGACCCGACTTTTTCCAAAAATCTTCTTTACTAGAGCGCATGAAATCCGCCCATGTTGAGGCTTCAGCAAGACTTTCGCCCCCCAAGATTTCCTTGATGGCAGCCTTGGCTTCTTCAGAGAGATACATCTCCGCAATCGCCCCTGTAATTCTATGGCCATTCTGCCCCCAAGCTTGAACATTAAAAGTTAGTACTAGGGTTGCAACAAATACAAGGATGGTTTTCATGACGGCCTCTCAAATCTCTAATTTTGGGTATTCACACCTATATAGTGTAAATAGCCTTCAAAAGATAGGCGGCATCTAGATTTATTTGGCTTGCAATCAGAGAGGGTTGATGCACAGTATATTTGCTGGAAGAGGGTTAATTATGCAAAAGCTAGATGTCTTAATTATTGGTGCGGGCATATCCGGTATTGGATATGGGGCTTATCTATCTATGAATTGCCCAGATAAGAGTTTTCGATTGATTGAAACGCGACAAAATTTGGGCGGGACGTGGGATTTATATAAATATCCAGGCATTCGGTCAGACTCGGATATGTATACATTTGGGTATAAATTTAAACCATGGAATAAGCCAAAAGATATCTCACCAGCAGCAGACATTCTTTCGTATCTAAATGAAACGGTTGATGATTTTAAGATGCGGCCTAAAATTGATTTTCAGCACTGCGTTAAGAAAGCCAACTGGGTAAGCGCTCAAAAATGTTGGCATGTAACAGTTCAGAATGTTCAAACGGGGGAAGAATACCTTTATGAGGCACGTTATGTGATCGCGTCCACTGGCTATTATGATTATGAGAAGCCCTATCTTCCAAACTTTAAAGGACAAGAGCGCTTCAAGGGGGATTTTTTTCATGCACAGCTTTGGCCCGACGCCTTATGCTATAAAGATAAAAAGGTTGTCGTGATTGGCAGCGGAGCAACAGCGGTCACTATCGTGCCGAATATGGTTCATGAGGTTGATCACGTGACCATGCTGCAGCGCTCCCCCACCTATATGATGTCTGTCCCCGGGTCATTTTTATCCCATAAAATTATCAAAGCCTTCCTCCCCCAGAAATGGGCGCATGCTGTCATTCGGAAAAAAATACTGACTCAAATGCGGTTGTTATTATGGGCCTGTGATCGATTCCCGATACGCGTACGCCGTTACCTTATGGAACAAGCCTCACAGCATCTTGAAGGGAAAATAGATGTGGAGACACATTTCAACCCCCACTATAACCCTTGGGAACAGAGGTTGTGCTTCATGCCGGACGGTGACTTTTTTAAAGCACTGCTAACAGAGAAAGCGTCCGTGGTTACGGACCATATTGAAGCCTTTACAGATACGGGCATCCAATTAAAATCTGGAAATCATTTAGAGGCAGATATCATTATTGCTGCAACAGGGTTGAATTTGAAGATTCAAAAGCATTTTGAATATTTTAAAGATGATGAGCCTGTTAATACAGCTGAGCTTTTTACATATAAAGGGGTCATGTTAGCTGGCTTGCCAAATCTATTTCCTGTGATGGGCTATTCAGGACAATCATGGACCTTAAAGGTAGATTTAGCAGCGCAATA
The DNA here is from genome assembly GCF_031598375.1 of Temperatibacter marinus. Taxonomy (NCBI): domain Bacteria; kingdom Pseudomonadati; phylum Pseudomonadota; class Alphaproteobacteria; order Kordiimonadales; family Temperatibacteraceae; genus Temperatibacter; species Temperatibacter marinus. Next base: position 1,326,096 of record NZ_CP123872.1, read on the forward strand.
TTTTTGTGACCTATTGAAGCTAGCGGACCAAAAAGGGGCTGTGAGTGTGACACCAAAACCACCGGTGACGGATGGAAAAAAGGTCTATAGTCTTTTTGGAAAACGTCTTGAGAAAGCGTCTTATATCAAAAGAGCTCTAGATCAAATGCCACTGCAGTTGGAGGAAGAGCCATATAGTTTTCTTGATCTGCAACAAAAAGATAAGAAAATTCTCGCCAAGAGCCAGATCGATGATGGCTATTTAATTTTTGAGTAGGAGCAAAATCATGTTTGAAGATAAAACAATTGTTATTACAGGGGCGGCGAGCGGTATAGGAAAAGCCCTTGCCAAGGCTTTTGCAGAGCGGGGCAGTCATCTTGCTCTTGTTGATCTTAAAGAAGAAGCTCTTGCAGCCTTGGTACAATCACTGGAAGGAAGTCCTGGAAAGATAACATCGTATCATGCAGATGTTGGGGATGCTGATGTGGTCCGTGCATTACCAGAGCAAATATTGAATGACCACGAAGAAATTAATGTGCTGATCAATAACGCAGGCATCGCCATTGGTGCAGATTTCAAGAATACTTCGGAAACACAGTTTGATCGGTTGCTTCAGGTCAACCTGTTTGGCGTGGTGAATATGACACGAGCTTTTATGCCTGCTTTGGAGAAAGCTTCCTTCGCAAAACTCGTAAATATTTCAAGTATTTTTGGTTTTATTGCTCCGCCAAATCAGACGGCTTATTGTGCCAGTAAGTTCGCTGTGCGAGGCTTTACCGAAAGTTTACGCCATGAGTATCGACGGAGTCATATTGCTATTAGTTGTGTTCATCCTGGAGGTGTTGCGACCAATATCGCCAAAGATTCGCTTTTCCCAGATACATTAAAAGAGGTAGAGCGTGAGCATTTGCTTTCCTTGGCAGAAAAGGCGTTGGTGGCACCTCCAGCCTATGCTGCAGAGGTGATCATTAAAGGACTTGAGAAAAATAAACCAAGAATCTTTATTGGTAAAGATGCTTTGATGGCCCGCTTTTTTCAAAGACTATTTCCGCTCACATATATGAAATATATCGGTAAGCGCGTGTCTCTTTAGGGAGTTTTTTCTAGAAAATTTACCATTTTATCTAAAGACTGTTCAAATGCAGCCTTTGCCGATTTTACATGACCTGAAAGGTTTAGCATAGGATGCGGCAATCCTTCATAGCATGTGGCGTCAACCGATACCCCTGCCTCAGCTAGCTTAGAGGCATACGCCATGCCTTCATCGCGGAGCGGATCAAAGGCTGCTGTTGAAATGATTGCCGGGCAAACACCCTCGACGACACCATAAAGAGGAGAGATTCTCGGATCTTTTTTATCGACATCTGCTGGAATATAAAGATCAATGAACCACTGAATCAGTGTCTCATCCAAAAGATAACCCTTCCCAAAGGTTGAAATGGAAGGATGAAAATGGGCTAGGTCTACCCACGGAACCCATAGCATCTGCAGACAAGGAGGTTGGTCGTGGTCCTTAAGCTGTTGAGCGAGAATTGCAGCAATATTACCGCCTGCGCTATCGCCGCCAATGATAATTTTCCTGGCATCAATTCGAAAATTTTCTGCATGATCAACGACATAATCATAAGCGGCAATACAGTCTTCAATACCTGCTGGAAAGACATGCTCGGGAGCCATGCGATAGTCGATTGAGATGACCTTACATTTTGCATAGGACGCAATTTTTGAACAAATACCGTGATGCGACTTTGGTGACCCAGCCACATGTCCACCGCCGTGGAAATAAACTAGAACCGGGGTGACACGGTCAATGAGTTTCTTCGGTGCGATAAACAGAGCTGGCACATCGTGGCCGCCGCCTTGGATGATCAACTCTGTGGTTTCTATAGAACGATCAGGCTTTGGGGCGAGCATAGGGCCAGATTGTTCAATATCAAAACGCAGATGCTCTGGCGTTAATTGGTCGCCAAATTGAGGCGGAGATATCTCTAAGATAAATTGAACGTAAGGATCGAGTGTCTTACCGTTTACAGTAACAGCCGGCCCCACCATCAAGCGGATTAGACCCTTTGGAAGTGCACAAATGAAACGCGCAAATAAAGCTTCAAATTTTTGCCTCATGGTGATTCCTTTTCAATCACATTTAATCTCTCGACCCCAAAGTTTTGACCAGACAAAAAAACCGCCATCCAAGGATAGCGGTTTCCTCTTGTTTTATGAGATAGTCTTAAAAGACTCCTAGGCCACTGGCGAGAACCCAAATAAGAGCTGCCGGGCAGACATATTTAATAAGAACATGCCAGATTTCAAAGACACCGCCTTCAGGAAGACCCATTTCATCTTTCATGCTATCACGGCTTACAAACCAGCCAACAAAGATCGCAAGTAAGAGGCCACCTACAGGCATGATGATATTTGAAACGGTGAAGTCAATGATTTCACCCATATTGGCAACTTTACCATTTGGCAATTGCTCAAGGCCCATCCATGCTAATGGCAGGAATTCAGCTGCATCATTCCATGAGAAGACAGTCATCAATCCTACTGCAAATGCAATGGCTCCACCAATGATTGCTGCTCTCCAGCGTGTCATGCCAAATTTTTCTTCAAAATAAGCAACACCCGGCTCGAGAAGCGAAATAGATGATGTGATCGCTGCTATTGTGAGTAAGACAAAGAAGGCTGTTGCGATAAAGCTACCGCCAGGCATCTGCCCAAAAGCAATGGGAAGTGTCTTAAAGATTAAGCTAGGACCAGCATCTGGGGCGAGGCCATATGCAAAAACAAGCGGGAAGATAGCAAGCCCTGCAATCAAGGCGACTAGAGTATCCGCTGTGGCGATTAAGGCGCCAGACTTATGAAGGCTAATGTCCTTCGGTAAATACGAGCCATAAGCCAGCATTGTTCCAACAGTGACTGATAAAGAGAAAAAGGCCTGCCCAAGAGCGCTTAGGGCTGTTGAGCCATTAATCTTAGACCAATCAGGTGTAAAGAGAAATTCTGCGGTCTTTACCATATCCCCAGTTGCAAGAGAATAACCCAAAAGCAACAAAATGATGAGGAATAACAGGGGCATTAGATAAGTTACGGCCTTTTCTAGACCCCCCTTTATGCCTTTTCCAACGATCACGACTGTTACCATGATAAAGAGTAGATGCCAGAAAGTTACCGTCCCAGCATTGCTCGTAAATTCACCCATTGCCGCTGTTGCCGCATCAGCCGTGATGTCACTAAAAGCACCAGTCGCCGCTTGAATAACATAGCTCATAACCCACCCAGCGATCACGCTGTAGAAAGATAGGAGGCCCAAACCGCCACCGAAAGTACCAATATGACCAAGCCATGCCCATTTCGGATTAGCTGCAGATTCTTTCGCAATCGCCCCCAAAGAGCCTATGGGGCTTTTGCCACCACGTCGCCCAATAGATAGCTCTGCAATTAAAACAGGCAAGCCAATTAAAAAGACGAAAGCAATATACATTAAAATGAAAGCAGATCCGCCGTTCTCACCTGCAACATAAGGAAACCTCCAAATGTTGCCGAGACCGACAGCAGAACCTACCGCTGCAAAAATAAAAGCCATTCTAGATGACCATTGAACTTGAGCTGCACCAGCCATAGTGACACTCCCCTCCAGTTGTTTTTTTATACCATCGTCCCTCACGACAGCAGAGACACTTTGGTTAGCATATTAAAAAAGCCCTGAACAGCAGAATTGCGTCTCAGAGCTTAAATTTTACTTGTGAAATTGACCTATTGTAATCGGTCGATGACTTTACAGTAATCGCCGACAGCACGTATGGTCACACAAAGCCTATCTGTGTCAGACCACTCATCAGCAGGCACGCCCACTCGCCATACAATGCCGCGATTTGATTGAACTGTCCAAATGCCAATGACACCTTTTAATGGCTTGTATCGCTCTTCGAAAATCGCCACAGCTGCTGTGGCTTTGTCTTCGGAAAAATAAGAGGCAAAATGTGAGAACCAAGTGCCTGCCATCGTGGCGGATGCTGGAGTAGTAATTTGAGTATTTAACCGAAGAAGAGCAGCGGCTTGCTGATCTCGGTCTAGGGTTTGTTTTGCGGCTTTCTTCTGTGTCGGCTTCACAGGATCTAGGCCCGAATGCAATGGCTTTTCAGCAACAAGTTTCACATCATGTTGCACGAGAATTTGCTGCAACATAACAAGTTGATCAGCGGCAACAGAACTTACAGTTCCAGCGAGGGAAAGACATGAAAGGTTGATGCCTGATTGATCATTACTTCTGGCTAAGTCAGCAAATATTTGTCTTGCGGTGAGATGTTTGCCCCCTTGCGTGAGAGCAACAGCTGCAAAAAGATTATTCACCGGCGTATCACTGGCTTGATTTAGATGGGATAGGGCTGCAGCAGGATCTTTGGCGCAAAGAGCGGACTTAAGGGGGCTGGCTATTTTTTCAGATCGAATTGAAGGCCCTGCACCCCCTACCTGACATGCAGATAGATACAGAAGGCTACACAAAGCGATGATAGATTTTACCTGTTTCATAAAAACTTCCTATTGTGAGTTTGTATCAACGATCAATCTATAATTTCTAGATTGCACAGGGCGCGCATTCATTTTCATCACCCCTTCAAGAGCTTGAAGTTGGCCGGCAGACATTTGAATAGGTGTTTTGAGAAGATACCAATTCACACCTTCTGAACAAGGCGGAGTGGTAAGCGATCCCATATAGCGATAATAGCTTTTATTGTGCGGCATCAAATCTCTTGCATTGATCTGTGTTCTAGCATTTTTTCGCGAGTCACCTTTGTTGGCGGGTAGAGAGGCAAGCAACTCCTTAGCGGCTGCATTTTCAGTGCCTGTCTCGACCATGGCGCCGATGATTGCGACATTGCCACTCTGGTCTGTATGAACAAAGTGCAAAGCTGCAGGAAATTTTTTCCCCATAATCGTATGCTCAGAGGGTGTATGAAAATTGATATGCTTAAGTTCATAGCTTTTCATGCCAACTTTCATCATGCTGCCTGCTTGGTAGGTTTGCTGCAGTCCAGATCCAGTATTCACAAGATCTAAAGCCGTCACATTATAATGCAGCTGCAGCGCGTAAGTGTGCGCCGCTTCTGTGCCATTAATATCAATTGGTGACTGGCTTTTCCCTGTCTTGCATGTACCGCCCCAGGATTGAGGGTTTTGGTAGTTAATATCCTGCGTGGTGGCTGTTGAGGCCATGGAAACTGCAAGGACAGCTGTCGCTAAAATAGGTTTGATCATGATTGACTCCCGATCAATAATCATAGTTAATCTTTTCATTGATTATTAGCATAGCAGATTTTATGCCAACACTTACAGAGCTTTGTGATAAAATCTTTTTAGAAGAGGGAGTAAAGAATGCTTCAAATGAAAGATGCCTGTGAAAAATGTGAAAAATCACTGCCACCTGATAGTGACGAAGCTCACATATGCTCGTATGAGTGTACATTTTGTCGCTCGTGTGTTGAAGGGCCATTGAACCATACTTGTCCAAATTGCGGAGGGAGCTTTGAACAGCGCCCTAAGCGACAATCGTCCTAAGCAATAGGCCTCTTCCTAGGATTTCCGCCGCTTCTTCAAATTTATATATCCATTCATGATGAGGAGCCCTATGGTTATGAGAGCAATGCCAGCAAATTCTGTGCCTCCAAAACTCTCATCCAAAAGGATAACACCCATGATGATGGTGAAGGGAGGGATGGTGACGGTTACGAGAGATGCATTGGTAGCGCCCGCTTCTTTGGTGAGCTTAAAGAAAATGAGATAAGCGATAGCACTGCAAAATATTGTGAGCATTAATAAAGCAGTTATGACGTCTGCATTCGGCATCGACAAGGCGGTAAAATCCTCTGCGACCCATGCTATAGGGATCATGATGACGGAGCTGGTTGCCAATTGCCCAAAAGCGCCTTGATAGGGGGTCAGACCTGTATCTGTTAATTTCCTTAAGAAGATGACACCGAAGGCATAAAAAGTTGCAGTTCCTAGCATGCCCAGTTGCCCCCAAAAAGCCATTCCTGAAAATGAGAGAGCGCCTGGGTTAAAAAGAATAAGAATGCCAAGGAAACCAATGGTGATTCCGAATATTTTTCTGGGCGTCACTTTTTCATCCTGAGTCAGGAAATGCGCTAGAATAACAGTCATTATAGGTGTTGTGGCATTCATAATTGAGGCCATGCCCGCATCGATATATTGCTGACTCCATAACATTAGAGAAAAGGGAAGGGCATTGGTGAAGCACCCTATGACAAATAGAAAACGCCACACTTTAAAGCCTTTGGGAATGGTATGACCCAGAAGCAATAACAGCGGCAACAGGATCAGAGCGCCGCCTGCAACTCGAAAGGCGACAGTGGTCAGTGGTCCGTAATGTGTTAAAATAACTTCGTGGGCAATAAAACTACTCCCCCAAAAGGAAGATAAGAGGAAAAGAAGTCCCCAGTTTTTCGGTGTCATTTTTAAGGGATCAGCCATCTTAATTCTCTTCGCTTTTTATATCAGTCAAAAGGGTGTAGGCGATCTATAGTGCCGTGTCTCGCTGTTTTTGGTCGTCGTATCCCTTGGGGCAACTCATCAGGCTGATGGCGCGAAGGATTTAACTTTTAGAACATCATAGGCTGTCTGAATTGCGTGAAATTTTTCTGCAGCTTGCGGATCTCCAGGATTGGCATCTGGATGATAGGCTTTTGCCAGTCTGCGATATTGCTTTTTGATGGCGTCAGCATCCGTATCTGTATCAAGCTCTAAAGTATCGAGTGCGGCAATTTCTGTTCTCGAAAAGCCATTTTCATCTTCTGCACCACCCCATTCAAAAGTACGACTGCCAGCGAAGGCATCACTGCTGCTGGCTTCTTCGTCCTTCATAAATTTGAGAGCTTCTTCATCAGACATGCCTGAGAAAAAGTCCCAATTTCGATTATATTCCGCAGCATGACGCTGGCAAAAATACCAACGATCTTGCGGTGTGTGAGGCGATTTTGGTGCAGGATGTGAGCCTTTTTCATTGCAACCACGATAGTCGCACATTTTTACTGGCTCAGCATCATGTTCTTTGCCATACTCACCCCATCTGGGAAATCCGAAATTTTTTAAATTTTCACGTGCCATGTGGCTTGTATATAGGAAGGCATTAGACGGGGCAAGATCAAGATGATGTATATTAAAGAACTTTATGTTCATCCGGTAAAATCCATGCGCGGCTTGCAAGTTCAAGAGGCACGTTTTTCGCCTCAAGGCCTAGAGGGAGATCGTCGTTTTTCTGTGGTACTTGCGCGGAATGGCGTAGCGCTTACTGCACGCGAAAAGCCTGCTCTGTTAGGCATCGAAGCAGTTGTTTGTGATGATAATTTACTCTTAGCCTATCAGGGAAAGAAGATTTCTGTTTCATTGTCAGCACGCGGTCAGAGCCAGAATTATAGAATTTGGGGGGACCAGATTTCAGCTCAGGATCTCGGGGATGCTGTGGCTAACTATCTTTCTTCTATCGTGGGGAAAGAAGTCAGGCTAGTGGAAACAACAGAGGACAGTCGACGCCAATCGCCACTTGTAAATGTCCCTCATAACTTTGTTGATTTAATGCCGCTTCTTATGACCAGCGATGCCTCGCTTGAGGCTTTGAATAGTCATCTTGATAATCCCATATCCCAGAGGCATTTCCGCCCGAATATTGTGATTGGGGGCGTTGAGAAAGCCTATGCAGAAGATACATGGGATCAGGTCCAAATTGGGGGGAACACTTTTGAGATAACCTTTGGGTGTTCGCGCTGTATTATGCCCGAATATGACCCGGAGACCCAACTGAAAGACAAAGCGCTTCCAGTCACTCAGGCCCTGAGGTCGACAAGACAAGCAATCGACAAGTTGCTCTACTTTGGCCAGAATGCGATGCCCCTTACAACAGGAGATGTGCAGGTTGGAGACCCAGTAAAAATACTTACAACGCGTAACAATCAACGCTTAAATGCAGACGGAAAAACCTTTTACACGCCAGAATGAAGAACGGCGTAGGTAAGGGTAAATATTCCCAAAAAAAAGGGTTCCCGAGGGAACCCTATGTGGTCTTGCAACCACTCCCTTGCAGGAGGAATTTTTATTCAGCGGCAACCGCCTGTTTAAGTGCCTTTGGCGCTGTTGCAAGCACGTCAGCATCTACATGGCTTTCGAATTTTTCGAAATTTGTATTGAATAGTCCAGCCAGATAATCTGCTTTAGCGTCATAAGCATTTTGATCAGCCCAAGTCTCTCTCGGAGATAGAATTGCAGTCTCAACACCTTTAATCGATACAGGGACTTCAAAGCCAAAACGGTCATCTACGCGCGTTTCCATGCCTTCAAGGCTTCCATCTAGGGCAGCGTGCAGCATGGCTCGTGTCTGTTTAATAGGCATTCTATGCCCTGTCCCGTATTCGCCGCCAGTCCAACCTGTATTGACAAGCCAGCATGTCACATTTCCTTCAGCGATTTTTTTGCGAAGTAAGTTGCCATAGATAGCTGGGTGGCGAGGCATGAAGGGGCCTCCAAAACAGGCTGAGAAAGTTGCTTGAGGTTCTTTAACGCCAATTTCTGTGCCGGCTACTTTTGCCGTATACCCTGAGAGGAAGTGATACATGGCTTGTTCTGGGGACAGACGGGCAATCGGAGGTAAAACACCAAATGCATCAGCGGTGAGCATGATGATGTTGGTCGGCTTGCCGCCCATATTTTCTGCGCTCGTGTTGGGAATGAAATCGATTGGATAGGCAGCACGTGTGTTTTCCGCTAAGCTGTTATCAAATAGATCCAATTCTCGAGTAACAGGGTCCATCATCACATTCTCAACAACAGTGCCAAAGCGGCGTGTTGTCTCATATATTTCGGGTTCTGCTTCTGCTGATAGATTGATAAGTTTGGCGTAACAGCCACCTTCAAAGTTGAACACGCTGGAATCAGACCAGCCATGCTCATCATCCCCTATCAAGGTGCGGCTACTGTCAGCAGAGAGTGTTGTTTTCCCTGTGCCACTAAGGCCGAAAAAGATTGCAACATCACCGTCAGGGCCAATATTTGCCGAGCAGTGCATGGGCATGATTTCTTTGTCTGTTAACAAATAGTTTAGGATAGAGAATACTGACTTTTTATTTTCTCCAGCATATTCTGTACCGCCGATGAGAACCATCTTCTTGGTAAAGTTTACCGCAATGATCGTTTCAGAGTTACAACCCATTGTGGCAGGATCAGCCTTGAAACTTGGCAGGTTGATAACAGAAAATTCTGGGTCGAAATCTTCTAACTCAGAGAGATCTGGGCGGATTAACATCGTGCGACAGAAGAGACTGTGCCAAGCGAATTCACCGATCATTCTTACGCTAATTTGGTGGTTTTTGTCTGCACCGGCATAGACGTCCTGTACGAAGAGATCTTTTCCTTTGGCGTGGTCGATAAAGGCCGCATAGATTGTCTCCCAGTTTTCAGGAGTGATAGGGCTGTTCACTTTTCCCCACCATACGGTATTTTCTGTAGTCTCGTCTCTTACGGTGAATTTATCATTTGCTGAGCGGCCAGTTTTTGCCCCGGTCTTTACGACGAGAGGGCCGTGGGCCGCCACTTCTGATTCGCCACGCTTTAAAGACTCTTCATAGAGCTGCGCCGCATTCAAATTCCAGTATTCAGAAGAAATTTCTGTGAGACCCTGTTTTTCAAGGCCCACCTTACTTGGTGAGTTTCCGTAAATAGACAAGACTATACCTCCAAAACAGACATGATTAGTGCCTGTATAATTTTTAGTGCAGCAAATTTGGGACCAGCTGCTATAAAAAAGAATTGGATAACCAATTCGTTCATCTCTGATAAACATTTTCAGCGTTTAAAATCAAGCAAAAATAATTATGGGCAAGCCGATCGCATATTGTGTAGAATAAGGCGTAACCCTTATTTAGACATGTTGCTGTCTTTTTTTGGTCTTAAAAAGAGTGAAAGCTTTCAGAAAGTTACAATTAATAAGTAACAGAGATTGCAAATATTTCAGCACTCGATAGACTGAATAAAACGACCGCTAGGGGGACCTATGACAGCTACAATTGCCTTGGTTGATGATGACCGTAATATTTTAACGTCCGTAACGATTGCCCTCGAATCAGAGGGTTTTCGTGTCAGAACTTATCCTGATGGCCAGAAGGCCTATGATGCGCTTTCAAAAAATCCGGCCGATTTAGCCGTGTTTGATATTAAGATGCCAAGAATGGACGGAATGGAATTGCTGCGGAAAATTCGCGAAGTTAGTGACATGCCCGTAATTTTTCTAACCAGTAAAGACGAAGAAATTGATCAACTTCTGGGATTGCGCATGGGGGCAGATGATTATATTGGTAAGCCTTTTTCCCAGCGGCTTTTGATTGAGCGCATTCGGGCTCTTCTACGACGGACGGAAATGCGTGCAAAACCACCATCAGATCGCAAAAATGACGCAGTTGAAATTTCTGAAGAAGAAGTCATGGTGCGCGGCCACTTAGAACTTGATAGTCTCCGTCATTCTGTAAAATGGAAAGATCAATCGGTTACCCTTACCGTCACAGAATTTTTGATATTGCAGTCATTAACGCAGCACCCTGGTCACGTAAAAAGTCGTGATAATTTGATGGATAGTGCCTATTCTGACGATGTCTATGTGGATGATAGAACCATAGATAGTCATATCAAACGCCTGCGCAAAAAATTCAGAAAAGTGGATGGGGAGTTTTCAGCCATTGAAACCCTTTACGGTGTGGGATATCGTTATAAACAAGATTAGTAAAATCTTGAGAGGACGATTGCGTGGTTCCACCAAAACATAAGAGTGATCAAAAAGCCGGTTTATCTTCCGGTCTTTATACACGTGGGTATTCGCCGCTTATGTTCAGGGTTATGTTGATTAACCTATTGGCGGTGGTTATCCTCGCTGGCGGTGTTCTTTATGTGAACCAGTTTCGATATGAACTTTTACAACGCACGACCGCTAACTTAGAAGTACAAGCCGAAATTATCGCGGCAGCTATTGGAGAAGCCGCCCAAGGGGATGAGGATATTGACAGTTCTGTTGCACGTCCCATTATCAACAGACTTGTCGGGCCGACGAATGTCAGGGCTCGTTTGTTCAGCACTGAAGAGAAACTCATTATCGATAGCCGGTTTCTATCAGGTGAAAATAAAGTGATTGCTGAGCCCTTGCCTGACCCCCGCGACGAGCAGTCATTACTGCAACGGTTTGAAGAATCACTCTATCGGGCCATAGATTATTTTGCAGATCAAAAAGAATTCCCTCTTCAAAATGAAGAGACTGGCCCGAACGCCTTTGCATTACCTGAAGTAAAAAAAGCCCTTGAAGGCATGCCTGAAACAATTTTGAGACGTCAACAGGACGGCCTAATTGTTGTAAATATCGCTTTGCCAATTCAGCGGTTTAGACGCGTGCTTGGCTCCTTGCATATCAGCGCTACGACGGAAGATATTGAGGCTATCGTCAGGGCTGAACAATTCTCTATTATACGAGTGTTCTTATATGCATTTGCCGTTACGTTGATGCTTTCATTTTTCTTAGGACGTACTTTGGCCACGCCGATAAGAACACTGGCTCGTGCTGCTGTTCGGGTGAGGCGAGGTATTGGGAAAGAAGTCAGTTTACCAGAATTTTCTCAACGAAAAGATGAGATCGGCGACCTGTCTCGGGCTCTTTCCGATATGACGCGGGCTCTTTATAATCAAATTGATGCTGTAGAGCGCTTTGCAGCTGACGTAGCACATGAATTGAAGAACCCTCTCACAAGTATGCGGAGTGCTTTAGAAACCATTAAACTGACCGATAAAAAAGAACATAAAGAGCGCTTACTGGCAATTTTAGAGGACGATGTTCAGCGCCTTGATCGGTTGATCTCAGACATTTCAGATGCGTCGCGTCTTGATGCAGAATTAACGCGTTCTAAAATGGACCCGGTTGATTTAGAAGTATTGCTCAAGAATATGATTCACACTTATCAGCAAACCTCATGCGCTGAGGGGCCATTAATTGAGATGAAGGCGTCGGATGGAAAAGACTATAAAGTTTTGGGAATTGAGGAGCGTTTAAGCCAAGTATGGCGTAATATTATCGATAACGCCTTAACTTTCACACCTCAGGATAAAACTATTCGGCTAGAGCTCAGCAGTAATGAAAAGTTGATCACTATCCGTATTGAAGATGAAGGTCAGGGTCTCAGTAAAGGGGCCGAGGATAAGATATTTAAACGCTTTTATTCTGAAAGACCCGACCATGATGATCATCATGCTCTATCGGGGGGCGGGGGGCATTCTGGCCTGGGACTGGCGATCTCAAAGCAGGTCGTGGAAGCCCACGGCGGTACAATTCATGCCTCCAATAGAATGACCGACAAGGAAGAGATCTTGGGAGCAAGATTTGAAGTGCGACTTCCTGCAATGCACCGCGAATAGAATAATCTTTCAAAAGCGCATTTCTTACTTGACCCTGCCGGGACATATAGTCAATGTAGGCATAGGTCCCGCGTAAAACACAGTTGTTCAATTTAACTTCAGGGGACTTTCCATGCAAGGTCACACCAAACATTCTTATTTTTCATCCGCTTGGTCAAAAGCATCTGACTTTTTGCAAGACCCGGCTCTGCTAGATTCATGCGAATCCGCCTTGAAAGGAACAGCTAAGGAGCTTGTTCAAAAACGCGCACTTCGTATGCAAGCACAATTGGGGACTGTGAATGAAGGTGAAAATCTAGAGAAATTAAGAACGGTTTTACGGCGGTTGAAAGACGGCCATGGGGGCACACGGAATTTTATTGAATTTCAACAGCTTTGTAGCCAGGAACTGGGAGGGATTGTTCTTACAGCTCACCCAACCTTTGCCTTTCACGAAGATGTGCGCAATAGCATCAAAGACGGCTTGCTCTCAGGCGAGACAACAGCATTTGAGAATTTAAGGCCAGAAGGCTCGCCGACTCTTGAAGAAGAACGTAATCAAGCGGAAGAGGCAGTGCACAATCTACGGTCTGCACATCGAAAGGTGATCCGAATTGCTTTTGAAGTGGCACAGGAGGCCTATCCAGAGGAGTGGCATGAGTTTGATCCGTGTATTTTAACGCTGGCCAGTTGGGTTGGTTTTGATCTTGATGGTCGAACAGATATTACTTGGTCTACTAGTCTAGACTTCAGATATCATCTAGCACTTGAGGGGCTCACAGATTTAATAGTGAAAGCCGATGAAATTCTTGGGCAGTGTGACAATAACAATTTGAAAATTGTTAGAGAACAGCTGCAATTCTTATTGGAAACATTTACGAAAGGTCGCTCTCTTCTACAGGAAGAAGAAGCGGCTGATCAGCAAACTTTCGCACAGCTTAATCATGTCGCTATGGAACATAAGGTTCAGAAAGAGGCGGCTATTGAGAAAATTGAAGACGCTTTAGGCCATTTAATGAAAGCCGAAGCCAGTGATCAAGCCTTGATTGATTTCGGTGTCTTCCGCGCTGAATGGAAAACATTTGGACTTGGCCTCTGTCATATTCATTTTCGCTTAAATGCGGCTCAGCTGCATAATGCGATCAGAGGTAAGATAGGGCTGACTCGTTCTCCTGATCGCAGTGCTAGTCGTCGACATTACCTTGCAGCAATCAGTAAATTACTCGATACCGTTGAGCCAGTGAATATACACTATGGAACACTGAACAAAGAAAAAACAACAGCTAGACGTGTCTTTATGCTGGCAGCACAATTTGAGAAGCATTTTGATGGGCGAACACCTATTCGTATGCTTGTGGCAGAATCAGATACGCCTTTTACCATGCTGACGGCGCTTTATTATGCTCGCTTGTTCGATGTTGATGATCATGTGGAAATTTCTCCGCTGTTTGAAACGGCTCTTGGATTGCAGCGCGGTGATCGAGTGATTGATGAGTTATTGGATAATCCACATTTTGATCGATATATAAGAAAACAGGGGCGTTTTTGTGTACAGCTAGGGTTCTCTGATAGCGGCCGTTACATTGGTCAACTCGCAGCGAATTTAGCCATTGAGCGCTTTAAGTTGAGGTTAACACGCCTGTGGAAGAAACGAGGCCTGACTGATGTGCAATTGCTTTTCTTTGATACCCACGGAGAAAGTATAGGACGCGGTGCACACCCTGCAAGTTTGCAAGACCGCTTCCTCTATACGCATACTCCAGAGGTAAGACGGAATTTATCCGGGTTGCTCGTGCCTCATAAACACGAAGTGAGCTTTCAAGGGGGCGATGGATATTTGTGGTTTACAAGCCCAGAGTCTTCCCTCGCGGTGCTCACGAACTTCCTAGACGCTCGCTTATCAAGCCGTCAGGTTGATGATGGGGATCATCTCTATTCCTATAGTGGTTGGTCGCTTGATTACTTTTTAACACTTCGTGAATTTCAAGAGCAAATGAGTGATAGTTCGGGCTATGTCGCGCTTGTAGACAGTATTGGTCGAAATATGCTTTACCCAACCGGATCACGGGCCACAAAGCGACAAGGGCCTGGTTCTGGTGGGCAAGAAATGGAAAAAGTTTCTCAGTTGAGAGCTATTCCCCATAATGCCACGCTGCAACAGCTGGGCTACATGGCGAATAGTGTAGCGGGTCTGGCGCCGGCTATTGATTTTGCTTCTGAGCGCTTTTCAACAGTCTATGAAAATTCACCGCGCTTGAGGCGCCTTGTTGATATAGCCATGCATGCCGCAAAATATTCCTCGGTCCATGTTCTTCGTGGATATCAGGAGATGATGAATAGTGATAGCTGGCTAACTCTCTCAGAATCCATAGAGAATCAAGATCAGAAAGAAAGAATGAGGCGGCTTTCTAATACTCTTGAAGATATGTTCAGGCAGGAAAAGCTTGCCCACGAAGTGCGTAAGCTTCGTCGTGACGGAGAACAGCTGAATGATATTCTGTCCGATGAGGCCAGCCCAATTATCGGTGATGCAAAGCATTCTGATGTTTGGTGTCAACTTCATGAGACACGCATGGCTCTTTTGCAATTTATCTATATGAAAGCAATGGAAATTCCGCGTTTCAGCAGTCGGCTAGATATTTCTTTGAAGGATATGCTTGATGATCTTTTCCATCTTGATATAGAATCCTCACTGGATAAATTAGAAAAAATCTTTCCTCTGGATGTTAAACATAGTGACGATATCGCTTACGGCGAAGATCAAACCTTCGAGGATCGCTACCAAGGATATGACAGGGAGCATGAAAGAATTTTCAAACCCATTAGAAAAGCCTATGATTTGGTGCTGACAATTTCTGCCTTACTGGGGCATGAGATTGGTGCTTTTGGCTAAAGGAGGTCTATGCTTGTCCATGGAACAGCCCTAGAAGTGAATGGTCAAGCAATTCTGCTACGCGGTGCTAGTGGCGCTGGGAAGTCTGATTTGGCTTTGCGATTACTAGCGAAAGGGGCAAAACTCATTGGGGATGATTATGTTGTTCTTTCTCAAGCGGATCGGTCAGTCTTTGTCCGTGCAGCGCCTGAGCTTCATGGCATGCTGGAAGTGAGAGGGGTAGGCATTATCTATGTCTCTGAGGTTTTACCACTTGATACGCCCTATCCCTTGTTTGCCGTTGTCGATCTTTGTGACCGAGAGGATGTGCCACGTATGCCAGAAGATGAAGATGCACAGACAGAGATTTTAGGCATTGCAGTAAAAAGATTGGCGCTTCACTCTTTTGATGCTTCCACCCCACTAAAAATTGCATTAGTCTGTGGTCAGGATTTATAATTTCTGATTTAGGGGCTCGTGTGGCAAATCAAAATCTCAGTCGTTCCACTCTTTCTTCTCGGCGCCTTGTTATCGTGACAGGGTTGTCTGGAGCGGGGAAATCGACAGCGCTCAAAGCGTTAGAGGATTGTGGCTTTCATAGTGTTGATAACCTCCCATTAGATGTGATTGAAATGGTAACGCCTGCGCTCTTGATGGAAGGAAATGTTGCCATTGGTGTTGATAGCCGTACTCAGGGCTTCGACGCTGCCCTTCTTCGAAAGAGTGTTGAACATCTCAAGTCGACAACTAATATCATTGCTGAAATACTCTTTTTGGACGCGGCTGATTCTATTTTAGTCCAGCGGTATTCAGAGACCCGCCGTATTCATCCGCTTTCAAAAGATCGCCCTATAGAAGACGGCATTTCAATGGAACGGTCCTTACTGGATCCGGTCCGAAAGTATGCGAGCAGCACCATTGACACTACAACTATGTCAACGACAGATACGCGGCTTTTGGTGAAGGACAGAATGGGATCAGAAGAGGCAAAACTGGTGCTCACTCTCATGTCTTTTGGCTATTCTAAAGGCATACCTCGGGGAGCAGATTTGGTTTTTGATGTGAGGTTTCTTAGAAATCCGCATTATGAAACTGCATTGAAACCTCTGACAGGACAGACGGCGGCTGTGCAATCCTATGTTGCCGATGACCCAGCCTATGAGCCCTTTGTGACAAAGGTCGTTGATTTGCTTTCGTTTTTGATGCCAAAATATAAGGCGGAAGGGAAAAGTTATTTAACCATCGCTTTTGGCTGTACCGGCGGAAAGCATCGATCAGTGATGATGGTTGAAAAATTTTCTGGATTGCTCGATGAGGACGGATTAGAGTTACATTGTTGGCACAGAGATATGCCAAAAGACTAAGGAATTACCTTAGGAATTTTATCTATAGGTGTGGGAGTTTGATATGATTGGAATGGTACTGGTGACTCATGGTCGCTTAGCGGAAGAATTTATTGCTGCGACAGAGCATGTGGTTGGACCTCAGGATTTTATTCAAGCAATATGTATCGGCCCTGATGATGATATGGAAATTCGGCGGGAAGAGATCCAGAAAGCGGTCGCAGAAACCAATTGTGATAACGGTGTTATTCTGCTGACGGATATGTTTGGTGGCACTCCCTCGAACCTTGCCATCTCTCTTTTGGAGAAAGATCGTGTGGAAGTAATCGCAGGTATTAATCTGCCGATGCTCATTAAACTCGCCAGTGTGAGGCGCGACTCTTCCCTTGATCAAGCTGTCGAAGCTGCAAAAGAAGCAGGCATCAAATATATCAATGTTGCTAGTCATGTATTGGGCAGCTAATGATCTCCTTAACAGCCACCCTCCTCAATAGACGAGGCCTGCACGCACGGGCTTCAGCAAAATTCGTACGGCTTGTTGAAGACTGTGATCTCTCTGTAGAGGTCACAAAGGGAGCCACCACTGTTAACGGTAAATCCATTATGGGATTATTGATGCTAGGAGCCGCACAAGGCGATTCGATCACGCTGAGTCTCTCTGGCCCAGAAGAAGAGTCACTCTCTCAAGCTTTGAAGGCACTCATTGAAGATAAATTCGGTGAATCAGAGTAGTTTTCGCTCCTTTTAAGAATTTTTTAAGCAGTTTAATATAATCATATAAAGATATCTTTATCTTTTGGACTTCTGGTGCTATACAGCTACCAAATTTACATATATGTCGATAGGAGTTGACTATGGCTGACTATAAAATTGCTGACCTTTCTCTTGCAGATTGGGGCCGTAAAGAAATTAATATAGCTGAAACAGAAATGCCGGGTTTGATGGCCTTGCGGGATGAATATGGTGACGAGCAACCTTTGAAGGGAGCGCGGATTGCAGGATGTTTGCATATGACAATTCAGACTGCTGTCTTGATCGAAACGCTCACTGCACTTGGTGCGACAGTTCGCTGGTCTTCTTGTAATATTTTCTCTACCCAGGATCATGCTGCTGCGGCAATGGCTGCTTCAGGCATTCCTGTCTTTGCTTGGAAAGGCGAAACAGAAGAAGAAGCTGAATGGTGTATTCATCAGACAATTAAGGGTCCAGAGGGTTGGACACCTAATATTGTTCTTGATGATGGAGGAGACCTAACACAGATTCTTCATACGGACTATCCAGAGATTATGGCGGCGTGTAAGGGTATTTCAGAGGAAACGACAACAGGCGTTCTCCGCCTTTATGAGATGGCAAAAGAAGGCCGTCTGCTTGTGCCTGCTATTAACGTAAATGATAGTGTAACAAAATCTAAATTTGATAATCTTTATGGCTGTCGTGAAAGTCTTGTGGACGGCGTGAAACGTGCAACTGATGTCATGATTGCAGGTAAAATTGCAGTTGTCTGTGGTTTCGGTGACGTGGGGAAAGGCTCTGCAGAATCACTGCGCAGCCAAGGTGCTCGTGTTCTTGTAACAGAGATCGACCCTATTTGTGCTCTTCAGGCTTGCATGCAAGGGTATGAAGTCGTGACAATGGATGATGCAAAATCTATTGGAGATATTTTTGTGACAACAACTGGTAATGTTGACATTATCACTCTAGAGCATATGCGCGATATGAAAGACCGAGCCATCGTCTGCAATATCGGCCACTTTGACAGTGAAATTCAGATCGCTGGTTTAGAAAATTATAAGTGGGAAGAAGTGAAGCCACAAGTTGACGAAGTTGTATTCCCTGATGGAAAACGCCTCATTGTGCTTGCAAAAGGTCGCCTCGTAAATCTTGGGTGCGCAACAGGCCACCCTTCATTTGTAATGTCAGCCTCTTTCACCAACCAAGTCCTTGCTCAGATAGAACTTTGGAAAAACGCAGCAGCTTATAAGAAAGAAGTTTATGTTCTTCCAAAACATTTGGATGAAAAAGTAGCTGAACTTCACCTTGCGAAACTCGGCGCAAAATTAACAAAATTGTCGCAAGAGCAAGCGGATTATATCAACGTACCCGTCGAAGGGCCTTATAAGCCTGAGCATTACCGTTACTAATTGCTAGAAGAGGAAGCCTTATGAGCGAATATCTTTTTACAAGTGAATCTGTTTCTGAAGGACACCCTGACAAGGTTGCGGATCGTGTTTCGGATGCAATTGTTGACTTATATTTTTCTAAAGACCCTCAGTCTCGTGTGGCTGTAGAAACACTTGTGACGACCAATCGAATTGTCTTGGCTGGTGAAGTCCGCTGTGCGCATGATGTCACCCATGATGAGATAGAAAATGCTGCTCGTGCTGCAGTGAAGTCTATTGGGTACGAGCAAGATGGTTTCCACTGGGAAACAGCAGTGCTCCATAACTATATCCATGCTCAATCCGCAGATATTGCCATGGGTGTTGATAATTCTGCAGATAAGCAAGGAGAAGAAGGCGCTGGCGACCAGGGTATTATGTTTGGCTATGCTTGTAATGAAACAGAGCATCTCATGCCTGCGCCCATTGCTTACAGTCACGAAATCTTGGAAAAGCTTGCAGCTGTTCGCCACGGCGGCGATAGACGGTTGGAACCTGATAGTAAGTCACAGGTTACATTGAAATATAAAGATGGATACCCTGTTGGTGCAACGTCCGTGGTTGTTTCTACACAGCATGCTGAAGGGGTTACCCAGGCTGAACTTAAGGCATTGGTGAAAGATATTGTAACTGAGGTTCTACCTGAAGGGTGGATGCCATCTGATGATGAGCTTTATGTTAATCCAACAGGTCAGTTTATTATTGGGGGTCCTGATGGAGATACAGGCCTAACGGGTCGCAAAATTATTGTCGATACATACGGCGGGGCTGCACCTCACGGGGGCGGCGCCTTCTCAGGGAAAGATCCGACAAAGGTAGATCGATCAGCAGCATATGCAGCGCGGTATTTAGCAAAGAATGTTGTCGCTGCAGGTATTGCTGATAACTGTACCATTCAGTTATCATATGCCATTGGTGTTGCTAAACCTCTCTCTGTGTATGTGGATTTGTGGGGCAAGGTAAAAGTTGATTCTGCAAAAGTGTCAAAGGCCTTGCAAGAACTTATGGACTTAAGTCCAACCGGCATTCGAACTCATCTTGGATTGAATAAACCGATTTATGAGAGGACAGCAGCGTATGGCCATTTTGGCCGATTGCCGGATGCTGACGGTGGATTTTCTTGGGAAAAGACAGACCTAACAACCGCGCTGAAGGCTAAACTTAGTCTCTAAGAGCAGATTGTAAATGCATCGTAAGGGCTGTCAGACAGAATGAGTCGGCAGCCTTTATTTTTTATCTTCTTTCCTGTAAGTAGAAAAGGTAGGGGAGTCGGATGTGATGCCATTGGAACAGACCATTTATGTAGTAGGCCTTATAGCCATTGTCTTACTTGCGGCTCTTTTTATTGTTTTTTATCGCCTCTATAAAGATAAAATACAGGTTACTCTTTTAGAAACCCAGCTTGATTTATTTGATCGATGGCTTAATACACGCTCCCGACAACCTCTATGGGTCTATGAAGATGGCTCACTAGACTATAGCAAAAAAGCTCTCGACCTATTGAATATATCGACAGCACCAGCTCATTTTTCCGATTTACAAAATGTCTTCCCTCATAAAATCTACGCAGAAATTGATCTGTTTATTCAAAGTCCTTCTAGAGGAGGGACACTCACAGGTTTTATCTTCGAGCGAGAGGGGAATGGCACTCTTTCAGTGACAATTGATCATATTGATAAAAGTCCAAGTGGCATGCCGTCCTATGTGGTGTGGCTTGAGAAAAACCCAAAAAGAGTAACAGGTGCAGGGGATGATCTTCACGAAGTGAAAGCCCTAAAGACGCAGTTGGATTTAACAAGCGGCGTCCTCAATACTTTATCTGTACCTGTATGGATATGGGAAACATCTGGGACAGTCCTATATGTGAATAATGCTTATTTAAAAGCTGTGGACGGCAAAAGCTTGGACGATGTTCTCTCACGTAAGATCAGTTTGATTGAACAAAAAGAGCCTCATCGCCGTGACCGCATTTATAGAAATGTGGTTGAGAATAAAAGGACAACACAAGAGCGCCAATATGCCATTGTCGAAGGACAACGCCGTGCTTATATGGTGATTCACAAATCAGCACCGGATCAAAAGTCAATTCTTTCCATAGCCATTGATATCACAGCAGAGGAAGATGCACTTTCAGAATTAAACCGCGTTCTGGAATCGCAATCGGTCACTTTAAATAGGCTGGCAAGTCCCGTGGCCATTTTTGGGCCTGATCAGCGGCTGACATTTTATAATCAATCCTTTCAAAGACTAACAGGGGTTGAAGAAACTGTCCTGGCCGAACGGATCAGCCATAATGATTTACTCGAAGAAATGAGGGCATTACGTCGCTTGCCTGAACAAGTTGATTTTAAGCAGTGGAAAGACAATGTTCTCAAACAATATGTAGGGCTTCTCGAACCTGTAGAAGAGACTTGGCATATGCCCGTCGGTTCTACCTATAGAGTTCTTACCCAGCCGCATCCCCTCGGTGGTTTGCTGCTGTTATTTGAGGATATGACAGATAAGCTCGCGTTAGAGCAATCTGTTCATACTTTAACGGCTGTCCAAAGTCAGACATTAGAAAACCTGCAAGAAGCGGTCGCATTATTTGGATCTGACGGCTCTCTCAAGCTTTACAATCATGGCATTGTGGATTTATGGAATTTACAGGATTTGGAAGGGCAAGTCGGCACACTTGTGGGAATGCACGTCCAGCAAATTTCAGACGCCGCCCTTTCAGCCCTTGGCTTACATTCTGAGTTGGAGGGCGTTCAGTCTCGCATTTTACAGGCCAATTTAGACTTATTTACACAGCTTTCTGGCTGGATATCTCAACGAGATCAACGGCGAGAAAATTGGCGTGCTCCAAATGATCGGATTATGGAATATTCAGTTGTTCCGCTTCCCGATGGGTCCTCATTGTTGACACTGACGGATATAACAGACAGCTTCAATATACAATTGGCTCTGAGAGAACGGTCTCAAGCTCTTGAGACGACAGCCCGAATGAAATCTGACTTTATCGCCAATATGGCTTATGAACTGAGAACGCCGCTCAACAGCATTATTGGATTTTCTGATCTTCTAATTCAAGGGCTCTATGGTTCACTAAAAGATCAACAGATTGACACTTTAGGCAGTGTGAGAGAGGCTGCTGATGGACTGAATCATCTTATTACCAACGTCTTGAATATTGCTGTGATTGATTCAGGTGAAGCGGAATTAGCAATTGAAGACGTTGACCTCATAGAAGTTTTCTCTCTTGTTGAAGACATGACATTGGATCAACTGAGGCGGAGAAAGTCTCAGATGCTTTGGTCCGTTGCTGAAGATGTACCCACCCTTGAATTGGATGGGACTCGAATTAAACAAATGCTTTATAGTTTGGTGAGTTCAATTGGTAATATTTCAAAGCCAAAAGCAACGATTTCTCTTTCAGCAACATTGGTCGATTCTGAATCCATCCAAGTGAGTGCATCTATTGTTCGGACCTTAGTCGATCCCTATGATTTAGATTCATTACGGCGAACAATTGATCAAGAACGCACCGTGGCCCTTCAGAGTGCAGGAAGTTTGGATATGACGCTAGTTCGATCGATTGTTTCAATTCATAACGGATATGTTACAATGCATGAAAATCAAAATGAAAATATTGAAATTCAACTGACATTTCCCATAAAATTTATTCAATAACCTCTCTTTTTATTAGGTATCATATGTCTCAACTGCCCATTTTTTCTTTCCAGAGTTATAGTGAACAAGAGACCGAAGCTTTCGCCATACAGATTGGGCGTCTACTTCGTGTCGGCGATATCGTGGCTTTGGTTGGTGATTTAGGGGCAGGAAAAAGTGTGACAGCGCGAGCAATTATTCGATTTCTTTGTGAAGATGATGCCATGGAAGTGCCCAGCCCAACATTTACCCTCGTTCAAGAGTATCAGACAGATAAAATGAACATATGGCATTCAGATTTATATCGAATAGAAGAGAGCGATGAAATATATGAGCTTGGGTTTGAGGAAGCCTTAGACCATGCAGCTCTATTAGTGGAGTGGCCAGATCGATTGCCTGCCGAGTTCCAAGAAGACTGTCTTGTATTCACACTGAAGAATGATCCAAAAGATAAAAGCCGGCACATTTCCCTATACGGTAATCAGCAGTGGCAAAAACGCCTTGAAAAGAGAAAATAATGACACAGAGATTGCGGGAAAAACGGGATCAGATCATTGATGATTTTTTGCAACAAAATGGAATGTCGGGTTGGCAGCGTAAAGTCATCGCTGGGGATGCTTCATTTCGTCGTTATGAACGCCTTAAGAAGGGTGAGCAGTCTCTTATTCTAATGGATGCACCGCCGCCCATTGAATCCGTAATCGCTTTTCTTCAAGTTACAGATATACTGCAATCTTGCGGTTCTGATAAAATTATTACTCCTAAAATCATCGCAAAAGATGAAGCACTAGGCCTATTAGTTCTGTCAGATTTTGGGTCGGATGTTTTGAAAAAGGCCGTAGAAGGGTCACCGGAAAGAGAAAAGAGACTGTATTTGAAAGCAATTTCTATACTCTCAGATTTGCACAAAGAAGACCCCGCTGAAGCTCTCCCTGAGTATGACGAAGCCCTGTACCACCGAGAGGTTTCACTCTTTGCAGACTGGTATATGCCTGCAATATTTGGTGATTATAGAGGAAGAGACGCTTTTTTTAAATCTCTTGAACCAGCGTTGAAATTTCTTTCTCAAACCCCGTTTCAGAAGAAAATTGTCTTGAGAGACTATCATGCTGAAAACTTAATGGTTTTGGAGGCTGATCATTTGGGACAGCTGGACTATCAAGACGCCGTCATAGGACACCCTGCTTATGATTTGGTTTCCTTAACGCAAGATGCCCGGCGGATTGTTTCACCAGACTTAGAAGAAGCCTGCCTTCGTCAGTATTTATCAAATTATACAGGAAATGAGCAGGAATTCCGGACGTTTTATGCCATTCTTGGTGCACAGAGGTCTCTAAAAATTATAGGAATTTTTTACAGACTGTTTCTGAGAGACCAAAAAGAGGATTATTTGCCCTATATTTCTCATGTGTGGCAAATGGTGGAACGGAATTTACAGGCGCCCATCCTCAAGCCCTTGAGGGATTTTCTAGAGCAATATATCCCGCAACAGCGCAGAAAGGCAGTCGCTGATAGTAACATGATCAGAGATAAGTTTCCCATAGGGACCAACGCCATGATTATGGCTGCAGGGAAAGGAACACGGATGGGGGAGTTGTCCCATCATACTCCTAAACCTTTGGTTCAGGTGAATGGTATTTCATTATTGGATAGAGCCATGGACCATTGCTTTCATGCCGGCGTTCAAAGGGTGGTCGTCAATGTCCATCATTTGGCTAGTCAAATCGAAACAGCACTAGAAAATCGCCCGATTGGTCCACAGGTGTTACTGTCTGACGAACGAGAGGCTCTATTAGAGACAGGGGGCGGGGTGATGAAAGCTCTTCCTTTGTTAGGGAAAGATCCTTTTTATGTTATCAATAGCGATGCCCTCTGGATTGATACAGGAGAGAGACAGCTTCTGCAGCAATTGGCTGCTGATTTTGACGAGTCACGGATGGATATCTGTTTGGCTGTAATGCGTGTGGAAGAGGCACCTGGGTATGACGGCGTTGGAGATTTGTTTTTCAATGAAGTCAGCGGAGAAGTCGAGCTCAGAGGCAACGCACCTTCGGCCAGTCATATGTTTGCTGGTGTAAGACTGATGAAAGCAACCTGCTTCGACGGGGAAGAGATTGGGCAGTGGTCTATGCGACGTCTATTTAGAAAAGCCGAGGCCAAAGGGCGTTTGTTTGGTTCCTTATACAAGGGAACATGGCTTCATGTTGGCGATCCAGACGCCCGAAATGAAGCAGACAATCTTCTTAAAAAGATTGAAGGATAATCTGAATGTTTCCGTCGCGGCCTGATATTTATACGATTTCCCCAGACCTCCCTTTCGCTGATACCCTTGCAGAAGGGATGATTGAACGGTTTCAGACAGGGCATGAATTTGCCTTATCTGACTGCCTTATTCTGGTGCCCAATAGACGAGCTGTTCGATCGGTAAGAGAAGCTTTCATAAAAGTGGCGGGCAGAAAGCCTATTTTATTGCCTTCTATCCGAGCCATCGGAGATGTGGACGAGGAAGAGATGGAATTCTTGAGCAGCGACATTGCCTTTGATATCGCTAGCATTCCCCCATCTATTCGAGCCAAGGAACGCCAATCCCTACTGATGGTTCAAGTCGAGCGATGGATGAAGCTGAACCAACGCATCGATCTTGCTCCGGCTCAAAGTTGGCGATTGGCAGGCGAGTTAATGCGGTTTATGGATCAAGTCGAAACAGAAGGCCTATCATACGAGGGATTGGTAGATCTTGTAGCTGAAGACTTTGCAAAGCATTGGCAAATTACTTTAGATTTTTTAAAAATTATTACTAATTTTTGGCCGGCTATTCTTGAAGAAGCAGGGCAGATTAATCCAGCTGCGCGGCGCGATAAACTGATGAAGGCCCTCATCCGTTCATGGGATAAAAAACCCCCGAAAGGGCCTGTTCTAGTGGCAGGCTCCACAGGGACAATTCCGGCAACACGGGCCTTAATTAAAGCTGTACTTAAATTAGAGAAAGGCTGGGTCATCTTGCCTGGTATTGATCAAGACATGAGTAGAGAAGCATGGCAAAGTCTATCAGCTCATCCTTCTCATCCACAGCATGTAATGCATACTCTATTGGACAGCTTACAGCTAGAGAGAGAAGATGTCCTAGAGTGGCAGGGGACTAATGATATCAGTTTGAAATGTCAATTAATGCGTGATGTTATGCTTCCAAGTTCAGCTCTGGGTGAGTGGCAAAATAGCCCCTGGACGAGAGATAAGGCCCAAGCCCAAGCGGCCTCACAAGGCCTGTCGGTTCTTGTCTGTCCCACCCGACGAGAAGAGGCAACGACCATCGCTTTAATCATGCGTGAAACGCTAGAAATTGCAGGCAAGACTGCTGCATTAGTGACCCCGGATCGGTTGTTGGCAACGCATGTTAAATCGATTTTAAAGCGTTGGGATATTAGAGTAGATGATAGTGCGGGTGACCCTGCAACCATCAGTCAAACAGGAGCCTTTCTCCAACTCTTTGCCGATCTATTTGCCGCAGACTTCTCACCGATAACCCTTTTAGCTTTCTTGCAGCACCCCTTTATGAGTATGGAAATGCTCCGGTCAGACTATCGTCAATTTGTACGGCATCTTGATCGATATGTTCTTCGCGGACCACGCCCAACGAGTGGTCTTGTCGGCCTGAAAAAATATGCGGCGCAAAAAACTTCTGATAAACGTCATCCATTCCCTAAAAAAGACTACAGAAGCCTGACTCTCTTCATAGAGCTGGTTGAGCCAATTGCTCTTGCTTTTGATCAAGGGCATCGGTTTGCAGATTGTTTAAAAGAATTTATCCGGGTGGCAGAAAAGTTGGCGACAAGCCCTGATCAAGAAGGGGCTGATCAATTATGGCGCGGCGATGCAGGAGAGGCTTTGGCGATAGCGATTTCTGACATGATCAGTGAGTGCCAGAGTCTGCCTGCTTATCCTGCCTTTGAATTTGCACCGTTGCTGAAAGAAATGATAAAACGAGAAACGATCCGTCCTAAGTTTGGGGCTCATCCTCGACTCTCAATATGGGGAACAATGGAGGCTAGATTACAGCGCACGGACGTGATGGTTTTAGGCAGCGTCAATGAGGGAACCTGGCCGGCAGAAACGCAAGCAGATCCTTGGATGAGTAGAGAAATGCGGCACTTGTTTGGCTTGCCTGCGCTTGACCGAAAGATTGGCCAAAGTGCGCATGACTTCATGCAGGCGATTTGCGCTGACACAGTCTATATCTCGAGAGCAGAAAAAGTTGATGGCAGCCCAACTGTACCAAGTCGATGGCTTTTGAGGCTGGAGGCTCTTCTTGGGTTTTTACCAGAAGCAAAAAAACCTTATCTTTTGTGGGCAGAACAATTGGATCAAGTTGGGACCTATGAACCGGTTCAACCACCAACCCCTAGACCGCCTGTTTCAGCAAGACCGAGAGAGTTGTCTGTGACACAGGTTGAAACGTGGATGCGTGATCCTTATACGCTCTATGCGAGCAAGATTCTGGGCTTGTCGAAATTAGACTCTGTGGATGCTAAGCCCAGTGCAGCAGATAAAGGAACCCTCATTCATGCATGCCTAGAGCGATTCTTAAAAGAGAAGGGTGCTGAAACAGGTCAAGCGGGAGTTGACAGACTTTTATCCATAGGACGAGAGGTCTTTAGTGCTTATCTGTTAATGCCTTCTGTCTATGCTTTTTGGTGGCCGCGATTTGAACAGATCGCGGGCTGGTTTGTCGCATGGCAAGAGGAACGCCGAGGAAAAATAAATCCCGTCGCTATAGAAGAACGGGGCCTTGTTGAGCTGAGAGGGCTGAACTTTAAGCTTAAGGCTTTTGCCGATAGAATCGATCAGACTATTCAGTCGGACGCATATGAAATAATTGACTATAAGACAGGCCAGCCACCAACCCCAAAAAGAGTGTTAGCTGGGTATGCGCCCCAACTGCCTTTAGAGGGCTTTATTATTCAGCAAGGTGGCTTTCCCTCGCTAAAACCCGGGCGTATTGCTTCGTTAACATATATTCATTTAAAGGGAGGGCTAGAAGTCGCTGAAAGCAAAAGACCAGTGAAAGATGTTGAGGGCGCCATCCTGCAGGCTGAGGAAGGACTGCGTCATCTTATTGAAATATTCGATCAAAGGGAAACACCCTATTTGGCTAGCCCGCGGGCTGATATCACAGGATATGGTGAATATGATCAGCTGGCACGAGTGAAAGAATGGCAAAATGGCCTTGGTGCCTCCTTAGAATCTATAAGCCGAGAGGGGGATGAGAATGGTTAAAATGTCCCCCGAGCAAGCAATGGCGACGCACCCTGAAACAACCGTTTGGGTTGGCGCGTCTGCTGGTACAGGTAAAACCCATGTCTTAACAGCACGTGTATTGCGGTTAATGGTAGGCGGTACGGCCCCAGGCAATATCCTTTGTCTTACCTTCACAAAGGCCGCTGCGGCTGAGATGAAAACAAGGATATTCCGCGAGCTAGGCGCATGGGCTGTGATGAATGATGTTCAGCTAAAATCAGCTCTGAAAAGACGCGTTGATGAAGAGGCTTCTCCGGAAGTTCTTGCGCGTGCTAGACGTTTGTTTGCAGAAGTTTTAGACCTTTCTGGTGGGCTGCAAATTCTGACCTTTCACAGTTTTTGTCAGTCCTTGCTGGGTCGCTTTCCTCTCGAGGCTGGCATTGCTCCTGGATTTGAAGCGTTAGATGATCAAATGGCTGCAACAGTGAAACTTGAAGCAAGAGATCGTGTTCTCAAGAGTAATGTAGAGCAATCAGCCTTATCTGAAGTTGCAAAGCGTGTGAATGAAGCTGATTTTGACAGAGTCATGGAAGGCCTGATGCACAAAGGCATTGAGGTTCAAAAACTCTTGAAATCACACGGGAAAATTGGCTTGAGATCCGCTTTGCTTCGTCATTTTAATTTTGACCCTCAACAATCAACTCAACTGTTAATAGAGAGTTCCGTCAAGGATGAGAGTTTTTCGCTAGAAGGCTTAAAAGAGCTACTGGTTTGTTTCACCAGTGGTAGTAAAAAAGAGCAGGCCATTGCAGGACAGATTGAGAGCTTTTTAAAAGCTGAGGAAACTGAGCGCACTCGGTATTTCTCTGACTATAAATACGGCTTTCTAACAAAAACAGGAGCGGCGCCTCTTAAAAATATACCAACCAAAAAAACATCTGAAAAAGCAACGCATTTGGTCGAGATCTATCAGGAGGAACAGGAACGACTTTACGTGCTCAATCAAAAACTACTGACGTTGGAAATGATTGATGCGACAACAGCCCTATTAACATTGGGATTTGATCAGATTGATGCTTATAGAACTTTAAAACAAGCCCGCGGTGTGGTTGATTTTGATGACATGATTAACAGCACTGTTTCGCTTCTTGCCGGATCTGGCGCTGCCTCTTGGATATTATATAAATTGGATGGCGGCATTGATCATATTCTTGTCGACGAAGCGCAAGATACCAACGCTAATCAGTGGGATGTAGTGGAAACATTGGCTTCAGACTTTTATTCAGGAGAAGGTGCGCGCGAGGAACAGGTCGGCCAAGACGCGGCAAGTCATTTTGCACGTACTGTCTTTGCCGTTGGCGATGTAAAGCAGTCTATATATAGCTTTCAAAATGCAGACCCAAAAGAGTTTATTGCAGCCCGCAGCAGAGTGTTTAACCGCGCTGAGAATGCTCAGATGGCATATGGCCAAATACCTTTGAACCAGTCTTTCAGGTCAGGAGGCGCTGTTCTAACGCTTGTGGATCAGGTCTTTAGACAGGGAGGACGGGGCTATCCAGGGGTCACTTCAGATGAGGAGGAAATTAAACATGACTATCACCGTCAAGGATATGCGGGGTCTGTAGAACTTTGGCCTTTAGAAATCGAAGAAGTAACTGAAGAAAAGTCTGATGCAGATAAAGAGACATGGCAGGCGCCGATAGCTCAGGAAGAAGCATCAGATTCAGAACAGAAGACAGCTTGGAAAGTCGCCCGTCACATCGCTGACCAAATAAAAAACGAGCATCGCCTTGAAGCGAAGGGGAGGCCAATCAGGCCCAGTGATATCTTAGTGATTGTGCGTAAACGTTCACGCTTTGTAGAGCAGCTCACCCGGGCCCTCAAAATCTTAGATATTCCTGTCAGTGGCCGAGATCGCATACAGTTGGCATCTGAAGCCCCAGTTATGGATCTTCTTTCTCTCATGCGGTTTATGCTACAGCCTGAAGATGACTTGTCTTTGGCTGAGGTGTTAACGGGGCCATTCGCTGGACTTACACAAGAAGCATTATTCGACTTAGCCTATGAGAGACCCGTCAGTTTGTGGCAACAACTTGTATCGCGGCGCTCAGAAAGACCTGAGTATCAAAAAATTTATGACTTTCTGTCGGCTTGCTTGAATGAAGTGGATCGAGGCACACCGTTTGATTTCCTCATGACCCTTCTCAATGAGTTTGATGGCCGTAAAAAATTGGTCCATCGCCTGGGGGAAGAATGTCACGATGCCCTTGACGAAATGCTGGACATGGCTCTCACATTTGAACGATTAAACAGCCCCTCTCTGCAGTCTTTTCTTCACGCCTTTGAACAGACGGACGTGACCATTAAACGGGATATGGAGGAGGCTGGGAATAGTGTTCGCATAATGACGGCGCATGGATCTAAAGGATTGCAAGCGCCAATTGTCTACCTTCCCGATACCACAAGTGTTCCTGAAATAGGGCGCGATACAGCCTTACTAACAAAAGGCTCACAAGAGAGCGCAGAATCGTGGCTGCTTTGGACCTCTGGTATTAAGAACTTGTCTCTTGTAGATGATTTGAAAGCACAACATAAAATAGAGATGATGGCAGAATATCGACGCTTGCTTTATGTAGCGATGACTCGGGCTGAGGATCACCTCTTTATTACAGGCTGGCAAAAGAAGCGAAAAATCAGTGAGGATTGCTGGTATGAACTCATTAAAGAGGGATTTGAAGCGATCGAGGGTTCATTTACGAGGCAAGATTCAGAGGGTGAAAGCTTATGCTTTGCCGTGCCACAAAAGAGCCCTATAGACACCTCTGAAAGTAAAACGAGTGTGAAGCAAATTCATGAGGTGCCCAACTGGGCCAAAAACGTTATGCCTGAAGAGCCTACTCCGTCCCGCCCCTTAGTTCCTTCCAGACCAGATCATGATGAGCCGGCAGCACGAAGCCCCTTGAGCAGAGTCACGGATCGGCCATTCCAGAGAGGCAACCTTATCCATAGCCTGCTAGAATGGCTGCCAGAATTAAGCTCGGACATGCGGGGGAAAGCGACTATTGAATATTTAGCACATCCTGGCCATAACCTAAGTCAAACGCAGCAAAAGAAAATGGGTCAAGAAGTTCTCTCTATTCTTGAAGATCAAGATTTTGCGGATCTCTTTTCACCTCAAAGTCGTGCTGAAGTCCCCATTGCGGGTCTTCTGTCAAATGGCCATGTGATTTCTGGACAGGTCGATCGACTGGTTGTGACTGAGGAGTCAGTTAAAATTGTAGATTATAAAACTAATCAGCCAGCCCCGCGTTCTGCCCAGGATGTTCCTGAGGCCTACCAACGACAGATGGCGCTCTACAGATTGGCCCTTGAAGATATTTATCCTGACAAAAAAGTGAAATGTTACCTCTTATGGACAGATATTCTCACGATTATGGAGGTTTAGATTAAATCACCTAGTCATGATCTATTCTCCCAATCACAATAATCGATCACTGTGTATTGACCTTATGCTCTCCTGCACCTATTTTGAACTCAATGATGAATTTTACGGGTAATGAAAAGGATAAGAATATGGCTGTGATAGAAGTCAATGATGACAATTTTGAAGATGTAGTTTTGAATGCAGATAAGCCAGTCGTGCTTGATTTTTGGGCGCCATGGTGTGGTCCTTGTAAAATGCTTGCACCAGTTTTGGATCAAACGGCTGGTGAGCGTGATGATATTATCATTGCGAAAATGAATATTGATGAAAACCCAATGACGCCGACAAAATATGGTGTCAGATCCATCCCGACCGTGATCGTTATGAAAAACGGTGAAGCAGCGGCAACAAAAATGGGTGCAATGCCTAAAGGTCAGTTTGATCAATGGTTGGGCGATAACATTTAAAAGATATATCTCTGGATTGAGAAAGGGCGCAGTCAGCTGACTGCGCCCTTTTTGTTGGAACGGTCCATCCATGCCCTGCTATGAATTGGGCGCCATTGGATCAAAGGCAAAAATTTACCTGGAAATTGCCCAGTTCCCTATGAAGGGTAACTTGAAGTTAGTTGGTTTTGCGATTAGACATTCTGCGAAAACTCGGACGCTTGCCATACGTTAGGGCGCGCCATCCCCATTCCAGAGGGCCATAGACAAAATATCGGAGCCAAATGTGACTATACAAAACTAGAAACGCATATGAAAAAACTACAAAAAGCATAGGCTTTGACAGGCCTACTTTACCAGCCTGATACAGTCCGAACGGCCCATAATAATACAGCATGAGCATAATGCCGCCGAGTACGTAATTGGTCAGGGCCATTCGTCCCACAGGCGCAAAGACGGGCAATATACGCACCCAAAAACGGGACCGTAAACCTAAGACAATCAAGCAAATATATCCGGCTGCGGTTAAAGGTGTTGCAACAACCTGCAAGGCCTTTTGGATAAGGTCGCTTCCTGAAAATTCGGGCATGAAATAGGCAACGATATCTAATCCAAGACCGAGTGGTAAGACTATGATAAGCCACCGCTTAAAGCCATCCAACCATTGATCCGGATTCAGTAACCAGCCCTTGCGTCCAACCCACATACCAATCATAAATCGGCCTAATGCATAGAAAATAAAGCCAACCATACTACCACCCAAAATCCAGTCACGCATCGTGAAACCATAGAAGTGGGCGATCAGATTTTTATAGCCCCAATCTGCCGCCAGTGCTTGTCGTTCTATAATAGCAGCATCGGTAAAATACCAGTCACTGTCCAAACTTTCGCGCACGCCGAAAAGCTGAAAAATACCACCAATGGCCAACATTCCGAACAGGGAGAGAGGGATGCCTAATCCCACGAGGACACGATTACTCACATCCCGCATGGCGAACAGTATATAGCCTGTTAGGGCATAGACTAACAGGATTTCCCATATGGATATGAAGAAGATATTTATAAGAGAAAACCCAAGAAGCACAGTCAGCCGACGTAAGTATATCTGATTAAAGTTATCGCCCCGCGCGCTCAATCGATCCATTTGTAAATAAAAACCTAGCCCGAAAAGAAAAGCGAAGAGGGTGTTCGCTTTTCCAGACACAAATAATGTTATCACAAAGGCAACATAGGGATCCCACGCAGCATAGGAGGATGTTGCCATTTGATCCGCTGTAGAAGCAATGCCAAATAGATAAAATTCACTGAAATTACCCAGAATTACGCCAAATAAGGCAAAGCCTCTAAGAACATCGAGTTCAGCTATTCTCGCTTTAACATTCACGGGGTTGGCTGTTGAGTTTGACAAGGCGCTACCCTTTCTTCTGAGAATAATAGCGATGCTAGAAGAAACGACTGTAGCCTATGAATATATCTCTGTATATAGGCAATTCTAGGGTGCATTTTTGGGTTATTTGCTAAGCCATAGTTAAAGAAAATTTTATATATACAAAAACTTGCTTCACGGTAATGAATTTAGGGCTAATCTGGTAAATACCCAATTTCTCTTAAAATTGATCCCGCTAGATAAAGGGACCCCCCTAACAAGATAAAAGGGGCTGGTCCAGTCTTTGTCTGCTCGGCGATTGCCTCAATAGCCTTTGTCACTGATGTTGCCATAGTGCCGTGAATTCCCACATCCGTTGCTGCGGCAGCTAGAAAAGCGGGAGCGGCTGCATTTTCTTCGCCGGGAATATCCACGGCTATAACCTGATTGACTGTTCCCGTAAGATTTTTTAAATAGCCTGTGGCATCTTTTGTTCCCATCATGCCTAAGATGAGAAAGACTGGGCGTTCTCCAAGATCTTCACCTAGTTCGTCATGGATAAATTTCTTTATAACAACAGCCGCCGCTGGATTATGTCCACCGTCTAACCATAGGGCATGTTCATCGGGAAGAAGATCATTAAGCAGACTGTCTTCAATTTCTTGAAGTCTTGCAGGCCAGCGAACCCAGCCGAGCCCAGCTTTGATCGCAGATTCTGGAATTGAGAGCGCTTTTTGTGTTCGTGCGATAGCAATGGCCATGGCCGCATTCATAATCTGATGACGACCGTGCAGCGTGGATTGAGGTAAAACCAGCTTGCCTTTAGCATCCTCATAGATCAGATCGCCAGTTTCAGAGTGAATGACCGCCTCGTAATGCTTGTTCCAGAGAGATGTTGGAGCATTTTTAATGTCTGCTTCTCGAGCAATAGCCTGTAGAGCAGGACCTTGCTGTGGGCCGACTATAAGGGGGGTATCCTCTTTGATTATCCCAGCTTTTTCTTTAGCGATGGCTTCAAGTGTATGTCCGAGAAATTGCTCATGATCCATCGAGACAGGCGTGATACAAGTTAGGGCTGGCTTTGGGATGACATTTGTAGCGTCTAGACGACCCCCAAGGCCTACTTCAAGAATACAGAAATCAGCAGGAGTTCTTGAGAAAGCAAGCAGGGCAGCAGCTGTGGTAACCTCAAAATAAGTGATAGAGTCGCCTGCATTTTTCTCTTCAACCTCTTGGAGAATTTCACTCAGATAAGTCTCTGAGATTAATTGCCCTGCGAGGCGAATGCGCTCATGAAATCTAACCAAATGAGGACTGGTGTAAGCATGAACACGGTGGCCTGCTGCCTCAGCAATGGCCCGAAATGTTGCAGTGGTAGATCCTTTTCCATTGGTGCCAGCAATATGAATAACCGGGGGGAGTGAGTTTTGCGGATTTCCAAGTTTTTTAAGCAACGTCATTAATCGCCCCAACGAGAGGTCAATTACTTTTGGATGCAGAGACATTAGGCGCGTCAGGATAGCATCACTGGCGGCACATTTCTGGTCGATTTCATTCATCAGGAGTGGTCAGCACTTTATTCTGCAGCTTGTGTGCTGCGAGAACTCCACTTGCCTCCCATTAAGAAGCCAAGAACTTTACCAAGTTCCTCATTCATATGATGGCGGTGAACAACCATATCAACCATGCCATGTTCGCGGAGATATTCGCTGCGCTGGAAACCTTCAGGAAGTTTTTCACGGATCGTTTGTTCAATCACACGCGGCCCTGAAAAAGCTATCATAGCGCCAGGTTCTGCTATGTGAACATCCCCCAGCATAGCATAGGAAGCAGATACGCCTCCAGATGTGGGATCTGTTAGTACAACCACATACGGCAGACCGGCTTCTTTTAGAAGCTGCAGAGCTACTGTCGTACGAGGCATTTGCATCAATGACAGAATGCCTTCTTGCATGCGCGCACCGCCTGATGCAGTGCAAATCACTAGAGGGGCACCAATTTTAATGGCATGTTTAGCGGCAGAGATAATGCCTTCTCCAACGGCCATACCCATAGATCCACCCATGAAGAAGAAATTCTGCACAAGAACAACTGTATCATTTCCTTGTACTTTACCTACTGCGGCTTTCACCGCATCATTATCGCCTGTTTTAGCACGGGCATCTTTGAGGCGGTCAGGGTATTTTTTTGTATCTCTGAACTTAAGAGGATCTTCCTGCACTTTTGGCATCTCAAGTTGCTTATAAGTGCTGCGATCGAAAATGCTAGCAAATCGATCTTCAGGAGGCATGCGATCATGATGGTCGCAGTGACCGCATACATATTGATTGGCGACGAAATCTTTATGAAAGATCATCTGGCCACAATTTTTACATTTATGCCAAAGATTATCAGGTGTATCTTTACGGTTTAAAACCGCTTGTAATTTCGGCTTAACATAGTTTGTCAACCAATTCATCGGGCAACCCCTTCAGTAAATAATACAAAACCTAGGCTGATCTTACACCAGCAGCGAGGCTTTTGACAAATTCTAAAGTCTTCGATGCTGTCTCTACGCTTGCTTTACCATTCTTGTCAAGATCTGCTGCAATTGTTTCCACAATTGCGGATCCAACAACGGCCGCATCGCAAACCTTTGCCATCTCTCTGGCTTGCTCTTGTGTTCTGATGCCAAACCCTATCGCTACGGGCAGGTCTGTATGTTTTTTAATCCTTTGCACTGCATCGCCAGCTATTTGCGCCGTAGACGACTGTGCCCCTGTTATGCCAGCGACAGCAACATAGTAAACAAAACCAGAAGCACCGTCGACGATGGTTTGAATACGTTCATCATCGGAAGTTGGTGTAATGAGCCGCACCACATCAAGACCGGCAGTATTAGCGGGGCCTCTCAGTTCTTCATCTTCTTCTGGAGGAAGGTCGACAATAATAAGACCGTCCACGCCTGCTTCTGCTGCATCTGTGGAAAAGCTTTCGATTCCATAGGTATAAACAGGATTGAAGTAGCCCATTAGAACAATAGGAGTTTCTTGATCGTCATGTCGAAATTCTGCGACCATTTTCAACGTATTTTTAAGCGACCCACCACTGGCTAAAGCCCGTTGAGCCGCTTTATCAATGCTTGGACCATCTGCAGAAGGGTCTGTAAAAGGCATGCCAAGCTCGATGATATCTGCACCCGCAGCAGGGAGACCTTTTAAAATCTTGAGGGAGGTTTCAAAATCAGGATCTCCTCCTGTAATGAAAGTGATAAAAGCCGCTCTCTTTTCACGGTTTAATCTCTCGAATGTTTTGGGTAATCTGCTCATCTTATATCTCCACCCCGAGATGATCTGCGACAGTGAAGATATCTTTATCACCGCGCCCAGATAAGTTCAGGACTATTATTTTATCTTTATCCAGTGTCGGGGCAATGCGTGCAAGATGGGCAAGAGCATGACTGCTTTCTAAGGCAGGAATAATCCCTTCCAGCTTACAGCAGAGTTGGAAGGCTTCCATAGCTTCCTCATCAGTTGCATTGACGTAGTTAATACGGCCCTTTTCATTAAGCCATACGTGTTCAGGTCCAATGCCAGGATAATCAAGCCCTGCTGAAATAGAATGGGCTTCTTGGATCTGGCCGTCTTCATCTTGAAGGAGCATGGTGCGATTGCCGTGAAGCACGCCTGGACTCCCTCCAAGAATAGAGGCCGCATGCTGATCTGTGTCAACGCCGTGTCCTGCAGCTTCTACAGCATCAATGCTAATATCTGGCTCATCTAAAAAGGGATGGAATAGGCCGATGGCATTGGATCCTCCGCCGACACAAGCAATGAGCTTATCAGGAAGACGCCCTTCTTTTTCTAGTATTTGTGCGCGAGTTTCCTGGCCAATAATGCTCTGGAAATCACGGACCATTTTAGGATAAGGGTGCGGTCCAGCTACAGTGCCGATAATATAAAATGTGTCATGGACATTCGTCACCCAGTCTCTTAGGGCATCATTCATTGCATCCTTTAAAGTCGCTGACCCACTGGTGACAGGTTTTACCTCCGCGCCTAACAGTTTCATTCTAAAGACATTTGGCTTCTGACGTTCAATATCTACAGCGCCCATAAAGACTGTACATTCCATGTTGAATAAAGCGGCGACTGTAGCAGTCGCGACACCGTGTTGACCCGCGCCAGTTTCAGCGATGACACGGGTCTTACCCATGCGCTTAGCCAGAAGGACTTGACCGATCGCATGATTAATCTTGTGAGCCCCTGTATGATTTAGCTCTTCGCGCTTCAAGTAAATTTTTGCCCCGCCGAAATGCTCTGTCATACGCTCTGCAAAATAAAGCGGGCTCGGGCGGCCAATATATTCCTTGTTTAGGTAAGCAAGTTCTTCTTGATACGCTGGATCTTGCCATGCTTTTTCAAATTGCTTTTCGAGATCTAGAAGCAACGGCATTAATGTTTCGCTCACATAGCGACCGCCGTAAATTCCAAAGTGACCGCGCTCATCTGGGCCACTGCGTAAGCTGTTTGGGGTATAAGTCATGGATATATCCTGTATTGAAAATCATTTTAGGATCAACTCTCTCTTAAAAAAGAGGGGTCGACGCAGTAGATATAGGCTGAGGGCTAGCGAGTCCCAAATGTTATTTTTGTAACTATTTCATTTGCTTAATTTCATACAAGAGGGCTTTGATCTTTGCGATATCTTTTAGCCCTGGTTTGCTCTCAACACCGCTAGAAATATCGATCATAGTGGCATGACTTTGGTGCACAGCCTCGTGCATATTCCCTCTGTGAATACCTCCTGCTACAAACCAAGGCAGCGGTGTTTTGAGGTTTCTGAGTAAGGCCCAGGGTAAGCTGACATTATTGCCGCCTGGTAGGTCTGACCCTTTGGGTGGTTTAGCATCGAACAAAAGAAAATCTACACTCTTATAATAAGGGACAGCCTTTTCTAGATCGCTGCTGTCAGCAATCGCTAAAGCTTTGATGGTCTGCAGGCCGGTTTTGTCTTTAAGCGCACGGATATGTTCAGGACTTTCATGACCATGGAATTGAAGATGCGTCAAATCAAGTGCCTCGATCATTTCAAGAATATCCTGCTCCGCTGCATTTACGAATACGCCGACACGTGCGGGTCCTTGGGGCAGTGATTTTCCCAATTCCTGAGCCTTTGATAAAGTCAGATGTCTTGGTGATTTTGGGAAAGAAATAAAACCCAGATAGGCAGCCCCGGCTTCAGCCGCAGCTTCCGCGGCCTCCATAGTGGTAATTCCACAAATTTTTACGGATACAGAGGACTGTGTCACACCTTAAGCCTTTTTCTTTTTCTCAATCGCTGTTTCATAGGAAAGCAAATTTTCAAATTCAACCTCTGCTTTACTGAGCATTGCCATAGCAGCTTTTTGTACATCATCTCCCAACAGCATAGCACTGTTCCATGTCGCTACATACTCAAGACCAGATTGAATGCTATTCTCTCGTGCATGATTAAGAACGGCTTTGGTTCCTGTCATGGCCATTGGAGATTTGGATGCTATCATCTTTGCAAGAGCAAAGGCTCCCTCTAGCATATCGTCCTTGGTGTCGTAGACGGTATTGACAAAACCGTATGATTTGGCTTCCTCTGCTTTAAATTCTCGACCTGTATATGCTAACTCACGAACCAGGCCATTCGGTAATAAATGGCCAATTCTCTGCAAGGTTCCTACATCTGCAACAATCCCAACATCAATTTCTTTGATGGAAAAAAAACTATCCTTCGTACAAAGGCGAATATCGCAAGCTGTAATCATGTCAACACCGCCGCCGATGCAAGCGTTATGAATGGCAGCAATAACGGGAACTCGAGCCCGGTCTGCGGCGTCTAAGCCATGCTGCCAATTTTTTACATGGCGCCTTAATCTATCTCTGTGACGGGCAGGATCTTTGGCT
Organism: Temperatibacter marinus; assembly: GCF_031598375.1. NCBI lineage: Bacteria > Pseudomonadati > Pseudomonadota > Alphaproteobacteria > Kordiimonadales > Temperatibacteraceae > Temperatibacter > Temperatibacter marinus. The sequence continues at coordinate 1,364,919 of NZ_CP123872.1, forward strand.
TGTTCCATTAAAAAACCAGCTGCTTCTTTGAGATCAAGGCCAACAGTGAAATGCTTACTCTCGCCGCCGCTCAGAACGATTGCTCTAACTTCTGGATTTTCACAAAGTGCATCGACAGCAGCTCCTATTTCTTCAAACATGAGGCCGCTCATAGCATTTAATTTCGCTGGGCGGTTCAGGGCAACATGTCCCACATGCCCATCGAGGGTGATTTTTACGGTTTCATACCTCATTGAGTTGATCCTCTTCAAGTTCATTTTCCAGCTCAGCTAATTTGTCTTCTGGAATACAATATTGTGAATAGATTAAGTCTGCGGCGTCGGCAATTTGCTCTAGATAGTCGACTTCTATATTGAGCCCAAATAAAATGAGTAAAAAATTTGTTGTTGTTTCCGTCACACTGGTTCTCAGGCTATCACTATAGGGTGTGCCGAAAGGGCCTTGGTCATCCGCGAGTAAAGGAAGGCCTTCAAGGTTAATAGATCCGCGACCAACGCCTTCATAGGTTTCATTTTCTGTGCCGACGCGCAGCGTGATATCCCCATTAATCTGATCGATATCGTAGCACCCTACTGGAAGGCCAGTGCCAAGTGAGAGTAGATTTGCAGCATCGACGACATTATTAATAAAATAAAGATCTTTGCCTGACATGACACGTCTTAGGAGAGCTTCACTAGAAGGCCTGTATCGACTGGGATCTTTGCCGCATATTTTGAAGGCCTCCCTTATGGAGGCAATAATGGGATCACTGCTGGCAGCTTCCCCCATCATTTCTGCTTGTCGGCTCTCTGCTTCAGCTTGCAGGCTTTCTACAAGCCCCGCAGGACTTTCTGTCACTTGAACAGGGAAATGAATGGCCCCAAGGTGAACAGCAAAGCCTAGAGATTGAAATTTTTGATCCACTAAAATCTGCACAATCTTTACTCCTCTTAAGGAGAGAATAGGGGAGGTTTTTTATAAGGTCTAGACAAAAAAAACCACTTACACCGAAGTTCGGATGCAAGTGGTAAGGTGCTGTGTCTTTTGCAAGAGTGCACAGGTGTGCACTGAGCAAATATAAGTTGGAAAACGCGTATCCAACTTATTCTTAAATCAGGAGGGAAAACCTGATTAAGCAAGAGAGGCCTTAGGGAAACCTGACTTGTAAACTATGTACGGGGCGGGAATTATTTTGGATCAAAAAAAAGGCCCGATGAAATCAGGCCTTTTAAGAATAGTTTAAGAGAGACGCTTATGCTGCCTTCTTACCTTTGGGGTTTGTTGGGGTGTAGAAAGTTTCCCCTGAGGATGCCATATCTCTCAATTGTTGTGTCGGCCGGAACCGCTCGCCGTGTTTATCGGCAAGACGATCTGCTGTTTCAACAAAACTCGCTATACCAACAGTATCCAAATAACTGAAAGGACCGCCAAGGAAAGGAGGGAATCCAATTCCGAAGATTGCTCCTACATCTGCTGAGGACGCATCAATGAGGACACCTTCTTCGAAACAGCGTGCTGCTTCTACGACTTGACGCACAAGAAGTCGCTCTTTAACAGCTTCTAGGGTTGGCTGCTCATCTGACAAAGGGAAATGTTCATTGAGATCAGGCCAGAGATATTTTTTACCTCCTTCAGGATAGACGTAAGAACCCTTCCCGTTTTTACGGCCGTAGCGCTCTAGTTCCATCATTTTCTCAACGAAAGCGTCGGCTGGAGTTGCAACATAGGCATCACCAAGGGCATCCCGTGTTGCCTTGCCAACTTTGTATGAAAGATCAATGGCAACTTCATCGCCGACAGCGAGAGGGCCGACCGGCATCCCAACCATTTTCCCAGCATTATCGATTAGAGCGGGGTTCACACCTTCTTGAACCATGCAATAGCCTTCAGTTACATAGGTGCCAAATGTACGGCTTGTAAAGAAACCACGGCTATCATTGACCACGATAGGCGTTTTCTTAATCTGTGATACATAGTCAAGCGCGAGAGCCAGTGTTGCATCATCGGTTTCATTGCCCATAATAATTTCAACAAGAGGCATTTTATCCACAGGGCTGAAGAAATGAATACCGATAAATTGATGAGGGCGTGTGAAGTTTTTCGCCAAGCCTGTAATTGGCATTGTTGATGTGTTTGATCCATAAACAACATCTTTGCCAATGACGGCCTCAACTTTTTCCGTCACTTCTTTCTTCACTTTTGGATCTTCGAAAACAGCTTCGATGATCAAGTCACAGTCAGCAAGGTCATCATAGCTATCTGTTGGGATGATGCGCTCAAGAAGTGCATCGCCTTTTTCCTTGGAGACCTTACCTCGTTCAACGCCTTTTTTCACAAGATTGCGGCTATAATCTTTTCCTTTTTCAGCACTGTCTTTGCTGACATCGAAAAGAACAACATCCATACCAACTTTTGCTGAAACATAGGCGATTCCAGCCCCCATAAGGCCCGCACCAAGCATGCCGAGACGCTTCACTTTGTTTTTCTCAGGGCCTTTCGGACGAAGAGATCCTTTTTCCACAGCTTGTTTATTTAGGAACAGAGTGCGGATCATGCTTTGTGAAACTGGCCCTTTCAACAAGTTAAGGAAATATTTGCTTTCAATTTTTAAAGCGGTGTCCATGGGCACGATTGATCCTTCGTAGACGCATGACAAGATGGCCTGAACCGCAGGATAATTTTGCTTGGTTTGTTTTTGAGCCATGGCATTAGCGCCAACGAAGACTTGAACAGCACGTGGATCCATAGCGCCGCCGCCGCCAGGAAATTTAAAGCCTTTTTTATCCCATGGCGCAATGGCAGAGGATGTCTTTGCCACATAGTCCTTTGCTTTGCCCACGACGTCTGCAGCATCCACGACTTCGTTCAAAATGCCAAAGCCTTGAGCTGTGAAGGGGTTAAAATTCTTTGCGGTCATGAGGGGTTGCGCGGCATTTTGGATGCCAATAAGGCGTGGAAGACGTTGCGTGCCTCCAGCACCAGGTAGCAATCCGATTTGTACTTCAGGGAAACCAATCTGAGTTTTTGGATCATTAGTACAAACGCGGTAATGACAGGCAAGAGCGATTTCAAATCCGCCACCAAGGGCAAGGCCATTGATCGCTGCAGCGAAAGGTTTGGTTCCTTCTTTTGCTAAGGTCTTCATATCCTTACCACCAGTTTCCATTTTACGGAAAACACGATTAAGATTAAATGTTGCTTCAAATTGTTCTTCGAGTGACGCATTCGCCATATCCATGCCGCCAAGCATTGTTAGGTCAGCACCAGCCACAAATGAGCCTGTTTTTCCTGAAGTGATGACACAGCCTTTAATCGCTTCGTCAGAGAGAACTTGATCAACACAGGTTTCGAAATCTTCGATAACCTGAGCGTTGATGACATTCATTGATGCATCAGGTAGATCAATTGTCATCAAAGCAACGCCGTCTGAATCTACTTCAAAATTAATTGTTTTAGTCATTATTTTGCTCCCTACTCTTACACACGTTCAATAATAGTTGCTGTACCCATACCAGCACCGATACAAAGCGTTGCAAGGGCTGTTTCTTTGCCGCTACGCTCTAACTCATCAAGAACGGTACCAAGGATCATTGCTCCTGTCGCACCTAGTGGGTGTCCCATCGCGATAGATCCGCCGCAAACATTCATTTTATCATGAGGTATATTCAGTTTCTGCATCATACGTAGAACAACAGAAGCAAAAGCTTCATTCAATTCGTATAAATCAATATCCGCTACAGCCATGCCCGCTTTCTTAAGGGCTTTTTCTGCTGCATAGCTTGGACCCGTCAGCATAATTGTAGGCTCGGAACCAATTGAAGCCATTGATTTGATACGAGCTCTTGGCTTAAGGCCAAGTTTCTCGCCAATTTCTTTGTTCCCAATAAGAATGCCTGCAGAGCCATCTACGATGCCCGAGCTATTTCCTGCGTGATGCACATGGTTAATTTTTTCAAGTTCGGGGTATTTTTGTACCGCGACATCGTCAAAACCAAAGGCGCCCATCTCAATGAAAGAAGGTTTTAGACCCCCTAGAGACTGCATGTCCGCTTCAGGACGCATATGCTCATCTTTTGCGAGAGCTGTCATGCCAATGACGTCTTTTACGGGAACGATTGACTTGTCAAAGCGTCCTTCAGACCATGCTTTAGCAGCGCGTTTTTGGCTTTCTACAGCGTAAGCATCGCAGTCGTCGCGACTGAATCCATACTTCGTAGCGATCAGATCAGCTGAAACACCTTGCGGCACAAAATAAGAATGGAACGCAACCGCTGGATCAGTTGCCCAAGCAGCGCCATCTGAGCCCATAGGAACCCGGCTCATGCTTTCAACACCACCGCCGATTGCCATATCTGCTTCGCCAGACATGACTTTCGCTGCAGCGATATTTGTTGCTTCAAGACCTGAAGCACAAAAACGGTTGACCTGAAAACCAGCGGTTGTCTCTGCATACCCAGCATTAATCGCTGCGATGCGCGGAATACATCCTCCTTGTTCACCCACAGGGGAAACACAGCCCATGACAACATCATCTACGACAGACGTATCCAAGTCGTTCCGTTCTCGCAGAGCTTCTAATACTTGAGTGGCCAGTTGAACGGGTGTTATTTCGTGCAAGCTGCCGTCCTTACGGCCTTTTCCACGCGGTGTGCGCACATGGTCATAAATATAGGCTTCAGTCATATTTTTGTCCTCTTCCTTTAGAACTTTTTAAGAGATGAATGAAGCAGGGCAAACCCTGCTTGATTTGTTAATACTTAAGATAGATTAAAATTCGTCTTCGTGTAGCGCCATGACATCTTCACATCCGGCTTCGAGCTCAGCAAGAAGGGATTTTGTTTCCACCATACGGCGGCGCATAAAGTAGCGACCAGTTTTAATTTTTGTTTTATAGAAAGCTGTATCGCCTTCACTGGCTTCAATTTTTGGCTGCACTACAGATGCCATCCATAGCCACATGTGACCAAGAATGACACGGCCAAAAAGGTGCATATAAGCGACAGAGCCGGCGCCTGCATTATCTGGGTTTGCCATGCCATTTTGCATGAGCCACATGGTTGCTTGTTGCAGATCTTTGATGCCGGCTTCAAGTGGGACAGTAAAATCTTTGAGAGCGTCATTCTCTTTGTTCTCAGCAATCAACGTCTGAACTGATTTGAAGTAGCGCTGGATTGAGCGGCCTCCATTGGCACCCAATTTCCGGCCAACAAGGTCAAGGGCTTGAATGCCATTTGTGCCTTCATAAATTTGCGCGATCCGTGCATCCCGAACGAATTGTTCCATGCCCCATTCTTTCACATACCCGTGGCCGCCAAAGACCTGTTGGTTGTTGACACAGTTATCAAACCCTTCATCCGTCATGACGCCTTTAATGATAGGCGTAAGAAGGCCGACAATGTCATCTGCCCACTCGCGGCGTTTTTCATTGGTGGAATTGTGAGACATTTCTACAAGATGACCGCACCACACCGCCAAACAACGAGAGGCTTCATTAAAGCTTTTACTGTTCATAAGCATCCGACGGACATCAGGATGTACAATGATTGGATCTGCGGGGCCCTCTGGATTTTTTGGTCCAGTTAGAGAGCGCATTTGCAAGCGGTCTTTCGCATAATCTAGAGCATTTTGATAAGAGACTTCTGAAAGAGCAAGACCCTGGATCCCCACACCGATCCGTGCCGCATTCATCATGATAAACATAGAGTTCAACCCTTTGTTCTTTTCACCGATCAAATAGCCCGTAGCTTGGTCGTAATTCATAACACAAGTTGAATTAGCATGAATGCCCATTTTTTCTTCTAGGGAACCAACTGATACGCCGTTACGCTCACCGATAGAGCCATCGTCATTGATATGAAACTTTGGAACGATAAAGAGGCTTATGCCTTTTGTTCCTGCAGGAGAATCGGGCATGCGTGCGAGCACAAGATGAATGATGTTCTCACTCATATCGTGATCACCGCTTGAGATGAAAATTTTTGTCCCAGTAATGTTGTAACTGCCATCGGCATTTGGCTCAGCTTTTGTGCGGAGCATGCCAAGATCTGTACCACAGTGAGGCTCAGTTAAATTCATAGTTCCTGTCCATGAACCTTCAACCATTTTGGGTAGATATTGCTCTTTTTGTTCTTGAGATCCATCAATATTAATGGCTGCCATTGCGCCTGAAGAGAGGCCAGGATACATAGCAAATCCATGGTTCGCACTGACAAGAAATTCTTCAATGATCATGCCTACTGCATGAGGCATGCCCTGACCCCCAAACTCTGGGTCTTGGGTCAATGATGGCCACCCGGCTTCCGAGTAAGCTTGGTATGCTTCCTTAAATCCTTTTGGCGTTTTAACCGTCCCATCTTCAAGGAGTGTACAGCCTTCTTCATCCCCAGAGAGGTTAAGAGGGGCGAGCTCATTGGAGACAAACTTTCCAGATTCTTCCAAAATTGCGGCAATAAGATCTGGTGTCGCTTCAGCGTAAGACGGCAGGTCTTCCACATGACTTTGAAGGTCTAAAACTTCATTGATTATAAACAGCGCATCTTTTACTGGGGCAGTATAACGAGGCATGTCTCTTCCTTTTCTTCTGTTTAAGCTGGTGATGTATCCAGCGTTCTTAGATTATAGATTAGTTTTTCAAAAATTTTACGGCAGGCGGAACTTCTGGCGTCTTGCCTGTAGCCTTACTGATCCACTTTCCTGTCTTTTCGCATGCAGTGAGGTCTTCAAGAAGGGAGCAGAAATCTGTCAATTCTTTGATGGTATCGTCAATATCTTGACGCTGATCTTCTAAGGCATTGATACGAGACCGACATTTTTCTAGAGTCACAATTCGCTGCGTTGTTCGGTCATCATCAAGGCTATAAAGATCGAGCATCTCTGAAATCTCACTCAGAGAAAAGCCGACCCGACGCCCCCTTAAAATCCAGGCAACTTTCGTTCTATCAGCAGGGCTATATATTCGATTTTGCCCTTCTCTTGTTGGCGTGATCAAGCCTTGTTCTTCATAATGACGCAGAGTGCGCGACGTCACATCAAACTCCTTGGTCAGGTCTTTGATGGTGAAACGTTCTTTACTGTCCTGCATGATCATAAAGTCATATCCTGCTCTTTGGGATTCCCCATAGGTCAATGCAATCGTGCATCAACAAAATCCCGTTTTCCCGAGGGTCTATATTATTTACGTTTACGTTAACGTCAACTTGAAAATATATTGTTTCTTAACTATTTGTTTTTAAGTACTTTTTCATCTTTGATTCATGTATATATAGAGTTAACTCTTCTGAATTTCATACCGAATCGGGTTTTCTATTATGAAAAATTTATGGAATAGTCAGACAAAGATGAAGCTGACGATTGCAATTATCCTAGTTCTGCGTTACCACTGAAGATAGAGTAATAATTCAGTTTAAAAGCAACCTCTTATGCCGCTTTATCTGCCGATCGCTGAACTTTCAATGAACGTCATCCTCGTAATAGGGATGGGCGCAATGGTTGGTTTCTTGTCTGGTATGTTTGGTGTTGGCGGCGGTTTCTTAATGACACCGCTCTTGATTTTCGCTGGGGTCCCTCCGACTGTTGCAGTTGCAACAGAAGCCAATCAAATTACTGCTGCCTCTGTTTCTGGGGCGTTGGCCCATTATAAAAGGGCTGGCGTAGATTTGAAAATGGGCATGATGCTCATAGTAGGGGGGGCTATTGGTGCCTTTTTTGGGGCGAAAGTTTTTGCTTTCCTGAGGACACTTGGCCAAGTGGATTTGATGATTTCACTCGCCTATGTTCTTTTCCTTGGCTCTGTTGGAGGGTTAATGTTTTGGGAAAGTGTTCAAGCGATTATCCGTGCGCGTAATAATACACCGCCTGTCATTAATCGGGATAACCGGCATGCCAGCTGGGTACATAAATTACCCTTCAAAATGCGATTTAGAAAATCTCGGCTTTACATCTCTGCAATCTTACCAATTAGTATCGGCCTTGTGGTCGGAGTCTTGGCAGCGATTATGGGTGTTGGCGGCGGGTTTATCATGGTGCCAGCGATGATTTATATTTTGGGAATGCCGACCAATGTCGTGGTTGGAACCTCGTTGTTTCAGATTATTTTTGTGACCGCATTAACCACTGTTTTTCACTCAGTCAATACACAGACTGTTGATATACTGTTGGCGCTTCTGCTTTTGTTAGGGGCTGTTGTCGGCGCACAGGTCGGTGTCAGGGTCGGCTTAAAGTTAAAGGGCGAACAATTGCGCGCTTTGCTCGCACTAATGGTTTTAGCAGTTTGTGTGAAAATGGCCTTAGGTCTCCTGATTGAACCCGATGACCTCTTTTCCGTACAGGAGGTGGGCAAATAATGATGAAAAGGCTTTTCCTTGCATTTTTCTTACTGGTTCCATTGGGGATGTCTGCCCAGGCTCAAGTAACGGACCTCTCAGAAAATCGAATTGAAATTCGATATAGCTTTGAGGGCGCAGATTTAATTTTGTTTGGCACCCCAGGACAGAGATTACAACCGGGTGAATATGACGTTGTCGTCGTTGTTCGCGGTCCGACGGTACCTACAATTGTCCGTAAAAAAGCTCATAAGTATGGGATATGGATGAATGACCAGTCTCTGACATTTCCTCAAGTCCCAGGGTATTATGCGGTTGCGGCCAATCGTCCCTTAGCCGAGATTGCGAGCAAAGAGGACCTTGAAAAGCATGCCATAGGGTTTGAGAATATGGCCCTTGAGACTGAGCAGCCCTCCTTGTCAGCGGTGCAACTTAAATCGTTTAAGGAGGCGCTTTATCGAGGGCGACAAGAAGCTGACCTCTACCGACAAGGCCAGGATACAGTCAAGTTGATTGGAGAAGGGCTTTTCAGGACGAATGTGCATTTACCTGCGAATGTACCTGTCGGTGATTTTTTGGTGAACGCGTATATTTTCCAGGATAAAAATTTGCTCGCTTTTAATGAGATTCCCATGGTCGTTGCCAAAGAAGGGTTTGAGCGGGCGGTTTATGAATTTGCGCATACAATGCCCATGTTATATGGCCTGACTGCTGTTTTCATAGCCCTCGTGGCTGGTTGGCTAGCGGGGATGGCAGGCTTAAGAAAAGGCTAAGTTTTTGCGACGGTTGCGCATCCGAGTTTCTCGTCAATTTCAATAAGGCTGTGCCCGCTTTCTACGCAAAAGGCTGGTATGTCTTTGGCCGCATTAGGATCATCAAAGTAGATCAGGATTGTGTCTCCAGATTGCATTTCAGCCAATTTTCGTCTGAGCCTTAACACAGGCATGGGACAACGCATACCACGCGCATTCAATTCATAAGATATGGACTCTGCACGCATCAGCTTATCAGGCCTTGAGGGAGCGCATGATTGTTGTCTTGATGATCTGAGAATCGGGTCCCTTGACGAGAAGTGATTTTCCGATTCCCTCGGCTAGGACGAAGACAATTTCACCGGCTTCTATTTTTTTATCCTGTGCCATGTTGTTCACAAGGGTATCAGCTTCCAGAGTATGAGGAACATCAGCAGCACGGGTCATCATACCGCAAGCTTTAAGATGTCGGGCAACTCTATCTGCTTCTTCTTGAGGGCAAAGGCCTAAATGCACAGAGGCTTCGAAGGCTAAACACATGCCAATTGAAACGCCTTCGCCGTGAAGTAGAGTTCCGTCATAACCACAGGCTGCTTCGATGGCGTGCCCAAAAGTATGTCCGAGATTGAGCAATGCTCTCTTGCCCCCTTCTCTTTCATCTTCTGAGACGACTTGTGCTTTTGATTGGCAACTTTTGGAGATGGCTTGGGCCATTAAATCCTTGTCTCCCTTTAAAAGGCTTGGGCCATTTTCTTCGAGCCAAGAGAAGAATGTCTCATCATTAATAAGACCATATTTGACCACTTCAGCATAGCCCGCCAAAGTTTCACGCGCTGGCAGTGTCGACAGGCTGTTAATGTCTATGAAGACAGCTTCGGGTTGATAGAAAGCTCCGACTAAATTTTTGCCGTATTTTGTATTGATGCCTGTTTTGCCTCCTACGCTGCTATCAACTTGTGAAAGCAAAGTCGTGGGGACTTGAATGAAAGGAAGGCCGCGTAATAAGCTGCTGGCCACATAGCCCACGAGGTCTCCAATGACACCGCCGCCTAAGGCGACAAGGCAGTCTTTCCGACTGGGCTTATAGGAAAGCAGTCTATTGATGAGGCTTTCGTATTGTGAAAAGGATTTTGTTTGTTCACCAGCAGGCAAAATCACGGTCTCAACATGAAGGTGAGCTGCAGCACAGCTTTCTAGCAGAGGCGAGAGATAATGAGGGGCGACATTTTCATCAGTGATGATAAACAAGCGATCACTTTGCAAATGATCTGAAGCTAACTCTGCAAAAGATGGGATCAAATCAGATCCGATGGAAATGGTATAAGAGCGATCCGCAAGATCAACAAAAACTCTTTCAAGGATTTCAGCAGGCACTTAACTCTCCTTCGCTTTTTTCTCCCCTTCAGGGGGGTGACTCTTTCGAATTTTTTTATAATAGGCTCTTAAGATTTTGACCATATTGGCAACAACAATTTCGTGGGGGCCATCGCTAGAGCGGACTTGGAGTGTTGATTCCGCATAAATTGGATTGCGCTCTGCGGCTAAGTTTCTCAAAATATCTTCAGGATTGCCCTTCTTAAGAAGGGGACGGGTATCTCGTCTGCTGGTTCGTTCCACCAGCACATCAATATCTGCATTAAGCCAGATTGTTGTGGCTTCTTTTTTGATCAAAGCACGGGTTTCTTCATTCATAAAAGCTCCGCCGCCAGTAGCAATCACTTTTGGTTTGCCTTGCATAAGGCGGTTAATGACACGCCGTTCTACAGCTCGAAATTCGTCTTCCCCGTATGAATCGAATATCTCAGCAACAGACATTTGTGCCGCCTTCTCAATTTCATGATCACTGTCTACAAAACCTACCCCTATGGATCGGGATAGGCGCCGGCCAATGGTGGTCTTCCCAACCCCCATCAGCCCAATTAAAACAATTGGCTTGTCAAGCTTGACGGTAGACTGATTACGACTGCCTTGACGCTGAGACGTACTCCGCCCAGAACGGCCAGCCCCTTGTCTATCAGGGCGGCGACTGCCAAAGTTTCGGCGATTTTTATGTCGACGTGATCTAATCATAGAAAATCTATTACGGATTTTTAGGGCGTCGCGCTACAGTTTTATCCGCTTTGTGACTAAATATTTCAGGGGCCAATCATAAAATAGCCTGATTTTTATGGTCTAAGGTTTTTTATTCAAAGGAAAATGACCACAAGACTGGACTTGCTCAGCATGGCTATCTATAAAAAGAAACGATAAGATTTTGGGTAAGGGCGAAGACCCCTAAAAGGTAGATTATATGTCAACGATTACTAAAGTTATTTCTGGAGCAATTTTTCTCGGTCTAATCATTGGGGCAGTTGTCTTGATGACTACGGACATTCCTGCACCGGAATCAAAGGTTTCTAAAACTCTCAGCAATGATCGTTTTCCTGGATAGGTTCCAGTAAAATTCACCTTTTGGAAAACAGGACACACCCTATGAAAAATGCATTCACCTATCTGCTCACCATGGGACTCTGTTTTCTCCTGCTCAAGACGTCACCAATTGCCTCGCAAGAGACTGAAGAAGAAAACAAGCCTTCAGCATCAGAAGAGAAAAAGTCTGTCCCTAAGGAAAAAAAGGCAGAAGAGACAGAGAAATCATCAACAGAGACAACTTTAAACGCTGTAAAAAAAGAGCTTCTTTCTGTTAAAGAGCAACCAAAATTAAAATTACAATTAGGCCCTGGAATTGGAAAACCACTTTCAGTCTTGCCGCGTCCCTTTTTGCCTAAAGGGAGTGTAAAGCTGCCTGCAAAGTCCTTGTCTGAAAATCACCCCAGTATTCAAGAAAACAGCCTGCCAAGAGCTGACAAAATAGATCAGACTCTTGTTGAAACGCAGGAGAAGACTCCTCTTGTTGAAGGGCAACCAGTTAACAAGGCGGATGACATTGTAGAAAATACTGGAGGGCAGAATCCTCTAGGTGTTTCAATTTTGGAAAGTGGTTCACTGGCAGCCCTGGATCCAAGCGGTGTCGCTGTGAATGAGACGATACTAAGCCCCGTTGGTGCTGACTTTTGGACTGGTTTGTCACGGGCAGAAATATTGACCCAATATTCAAAATTAACACGGTCGGGGGGCTCTTCGGCCTTGGATAAGCTGTCACGGGATATTTATAAAGCAGGAATTGATCTGCCAGCCCCTAAAGATGAACAGCAAGATGTGAATGGCTTTTTAAGACAACGCTTTCAGTTTTTATCTCAGTCTGGTGAAGGTGAAGCCCTGGCCAGTTTATTAGCCTTATTACCTGCGGATAAAGACTGGTCTGAATTTGATGAAGAAAAGACCAAAGTTGCGCTTGCAGCAGATAAAAGGGCAGAAGCTTGTGCTATCGCTGAAGGTCGTGTTGGTTCTTCTCGTGAAGCTTATTGGCTCAGGCTGTTAACCTTCTGTAACGCCATTAATGGGCGCAGAGATAATGTTGATTTCCAGATTAGTGTCTTAGAAGAATTAGACAGTTTAAGTCCGGCTTTTTTTAAGCTTATCGATTATATTTTAATTGAGGCTGAAACAGGAGTGGCCGCTGATCGATCACCAGATATTCTCTCCCCTTTAAATATCCAGATTTTAGAAGCCTCTCTCGTGAATATTTCCCGTGCGGCTGTCAGTGATTTGTCCCTTGAAAATGTGGATCCGCTTGCTGTACCGGTCCTTTTGAAGGCACCCGGTGTGAAGCCTGAAGCTAAGGTGAAATTGCTTGAAAAAGCATTGATTGAAAATTGGGTCACTTCTCAAGCCTTTACCGATTTCATTATCAGGTTTGCCCCGACACCGATTCAGGTGGCTGATGCATATAGTCTTGCCCAAACCCTTGAGGGAGAAGAAGTTGATATAGAAGATCCTGGATTTATCATTGACCTAACTCTTGCGAGTCAAGCTTTGCGAGCAGATACAATCGAAGAAAGAATGACTGCCTTACAATTCGCTTATAGACGTGCTGTAAAAGCAGGGCATATGCATCGTTTGGCCGGGGGATATCTCCCCCTTGTTCGTGACGTTCCAGTAACAACTGATGCTGCTCAATATGCTGAAATGATGATTAGAATGGGCCTTGTTTCCGGTGATTATGATCTTGCCCTTAATTGGTTCACAATGATTAGACAATCTGAGGCAGGTAAAGTGCCAAATCTGGATACTACATTGATCAAAGTTTTTCCTTATATGGCATTACTCGATTCTTCTATTTCTCTGGATGACAAAGTGTCTTCTCAGTGGTGGGATGCAGTAAAAGCGGATCCAATGAAATATGAAAAAGCAGGTATGATTGCCACCGTTCTAGAGGCTCAACAAATCGAAGTGGCAGAAAGCTTTTGGGAAAAATTAGCAGAGGGCCCCGTCGTTCTCAAGTCCGGTGCGGCTTCACCAGCTCAGTGGCGAGCTCTTTTGAAGGCATCTCTTGAAGAAGATAGACGAGGTGTTTTCAATGCGGCTCACTCTATGATTGCTAGTGCTAAAATTTCTAATATTCCAGTAGCTCTGTCCGGTACCTTGCTGGCCAGTTTGGTCGCTGCGGACTATAAAGAGATCAGCAGGTCTCTTGCCATCGAAATGCTTGTGCTCTCAGGCTTGTAAGCAAGGCATAAAAGATGTCTGACGTTGCGTTAATTGATCAATTTTTAGAAATGATGGCTGCAGAAAAAGGCAGTGCTCGGAATAGTCTATTGGCCTATCAGCGAGATTTACTTGATCTTTCGGAAACTGTATCTGGTTCCCTTGAGCATGCATCGACGAGTGATTTAAAAGCATGGCTTGCTTCTATACAAAAAAGAGGCTTATCAAATAGTACTGCGGCTCGCAAGCTCTCAGCCGTACGACAATTTTATCTCTTTCTGTTTCGAGATGGATTGCGCTTTGATAATCCTGCAGCAATTTTGGAGAGCCCTCGAATAGCGCGGCCTTTACCCAAGGTTCTTGGTGAAATCGATGTCCAAAAAATTTTAGAGGCAGCGCATCATCAGGCTGCTACCGGAGATCTAAAAACCCTCCGCAACCTTGCCCTGATTGAAACGCTCTATGCTACAGGACTTAGAATTCAGGAATTGGTTAGTTTACCGCGGGCCATATTTGGACCTGATACGGTTGTTTTTACTGTAACAGGCAAAGGGAATAAAGATCGAATGGTCCCTCTTGGCGGGCCTGCTCGTAAAGCCTTGAGAACTTATTGTCTGGCCCGAGATGCTTCTTCAGAAAAAGAGAGTGTTTACTTGTTCCCCTCACGAGGAAAAGAAGGTCACATTACACGACGGCGCGTTGGCCAAATGATGAAGGACCTTGCCATTGAAGCAGGTATGATGCCATCGAAAGTGAGCCCGCATAAATTGCGCCATGCTTTTGCCACTCACTTATTGGCGCATGGAGCCGACCTTAGAAGCGTTCAAAAGCTCTTAGGACACGCAGACATATCCACGACGCAGATCTATACACATGTGCTTGATGAGCGTTTGAAAAAACTTGTGCAGGAAAAGCATCCGCTTGCTCAAAAAAAGGGTGCCAAAAAATGAGAAACGAGGCGCTCTAAATCTTGACATTTGTAAAGAGGTGTGAGCATGGTGCGCCAAATTTGATTTTGTCCTCTCTCTCTCTTATACTGAGAACTCTGGGCATAGAAAACAAAGGTGAGTATCGAATGATGACTTTTCTTGAGTTTGAAAAACCGATAGCAGAACTAGAAGGTAAAATTCGTGAGCTGCGAGGTTTGACAACGAGTGACGTTGATGTAACTGCGGAAGTTGGACAATTAGAGAGTAAATTAGATAAACTCTTAAAAGATACTTATACTCAGCTCAGTCCCTGGCAAAAAATGCAGGTAGCAAGACACCCGGAGCGTCCTCACTTTAAAGATATTATCGCCCATATGTTTGAGGATTTCACCCCTCTTGCTGGAGATCGTTATTTTGGCGAAGATGATGCGATCCCCTCTGGCCTTGCGCGTTTTCGGGGCGAAGCTTGTGTTGTGATGGGTCATGAAAAAGGGTGGGATACGCAGTCTCGCATTAAACATAATTTTGGCATGGGCCGTCCTGAAGGATACCGTAAGGCTGTAAGGCTTATGGATATGGCAGAGCGTTTTGGCCTGCCTGTGATCACTCTTGTTGATACATCAGGCGCCTATCCAGGTCTCGGCGCTGAAGAACGGGGTCAGGCAGAGGCCATCGCACGGTCAACAGAAGCATGCCTTAATATGAGAGCGCCTCTTGTCTCTTGTGTGATCGGTGAAGGTGGTTCTGGCGGCGCGATCGCCCTCGCGGCAGGCAATCAAGTTTTGATGTTAGAACATGCTATCTATAGTGTGATCAGTCCTGAAGGGTGTGCTTCTATTTTGTGGCGCACTGGGGACCGCGCAAAAGATGCAGCAGATGCTCTCAGAATTACCGCACAAGATCTGAAAAAACTTGCTATTGTTGATAGTATTATAAGCGAGCCTCTTGGCGGAGCTCACAGAAACCCTGAGCAAGCTATGAATCTTCTTGGGAATGGTATAGAACAGTCTCTAAGAGATATGGCGGGCATGAGTGGTGAGAAGTTGAGAGAAGCGCGCCGGACAAAATTCCTAGCTATGGGCGAGCATGGTCTCGCTTAATTCATTCTACTAAGACCATTTAAAAACCCACTTTACGAAGTGGGTTTTTTTGTGAGTTGTATAAATCGCAGAAGTTGAATGACCATTGAGACTACAACGCCCATCAGTGTGCCAAGAAACAACCCTTTTAGACCCATCTCGAAAGTAAAAGCCAGTATGTAGCAGGCAGGCAGCATGACGCCAATGAAACTGGTGCTTTGGATGACTGTCGGGATCCATGTTTCTTTCACGCCGCGTAAAAAATTAGAAACTAACATTTGTGCGGCATCAAAGAACATCATTAAAACGAAGAGTAATGCCAAGGAAACAAGAGCGTCTTGAACAGCAGTATCGTTACTAAAAATACCAATTAAAGGGGCTGGCATTAACAGGATACTGACACCCAGTCCTCCTACAATAAGGACGTTTAAGATAAGTGCGCTGATGCCCGCCAAAATCGTATCAAGACGATCTCGACGGGAAAAAGCAATTCCAACGCGCACTGCAGCGGCACCGCCAATGCCTAGGGATATCATTAAGGGAAGACCGTTGACTTGGCTTACAACACCATGAGCAGCAAGAGGAATGGTGCCAAGCCACCCCGCAAAGATGACCAAAGCACTAAAAGCAATGACTTCAGCAGCGAGGGAAACGCCTGAGGCATAGCCTAATTGCCTTTGATCAGCCCAGTCAGACCATCGCTGTCCGTGAGGGTCTCTTACACCAAAGCGTCTCAGACTCGGGGCATGCCAAATGTAAAGCATCATACCAAGTCCCATTATCCAGCGGACGACAGTGGTTGTCCAGGCCGACCCTTCTGCCCCTAGAGAGGGGATGAATCCTGTATAGGGCATTAGGGCAGAGTCACTATTCACCCCATAGATCAAAAGTATATTTAGGCCGATGTTAACAATGTTGGCGATAACCATGATCTTTAATCCTACATCAGGGCGCTTAACGCCTTCAAGGAACATAAAACAGCAAATAAATAAAATCTGCCCCGGCATCCCGATCCCTAAAATTTGAATGATCTTACCACTCTCTTGTGTAATCTCTGGCGCTTGACCCAGTGCTTCTAAAATGAAAGGGGCGGGAATAGATAACAAGAGGACAAAAAGACTGATGAAGCCAGTAAAAGGCAGGCTGCGCCGCCAAACCCGGCCACACTCTTGATAATCTTTGGCCCCATAAGCATTGGATGTATAGACCATGACACCCATTAAAATCCCGAGCGCAATCACATTGGTAAACATGATTATAGACTGGTTCGCAAGATTGAGCCAAGCTAAGTGAGCAGTGGCAAAATGTCCGACCATAGCCATATCTACAAGATTAAGGGTTAACATCCCAACGCGCATACCCATGGTTGGGACAGCAAGCCTGACAAGCTCACTGAACTGACGCTTAAAGCGTCCAAACATCCATCCCGCAGGATGCGGTGTTTCTCTATCCCATTTTATGCTCACAAGAGATCCTTGATAAAAACCTTGATTAATCCAGCAACCATTTGCACAATAGCGCCCAAACTACAAACATAAAGTTGAAATAACCTTATCTTGGGAGGGGAAGGCTATGTCAGAACTCACAAAACTAAATGAAGGGGCACCAGGTCCTATTACCACGGGTGCTTATCCAGAGCTTACACCCTATGCAATAGGGGTTGGCTATTTTCTTGGTGTCATTATTGCCATAGCCATTGGTTATGCTTCTTTGAAGCTTGGTTTCTCAATAGAAGGATCAGAACTTGCTGCTATTCTTGGATTTGGTATTCTAAGGGGTATTTTGCGGCGCCGATCGATCGTAGAAAATAATGTAACACAAACGGTGGCATCCGCTGTCAACGGGGCCTCAAGTGGTTTGATGTTCTCTGTGCCGGCTATCTTTATTCTAGGCTATGGGCAAGAATTGAACCCAATGATTGTAACATTCGGTGCAATTGCCGGTGCTTTTCTAGGTATTGCTTTTATCATTCCGCTTCGGAAACAAATGATTGATTTTGAACGGCTTACCTATCCAGGCGGCGTAGCAGTGGCCAGTATTCTGAAGTCTCCGGGGGCGGGCATTGAAAAGGCCAAGCTTTTAATGGGAGCGCTGTTATTTTCAGGGGTTCTTCATTTCCTATCAATTCAATTTGATATTCATGATTTACATGTGGGGGATTGGCTTGGTGTCTCTGAAGAAAACGCCTATCTCAATCTTATGTTCTACGCCTCTCTTATGACTGTTGGTGTTGGCTTTATTGCCGGACGCGGGGGTGTTGCTTTTATCATTGGTGGATTTGTTTGTTACTTCTTTCTTGCGCCAATGCTTGATCTAACAGGGAATCTGCCGGTTGATGCAGCTGGGGCGGTTATAACAGATGCCAATGCATTGCGGGTTGGCTTGTTTAGGCCAACTGGGATTGGGATGCTAATCGGGGGAGCGATCATCGGGGTACTCTTTGCCTTACCGCTTATTAAATCTGCAGTAAAATCGATGCAGAATAGTGCGAAAGTAGAAAGCGCGATGAGTCGGGATGAAATGCCAATTAAGCTCTTGTATTTTGCTATTGTCGGCGCAGCAATTTTACTGATGGTGATGGCTTGGACATCGGCTGAAAATGTTGGAATTGGTCGCGGGATTGCCATGGGTTTGCTAGGGACACTCTGGATTTGGATGGCGGGTATTATCCTGTCTGAGGCCATCGGTCGGACCAATTGGTCCCCGCTTTCCGGCATGACACTGGTTGCGGTGACAATCCTTATCATGCTCACAAACGGCATGGAAACTTCTCAGGCTATCGTTGCTGCAGTGACTGTCGGCGCTGCCACTTGTGTGGCTATGAGCCAGGCAACCGACTTAATGTTGGATATGAAAACTGGCTATCTTGTTGGCGCGACACCGCGGCAGCAGCAGATGGGTCAATTTTTTGGTGCTTGGCTTGGACCCATTGTGATCATCATCTTAATCTATGTTCTTCATCAAGCCTTTGGCTTAGGGTCTGACGAATTGCCTGCGCCTCAGGGTCAAGCCCTTGCTTCGATGGTTAGCGGGATTACAGGTGGTGACGTACCTATGGAGAAATATGCGGCAGGCGCATTATTGGGTGGCTTACTATCCGCCATGATGACCGGTCTTGGGATTACGGTAGGTCTTGGATTTTATCTCCCCTTTAATATTGTACTGACTTATTCAGTTGGGACATTGCTTCGTGAAATTACGGACCGGAAGATGGGCACCCATTGGTCAGACAACAAAGGCATTCCTATTGCGGCAGGCTTGATTGTTGGTGAAGCCTTGGTTGGGGTTGGTAATGCTGTTTATAAAATTGCGACAGCGATGTAAGGAGAAAAGAAATGCTTACTATTGCGAAACTTATTATCATTGCAGCTTTTCTTACAGGGGCTTTCTTAGCAAGCCTCGATGAAGATGCTGTCAATTGGACCTATTTTATTCCTGTCATTTTTGGGGGTATTATTGGCATCACTCTCTTAAAGGTCGGTGAAAAAGCGGCGGCTCAAGACGATAGTCTGCTGGCAGCGGATAAAGAGATGTTAGAGGTTAGTCTTCAGAATATCTTGAAAAACCTAAGAGATTTAGACGGCCGGAAAGAAAAAATACCAACCTATGAAATGAGATTTGAGATCGATAAAATTTTCAGGACTGATTTGAATAATTTTGCTGACAGTCGAGAGAGTATGAAACATTTATTTGGCCTGATGGCATATGCGGATATCATGTCTTCTTTCGCTGCAGGCGAGCGCTATTTGAACCGGGTTTGGTCCGCTTCTACAGATGGCTATGTGGATGAAGTCTTGGCTTATGTCTCTAAATCCCATTCACAATTTGAGCATGCCTTAGAAGAATGGCAACGCTACGAAAGTAAAGGATAAGTTATGAAAAAAATTCTACACAACAGCTCAGCGATTCTCGCAGCTTTATGGATGAGTTCAGCGGCCCTTGCTGAAGATAT
This sequence comes from Temperatibacter marinus, assembly GCF_031598375.1. Lineage (NCBI taxonomy): Bacteria > Pseudomonadati > Pseudomonadota > Alphaproteobacteria > Kordiimonadales > Temperatibacteraceae > Temperatibacter > Temperatibacter marinus. Next base: position 1,384,518 of record NZ_CP123872.1, read on the forward strand.
AATTCTGAAACCTAAACAGGTTCTGGATGTGGTGAGCGGAAAAATGCTGAAAGGCGCAGCGGTTCATGTAAAAGACGGTAAAATCGTGGCTGTCGGCAACGTGAGTGTTGATGGGGCTAAGGTGATTGACCTTAAAGAGAAGACACTCTTACCTGGGTTGATGGATATGCATGTTCACCTTACGGGCGATCCAACGGAAGGCTTTTTTGCAGATGTTTCTTATTCCCAGCCTCGGTATGCAGTGCGTGCGGTTAGATTGGCAAAAAGAACCCTAATGGCAGGCTTTACAACTGTGCGTAATCTTGGTGCTGGTGGATATAGTGTGATTGCTGTTCGCGACGGTATCAATGCCGGGGAGATTATGGGGCCGCGTATATGGGCGGCAGGCAATAGTATTGGTATTGTGGGCGGACACTGTGACAATAATTGGTCACCCCCAGAGGCGAATGCTCAGTCAGGCGGCGCCGCGAATGGTCCATGGGCCGTGCGCGCAAAGGTACGCGAGAATATTAAATACGGTGCGAATACCATCAAGATTTGCGCAACTGGGGGCGTTTTTTCTAAAGGGACAAGTGTCGGTGCTCAGCAGATGGTTTTAGAAGAAATGAAAGCCGCGGTGGATGAAGCTCATCTAAGGGGCCGCATCATTGCGGCTCATGCGCACGGCACAAGTGGTATTAAAGATGCCATCAGAGCTGGTGTAGATAGTATCGAACATTGTTCTTTCCTTGATCAGGAAGGCATTGATCTGGCCTTGAAACATGGCACGTATCTCTCTTGTGATATTTATAATACAGAATATACCTTGGCTTTTGGTGAAGCGAACGGCGTGCCTGAAGAAAACATCAATAAAGAGAAGATGGTTTCAAAAGCCCAGCGGGAGAGCTTTAGAAAGGCCCACGAGGCTGGTGTGAAACTTGTCTTTGGATCTGATGCTGCCATTTACCCACACGGAGATAATGCGAAACAGTTTTCTGTTATGGTGAAGTTTGGAATGACTCCGCTTGAGTCTATTCAAGCAGCAACAATTACTTCTGCGGCTTTGCTAAAACAGGAGAAATCCTTAGGCCAGATTAAAGCTGGATTTTTAGCAGATATCATTGCTGTAGACGGAGATCCGACACAGAATGTCAAAGTCTTAGAGAATGTAAGCTTTGTTATGAAAGACGGTAAAGTCTATAAAAAATAAATTGACGATTGAAAATTTAACAAGCCTGAAGTTTAGCGCTTCAGGCTTTTTTTATAGGCCTTTGCTAACTTGTTGTCCTTAGTGAAATTACTGAAAATTGCCTTGAAAAGGCCCTGCGTTAAGGTTGGCATCGTGCCGGCTCCCATCTCCCGTAATTTTTCATAATACCATCCCATAACTCCTAAACCATGTGCCAGCTTTAGAATGTTAAACGGGCTTGTTGGCTTGAGCCACCAGCTGGTTGGAATGAAATGATCCTCGCTGGGAAGCTTTGCGATTGAACCATTTAACAGGTCTTTGGTGCAAAGCGGAAAAGGGACCATTGGGCGAGCCAAACCAATGAGGTCAGATTCGCCGTTTGATAAGGCTTCGTTCATGACATCTTTACTGCGGAAACCTCCCGTAATCATGAGAGGCATATCAGCGATCTTTTGTATGGCAGTTGCATAGTGAAGAAAAAAAGCTTCGCGAACTTTTGTGCTCGATTTCATCTGTGTTTCATCTTCAAAAACAGGTTCCAAAGCGCCGTCTAAACCGACCATTTTTGGTTGCTCATATGTGCCCCCAGAGATTTCAAGAAAATCTATGTTCAGGGCATTCAGCCATTTTACCACCTTCAAGCAATCCTCAAAGGAAAAGCCACCCTTTTGAAAATCGGCACTATTGAGTTTCACCGCAACACCAAAGCCGTCCCCTGTGACTTTTTGAACTTCTGAAACGACTTCAATGAGCAGGCGTGCTCGATTTTCAAGATTGCCGCCCCATCGATCTGATCGTTTGTTAGATTTTGGAGAAAGAAATTGGCTGAGAAGATAGCCGTGAGCGCCGTGAATTTGAACGCCTTTAAATCCAGCTTCTTCACATGCTTTTGCGGCAAGTGAGAATTTGCCTATAAGGGCTTCTAATTCTGCTTCAGTAAGGCTCACGGGTTTTCCGTATTGACCGCCAGGGAGGGACAGTTGGACATCACTGGCTGATTTGGGTTTTTTATTTATATTAATAGGTGTTTGTCGACCACTATGAGACAATTGGACAAAACAGGCTGTCTCATATTGCTGAGACGCAAAAGCGAATTTTTTAAGCGCGTCCATGCGCTCATCGCTCTGAGGTCCATCAATGACAATGTTACCAGCTCGTTCCAAGTGAAAACGATCAACCATTACATTGCCCGTGATTAATAATCCTGTGTCAGATTTCGCCCATAGATCATAGAGACGACAGTGGTCCATAGTGGCCAGGCCATTCTCATCAGCAAGGCCTTCTGTCATGGCAGCTTTTGCAAGGCGGTTTTTTAGATTAAGCCCGCAGGGAAGAATGTAACTGTCTTGAATTTGCGGCATGAAAGCTCCCATATGTTTGGAGTGATTGTAGGGTCTTTTTCGTGCTTTTCAATAGAGGACAAAAAAAACGCCGCCAAGGGCAGCGTTTTCTCTCTTCACTTTAAGACTTTAGCTTTTGGCTGCTTCCGTTTCTAGCTGCATGGCAAAACGATAGGTCCATTTACCATAAACATATAGGCCGAATGTGGTGATCAGCCCAACAGCCCCCATCACATACCAAACTGTGCCAATATTATTTGCAGCATACATGCTAGCAGTTAACACATCAGGATTTTGGCCTGTAACTTCAACAAGTTTTTGAAAAGCTTCACCAATTGGGACAGCTTTTTCACTGGCATCGACACCTTGTGTATTTAGCATCTCTCGAGCGATGGTATCCTTATCAGAATATGCGCCGTAAAGTGTCGGGCCAACTTTACTCTCTAGAACCCAACCAAAGCCTATGGGGAATTGACTAAAACCAAGATACATAGCTTTTTTGTCGTGGGGAGCAATATTGCCTAGATATTCACTGCATTTCGGTGATGATAACATTTCCCCGAAAGAAAAGCAGACAATTGCAGCAACGATGACCCATGCCGCATTTGCGCCCGCGAATAAGAGAAGGGCCGCTGAAGCTAGAAATGTTCCAAGGGCCATGCTTGAAACGGCTTTCAGTTTGGCACTCCATCCAGCCACTAAGAAACAGATGGATAAAATTAAGAAGGCGTTTAAATTCACCAAACCTTCTGGGCTGATGGTTTTGCCGTCTTGAGACATGCCCATGGCGAATATGGCCACAGGATTGCTGGTCCCTTCTGCGCCAAATAGATCATTCACTAATACTTTTGTATCTACCCAATCACGGAAGTAGAGTGGCGCGATATCCCAAAAGGCCATCAACATAAACCAAAAACCAGAGAAGAGTAGAATATACCATAAGAGCACGGGGTTTTTCAGCTCTACTAAACTTGCTTTCCAAAGGGATGCTTCTTTTTCGCCACTTTCCTTAAGTTTAGCTCTACGGGCTAGGCGCGCTTCTTTGTCTGGCTCTTTATAAGTTAAAAGGAGAAGGAAGTTCAGACTGATGATAGCGGCGCATGCATAAAAAATATTTTCCCAGGCCAGTTGACGCAGTTGTGCAGAAATAAGGGGGCCGATAAAGGCCCCTATATTTACTGTTTGATAGAAGACCCCCCATGCTATGGAGCTATTTGTTCTATCAGTTGATTTGACGATTGTCCCTTGCAAGCCGGGTTTGAAAATCCCCGTACCAAAGGCCAAGACAACAGCACCGGCTGAAAAACCCATAGGGGTTGGGAACCACGCCATAAGCAGATAGCCTAAGATTTTGAAAACTGTTGAGGCGAAGATGGTTTCCTTATAGCCATAGCGATCTGAGAGCCCCCCTGTGAGGACAGGGACAAAAGTTTGTACTAAAGCCCAGATAACAAAGATATTGGCAAGGTCAGCAGGACGCAGGCCAAGGCCCCCATTTGCTGCGCTGTCAGTCACATAAAGGCTTGAAAGAGACCTAACTCCGTAATAAGCAAGGCGCTCGACAATCTCCATGCCACCGCAAATCCAAAAGACATAAGACAGGCTTGCAATTGCTGCAAAGGTACCCAGCTGTTCCACATCTTTTATACTCGTGGTTTGTTTCGTTTCGGTTATTTTATTCTCACTCATGACCATCCCTCCCAAGGAACACTAATGATTAATAATAGAAAAAGGCCCCCAAAAGGGAGCCTTGGCTGTATTTTATTCTGCTGCTTCTGATTTTGGTGAAGGTTTGACAAAAATCACTTTGAAAAGGAACCATGCACTGACAAGAGCGACAATTGGACTAAAGATATTGAAGAAAGCATAAGGTAGATAGTCAATTGTTGCCACCCCTAGAGCTCCGGCCATAAAGGCACCACAAGTGTTCCATGGAATAAGAGCAGATGTTACGGTTCCTGCATCTTCAATCGCGCGAGATAGATTGCGTGAATCTAAATTTCGCTTTTCAAATTCTGCCTTATACATTCGGCCTGGCATCACGATAGACATATACTGATCAGAGGCGATAAGGTTGGTGCCAAAGGCAGTTGCAAGAGTACTGGCAAGCAGTCCACGCACAGTCGAGACTCGGGCCAAAATTGATTGAACCAGTTTATTCACTAAACCGGCCTTTTCCATCATACCACCGAATGCCATTGCTGAGATGATTAACCAGACGGTATTATTCATCGACGCCATACCGCCTTTATTGATGAGGCTATCTACTTGAGAAACGCCTGTTTCAATGTTCAATCCGCCAAAAAGAACACTCCAAATACCTTTCAGTTGAACAAAAAATCCATTCATAAATTCTAAAGCCGTACCAGTTGAGATAGAGCTCGTATTGGCCATTTTTAAGACAGCGTCTTGCTGGAAAAGGAGAGAAAAAATCACGCCAACTAAAGACCCTACGATGACAGAAGGAAGAGCAGGAATTTTTCTGTTGGCCATCACAAGAAGTACAACCATAGGGAAGAGCATATACCACGCGATATGGAATTCACTAGAAAGAGTTGCTTTTATTGTATCAATAGTAGGATCCGTAATAACGCCTTCTGCACCAAATCCTAGAAATGAGAAAAGGATCATGGCGATAATGAAAGCCGGAACTGTGGTCCATAACATATGTTTAATATGTGCAAAAAGTTCAGTGCCTGCTACTGCCGGCGCTAAATTTGTTGTATCAGAAAGAGGGGATAATTTATCTCCCATATAGGCCCCAGAGATAACAGCACCAGCAGTGATTGCAGGATCTAACTGCAGAGCAGAGGCAATGCCGATAAAAGCGACACCCACCGTCCCTGCTGTTGACCAGCTGGATCCAATCGAAATGGCAACAATTGCAGATATCAAGCATGCTGCAGGGTAAAATAGGGAGGGGTTTAACAATTCAATGCCGTAAATGATCATTGTGGGAACTGTGCCTGAAAGCATCCAACTGCCAATCAGCATTCCTACACAAAATAATATGAGGATAGCGCCCATGGCCATTTGTATACCTGCCGTAAGCCCTTCTTGTAAGGCGTCCCATTTCAAGCCGTTTTTGTAAGCAATGAGGCCAGCGATAGCTGCTGACATGACGAGAGCAATCTGGTTTGGACCATAGGAACTATCTTCCCCATAGAGATAGACTGATGCTGCAAGTGATAAAATTAGAAATAGAACTGGAATGAGCGCATCCAGCATGGATGGCTGTTTAATATTCTCAGACATTACGACTCCCTACCCAATGTATTATGTGTGCATAACCTGTCATAGAATGGTGTAGATCGCAAGACTGGAAAGAAAAAGTCTTAGCTCATATCAGAGAGAGAAATGATTTTATCATCTTTAAGTGTAAAAAAACTCGCGCCGCGTAAAATTGTAGCTTCTCCGGCTTTCATGCCATTAGGTAAGTCCACTAAGGGGACGCCTGCAAACTCTACTTGGAGTGCAACTTTGTCGCCTTCAACAACAGCCATGAGGACAGTTTGTTTTCTGCTGGCAAAAGCTGCAGCACTACTTTCGGCAAGCGCTCTGATAGAATCATGCCCTTTCCAGTTCATTGCTGCAAAATAATTTGAAATATTTTCAAATTCTGCTTCTCGGTGAAGACAGGACATCATCGCATCCACATCTTTTTCATTATAAGATGTGATAAATTTTCGAATAACTTCCGGTAAATTTTCGTGTGTACTCATTGCCCAATTCCAACCCTTGTTCATATCCCAAATGGAATCCTACATTGTTTGCAAGTATTTGGCAAATTGGATGGGCATCGACTGGCATCATAGCGAACCACAAAAAAACGCCTGCAAAATTGCAGACGTTTTTAGAAGGGTATTTAAAGGGTCTTTAAAGAATAGAAAACCCTGTTGCAGCCCAATCTTTATCGAAGCCCTTTAGACCACTATCAGTAAGTGGGTGATTAAAGAGTTTGCGCATTGCTCCCCAAGGCATTGTGGCAACATCTGCACCAATGCGCGCGCTTTCAAGTACATGCGCAGGGTGACGAACTGAAGCAACAAGAATTTGAGTGTCGAAGCCATAGTTATCATAAACTAAGCGAATGTCTTCAATCAGTTCCATGCCATTAAAGCCAACATCATCATGACGTCCTACAAATGGAGAAATGAAAGTTGCGCCTGCTTTCGCAGCAAGCAGCGCCTGATTGGCTGAAAAGCAAAGGGTAACATTCACCATAATGTCACGCTCTCTCAGGGCTTTACATGTTTTTAGCCCATCAACAGTGAGAGGTACTTTAACGGCAATATTGCTAGCGATCTCAGCACATTTAAGACCTTCCTTCATCATTGTTTCATGATCATGAGCTGTAGTTTCAGCAGAGACAGGGCCATCTACTTCCGCTGCGATTTCTGCAATAACTTCGAAAAAGTCGCGGCCGGCTTGCTTGATGAGAGAGGGGTTGGTCGTTACTCCGTCAAGTAGGCCTGTTGCATTTGCTTCGCGGATGTCGTTGATGTCGGCTGTGTCCAAAAAGAACTTCATGGTTGGCTCCTTAGTAGGGTGTATTGTCAAAGGTTATTCTCTAAGACCCTTAAGATTTATGCTTTTGGTCCTACTCTGAAAATGAAATTTTTGCAAGGATAGTCTTGAGAGTTTTCTTGTCTCGTGGCATCAAAAGAAAAAAGGAATGATATTCAACATGACGTCTCAGGAAAATTTATTTGGATCCAGCATTCAGCGCCTTTCAATATTACTGCCTCTGCCTTTCTCTGATCCCTATGATTATCTTTGCCCTGAAACTTGCAAAATTGAACTCGGCAGTTATGTTGAAGTGCCTCTTGGATCGCGACGTCTTGTCGGTGTGGTATGGGCACTAGAAGGCAGTGACAATCATCTTCCAGATGACAAATTAAAATCTATTCTGCGTGTGTTAGATTCACCGCCTATGGAAGAAAGCCTTAGAAGGCTAGTCGACTTCACAGCAACATATACAATTTCTCCAAAGGGCAATGTGATGAAGATGTGTCTGGGGCTTTTCGGCGGCAAAGACGGCGTGGAAAGGTTTGATCATCGCCCCATGCTACAGCATGTTTCACTGCTTCATGATTTATCTGCTCATCGTTTAACTGAAAAAAGAAGGGCAGTTGTAGACGCCTTAAATGGCTTGCCGCCAATGCCAATCTCAGCGGCTTCTGAGCAAGCGGGTGTTTCACAGTCGATCATCAGAGCAATGATAAAGCAAGGTCTTTTGGATAGTATAGACTTGCCTCTCGATTCCCCCTTCGAGACTGCCCAACTAAGGGGAGGTGAGCACCCTAAACTATCAGAAGAACAACAGACGGCCTCAGATGCTATCATCAAAACATTGCGGCAGAAGACATATGAGTGCTTTTTGCTGGAAGGGGTTACAGGATCTGGAAAAACAGAAGTATATTTTGAGGCAATAACAGATGTTCTTGAGCAGGATCAGTCAGCTCAAATTCTGGTCCTTCTTCCTGAAATTGCTCTGACCAGTCAATGGCTTGGTCGATTTGAAGATCGATTTGGTGTGAAACCTGCTGAGTGGCACAGTGATGTTGGCGCAGCAGAGAAAAGGCGTGTTTGGCGCGCGGCAGGTAAGGGAAATGTTCAAGTTATTGTTGGGGCGCGTTCCAGTCTCTATCTTCCTTTTAAGAATTTATCCCTCATCATTGTTGATGAGGAGCATGATCCTAGCTTTAAGCAAGAAGAGGGAGTTATGTACCATGCACGGGATATGGCTGTGACCCGGGCTTTCCTACAAAACTGTCCTGTTGTTCTTGCTTCCGCGACACCTTCATTGGAAAGTTTAATCAATGTTAAGAATGAGCGCTACCACCATTTAACTCTCTTAGAGCGTCATGGATCTGCAACTCTGCCGGATATTCAGGCGATTGATATGCGTATTGATGCACCGCCTGCGGGGCAATGGCTCTCCCCAAAATTAATGGAAAAGATTACAGAGAATTTGGTCAAAGGTGATCAGACGGCACTCTTTCTAAACCGACGTGGTTATGCCCCGCTGACTTTATGTCGTACGTGCGGACACCGTGTTGAATGTCCTCACTGTAGTGCTTGGCTTGTGGAGCATCGGGGTCGACAACGGCTTCAGTGTCATCACTGTGGGTTTGACATGCCTACTCTTGAAGCATGTCCAGACTGTGAAACGGAAGATAGTCTGGTTGCGTGTGGGCCTGGGGTTGAACGCTTGGGTGAAGAAGTTGTGACGCTCTTTCCTGAGGCACAAGTCGCAGTCCTGGCTTCTGATACAATGACCAGCGTCAGTAAAATGGCAGCTGTTGTCGCTCAAATCGAAGCGGGCGAGATCGATATTATCATTGGCACCCAGATGATTACCAAGGGATATCATTTCCCCAAGTTAACTCTAGTCGGGGTTATTGATGCTGATCTAGGTTTGCGGGGCGGTGATATGCGTGCTGGAGAGAGAACGTATCAGCAATTGGTGCAAGTCTCAGGGCGGGCTGGTCGGGCAGAACGTAAGGGGCGCGTTTATCTCCAGAGTTTCGAGCCGGAACACCCCGTTGTTCAAGCTCTGCTGACGGGGGACGGTGCGACCTACATGGCGGCAGAAATTGAGGCACGCCGTACGTATGCGATGCCTCCTTTTGGTAAGCTTGTCGCGCTTATCTTATCAGGGGAAGATGTTAAAAAAGTAATAGATGTTGGACGACAATTGGCAGCTAAAGCACCGCATTCAGATCAGGTAAAAGTGATGGGTCCAGCGCCAGCACCTATGACAAAAATACGAGGCCATTTTCGGTACAGATTGCTTTTGCATGCCTCTAAGAAGACAGCCGTTCAGCCATTGGTAAAAGAATGGATTGCAGCGATAGGCACAGTTAAAGGCGTGAAGATTAAGATAGATATTGATCCTTACAGCTTCTTCTAACTAATATTTGAATTGTAAGACTGACATGATCATTGTCGGTTTCTCTTGGCTGTCACCGAGAGGAAGGTGGAGGATATCGAATTTTTTGTAATTGAGCTCTGACCAATAAAGAGGATGGTCAAAGATTACAGCAGGGGCACCGCTTTTTACAATAGAACTTAACCGTTCAATGACCTTTTCCTGATTAGGGATCACCTTGAGATTTAGTCCAGTAGCATCGGATCCATAATTTTCACTGACCTTGGTGCCGACTAGCCTTACTGTAAAGTCCATAATATCAGGTGCCACATCTAGAATGTATATATTGGGTAAACAGGCAGCGAACTTAAAAGGACTGAATTGATCACGAGAGGGATATGGATTACTTTCTCGGGCTTTGTGCCACCAATCAAAAAGTTCTAATCCATCTTCAAATTTTGAAAGATCTTTCCGAGAAAAATCAAAGATTTCTGGCTTATGGGATAAACTGATATTCATAAGGCTCATACTCGTCTTTCTGACAGGGACCACTTATTAAAATAGTTCTGAAGGGAAAGGTGTAAATAGACGAATTAAAACGGTAAATTTAAAGGAAGCATTTCATTTTGAAAAGAAGCAGCCTCAATCAAGACTTTTGACAGACCCTTTCATGCTCTTTTTCTGCGACCTTTGCGGGGTCAAGATTGTATAGTCGCGTGCAAAGCAGTGAGAAGAAGGGGGGCAGCACGGGATTCAAAAAGAGGATCGATGAGAGTCATTTCTATGGATGAGTGGGCAACGGATCCTGCTGCAATCAAGTTTGTTTCGTCATAGATCACGAGAAGACGGCCAAGCTTTTCTTCAAAATCGATGTTTTTGTGACAACGAGTTGCAAGGGCCTGAAGTTTGAAGAGGTCTGAGCGATGAGCTGCTTGGATCAACAGGCTACTGTCTTGGTCTTTGTGAAGTACCCATGTCGCCCAATTTGCTTCTATGCCAAAATCATTTTTCAGAGCGAATTTTTTGACAATTTTGCGCATGGGATAGCCATAGTTGCGTCCCCAGTGCCAGTCATCTCCAGTAATTTTTGCAGTCGGCCAGTGCTCATAACAGCCTTCTAGGTCTTCTGGCTGTTTCGCACCGTCAATATAGACCAGGTCAGGGACAAAGCCTGTATCTGCGATGCCCTTGAGGGCATCAGGGGAATAACCTTGGACGGGAATAAAACGATCCTGATAAGCTTGGATGTTCGCGAGGCCTGTCTCTTTCGGGCCTTGATTTCGGATATCTTCAACAAATCGAGTCTGATCTTCTGCGTGCGGATACAGTCGGTTTAATAATGGTCTGTCCACATATTTTTTGACTTGTTCTTTCAATGACTCTGGCCAAGGGTCTACGCCTACGATATGGAGGGTATCAAATTTTGCCAGCCAACGACGGGTTGAGGCACACATGAAGCAGCCAATTTCTACCATAAAAATAGGCTCAGTTCCGTGTTTTGTCCGTCTAATTTTTTCGATTTCCCGCTCAATCACTTCTCGTCCACCACCGCCCAGAGTAAAGTTATGCGCAGACAGGCCAGAAACATCTGGCCAAGGGTGCAGTTGTTGCAATTGTTTAAACGAATCTATCATGGGGTTCTTATAAGCAAGCCTAAGCTTTGCCTCAAGCATTCCTTGACCTTTTTCGGCCTGTACCCTATGAACGAAGCACGAAATATAGGGATATAATTATGATTATTGAAAATGATGATCAGCTTGAAAAGTTATTTGTAATTGGCCATCTCTGCAGAGATATTTTGCATCGGATGCTGGATGCCGTGCGCCCAGGGATCACCCCGCTTGAACTTGATGCGATTGCCGCAAAAATGTTTGAAGAAGCTGGCGGTGTTTCTGCCCCGATCTTGGCATATGATTTTCCAGGTCAGACATGCATTTCCGTAGGAACCGCTGTTGCTCATGGAATCCCAGATGAGAGACCTCTGGTTGAAGGAGAGATGATCAATATTGATGTTTCTGGCATGAAGGATGGGTATTTCGGCGATTTAGGAGCCAGTCGCGTTGTCGGTCAAGCTTCAGAGGAGCAGGCAAAACTTTTAGCCGCAACGAAAGAAGCGCAGTTTAAAGGGATGATGGCTGCTAAAGCTGGGCAACCGATCAATGCGGTAGGCAAGGCTGTGGAAAAAGTCGCAAGCAAAGGTGGGTATAAAATCATTGAAGGTCTAACGGGACACGGTGTTGGGGGCTTTATTCATGAAGAACCAACAATTCCCAATGTCTATAAGAGGGGCCTTAGAAAGAAACTCCAAAAAGGCCAAGTCATCACAGTAGAGCCTTTTTTGACAACGCATAGTCGTGATTATGTGGAAGATTTAGACGGCTGGACCCTTCATTTGGATAAAGGTGGGCTTGGGGCTCAGTTTGAACATACTTTTGTAGTGACAGATGGTGCGCCAATCATTATTACAAAATAAATCATTTAAAGAATTAAAGAGAGACAGATGTCTACGTATAAGAAAAGCGATATGCCATTTCAGAAATTGATCCTCACGCTTCAAAACTATTGGGCAGAGTATGGCTGTAATATCTTGCAACCTTATGATATGGAAATGGGCGCTGGAACTTTTCATCCTGCCACAACTTTGCGGGCCTTAGGGCCTGATGATTGGAATGCAGCCTATGTACAGCCTAGCCGCCGTCCTACCGATGGGCGATACGGCGAAAATCCTATGCGGTTGCAGCATTATTATCAGTTTCAGGTCATTTTAAAACCAAGCCCAAAAGACATTCAAGATCTATACTTGGGCTCTTTGAAAGCCATTGGCATCGATCCGCTTGTTCATGATATTCGATTTGTAGAAGATGACTGGGAAAGTCCTACCCTTGGGGCTTGGGGACTTGGATGGGAAGTATGGTGTGACGGGATGGAAGTCTCGCAATTTACTTACTTCCAGCAAGTTGGAGGCTTTGACTGCAAACCTGTATCTGGAGAACTTACCTATGGATTAGAGCGCCTATGCATGTTTGTACAAGGTGTGGATAATGTCTATGATCTAGATTATAACGGTTCCGGAACTACATACGGAGATATTTATCTCGCGAACGAGCAACAGCAGTCCGCCTATAATTTTGATCATGCGAATACTGACTTTTTATTTGCCGCTTTTAAAAATGCCCAAGAAGAATGTTCTAAGTTGATTGAGGCCGATCTGCCGCTGCCAGCTTATGAGCAGTGTATTAAAGCCTCGCATACTTTTAACTTGTTGGATGCACGGGGTGTCATTTCTGTGACGGAGCGTCAAGCCTATATCGGGCGTGTCAGAGATTTAGCAAAAGGCTGCTGTGCTGCCTATCTGAAAAAGAATGGATGGGGAGAAGAATAATGACACAAGAATTACTCATAGAACTCTTTTCTGAAGAAATTCCAGCGCGTATGCAACAGAAAGCTGGAGAAGACTTTAGACGTCTTATGGCAGATGAATTGAAAGCAGCAGGCCTCACTTTTGGAGCTATGGATGCCTTTACAACCCCCCGTCGTCTAACTTTGGTGGTTAGAGACTTACCGGCGCAAACACCGGATACTCGTGAAGAGAGAAAAGGCCCAGCGACAGCAGCCCCGGAAAAAGCTGTTGAAGGCTTCTTGCGCGGTGCGGGTGTTACTCGCGACGATTGTGAAATCCGCGAGGTCAAAGGCCGTGAATTTCTTTTTGCCATTATTGAGAAAAAAGGTGTGCAAACCACAGAAGTTATTGCAGCGGCCTTGACAAAAATAATCAGGAATTTTCCTTGGCCTAAGTCACAGCGATGGGGTGCCGGAAACTTGCGCTGGGTTAGGCCGTTACAAAATATTCTCTGTTTATACGGAGGGACAGCTGTTGAACTTTCGCTTGACGAGCTAACGTCATCGACCAAAACTTTCGGCCACCGCTTCCTTGCGCCTGAATGGTTTGACGTTGCCGACTTTGCTGACTATGAAGCTAAATTACTGGCTCATAAAGTGATGCTGCGCCCATCGGATCGTGCCGCGATGATTGCAGAGGCCGCAGAAAGCCTTGCAAGCGACACGGGACTGACATGGGTAGAAGACAAAGGCCTCTTACAAGAAGTCTCAGGTCTGGTAGAATGGCCTGTGCCTTTGATGGGTAGTTTTGATCCCGCCTTTTTGGACGTGCCTGAAGAAGTTTTGATCTTAACCATGAAAAAAGATCAAAAATACTTTGTTCTTAGAGATATGAAGGGTCAACTTGCCCCGCATTTTATCACCATTTCTAACTTAGAAGCGACAGACGGGGGCACTGCTATTGCAGAGGGCAATGCTCGTGTCATTGCCGCCCGTCTTGCAGACGCAAAATTCTTCTGGGAGCAAGACTTGAAAGGGCGTTTAGACGATTTACTTCCCGCCTTGAAAGAAATTATTTTTCATATTGACCTTGGCACTGTGCATGAGCGTGTGGAGCGGATGAAAGCTGTCGCAAGCTCACTCGCTGAGAGGTGCGGTGCAGACGCATCAGACGCTGTCCGGGCCGCAGAACTTTCTAAAGCGGATCTGACCTCAAATATGGTTTACGAATTTCCAGAAGTGCAGGGGGTCATGGGACGATATTATGCTCAGAAACAAGGAGAAAGTGAAGCCGTTGCAGATGCACTGCGCGATCATTATGCACCAGCAGGTCCAAGCGATGACTGCCCTAGTGCTCCGGTTTCTATTGCGGTCGCTTTGGCAGAGAAGCTTGATACACTTGTCGGATTCTTTGGCATAGAACAAAAGCCAACAGGGTCGAAAGATCCTTATGCCCTCCGCCGTGCTGCTCTTGGGGTTATTCGGTTGATTACAGAGAATGATATTCGTTTAAATCTCGCGCCTAGTTTTGAAGCCGTGAAATGTGAGTTTTCTTGTGATCTTGCACCGCTTGATGATCTTCTGGCCTTTTTCATGGATCGTCTTAAAGTTCAGCAGAAAGAAAAGGGCGTTCGCTTTGATGTCATCGATGCTGTTGCTGCTCTCGGGGGCGATGATCTTGTGGACATTCTGAATCGTGTGAATGCGTTGCAATCATTTTTAGCTACCGAAGACGGCTCTAATTTGGTGGCCGGATATAAAAGGGCGAATAATATCCTGAAAAAAGCTGCAGCAGAAAACGGCCTTGCAGGTCAAGGCACAACTGAGGCTGAAGCCGCGCTTTATGACGCTTTGGAAGCGGCAGCAACGCCGGTGGCATCCTCTTTAGACTCTGAAGACTATGCAGCTGTTATGTCGGCCTTAGCATCGCTTCGCGGTCCGATTGATCAATTCTTTGAAGATGTCATGGTCAATAGTGAGGTAGATTCTGAGCGGCAGAATAGGCTGGCATTGCTTGCTTCCTTTGTCGCAAATGTGAATAAGGTTGCCGACTTTACTCAACTTGAAGGCTAATGATTGATAGGAACACCATTCTCCAAAACCAGAGTGCCCCCTATGTGATCGGGGTCAATGGATTGGACTGTGCTGGGAAAACCACTTATGCCTTAAAGCTCCAGCAAATATTGATAGAAACAGGGAAGAGCGTCAACCTTCTTCATATTGACGACTTCAACAATTTAGCGCAGCAAAAAATAGTCTATGACGCTTATGCAAAGGGTGCCTTTTCCGAAAGCCTTTTTGAAGCTTACTATGACAATAGTATTCACTATAATAAAGTGGCAGATGCCCTTGAAGCGTCTAAAGACTGTTTCACCATAACCATCATTGAAGGTGTCTTTTTGTATAAACAATCGCTCGTTGATCTCATTGATTATAAGATATTTTTAAGGGTGGATCAGACACTGGCTCGTGAGCGGTACGCCGACCGTAAAATAGCAGTTGATGACTCGCGTCCTCTCACAGTATTTGAGGATATATGGGTGCGTGCCTATGACCGATATTGTGCCGAATATCAGCCCGAGACGTTGGCAGACTTTATCGACGTTTCTTAGTCAAACAAACGATCTGTCAGGGCCACTTGCCTGTTCGCTATCAAGACCGCTCCGCCTTGCATCATGATGCCAATTTCAGTTTTTTCAGGCAAACTTTGGATGTGTGCCAGACTGCCTCTACGAGGGAATAGGTTTGAACTCTCAAATATCTTTGACCAGTAACTCATATTTTGAGCTTTTACAGAAAAAGTTCCAAGAAGGTTTGTTTGGGCATCTACAGAAAGCGTGCCACTTGTGCCTAGGGCAGCTTGATTGGGTCCCTTTCGGCCCACTAAAATATTAAAAGTTTTTACATCGATTAGGCCACCGTTGCTGGACCATTGGACGGCTTGTTTTTCTTGCCAGCGGGTTAGACCTTCGCCCGTAAGACTGCCCGTTATCTCTAACCCAGCAATATATTCGTGGGGTGCTTTGCCGTCACCAATTTCACCACCTGCAACTTGAAGTCTAAAGTCAGCAATTGTTGCTTCGTATAGGTTGTCACTAGCTTGTCTTTTCGCCGGTAAAACAGTAGAGAATACCCAATTTTCCGCTGTCATTGATTGAGTGAGGCCAGGGGCCCTCTTAAGAATAAAATCGCCAGCTTCTTGACTGTCGGCAACGATAACCGTACGTCCATCATCGTATACTTTATGGCTGATAGCCACAAAATCATCCGAAAGTGAGATTCCCCGGTCCAGCAGGTCCAAGCTCAGACCCTTGACGTTGAGCAGCCAATGATTGGGTGTCCAGATATGAGAGATTAGCACAATTTCATCAGCAGTGCCCTCTATAGTATTAGATGTGTCCGTGAGCGAGACATCAGTAAATGTTAACGCAATTCTATAGGGGAAGCCTCCTTGTTCTAATTTGTCGAAGCGAAATGTATACCCTTGGTCCTCAAGAGAACGAACAGCAGTTCTTAGGCTTCTCTCTGCATTGGTGATGACGGTAGAACGAACGCCTGTATAAATAATAGCCATCGCGAGAATGATGAGAATGATAGGTGAAAAACGTTTCATAGAAAGCTTCTTTTATATACGCTGATCACTGATCTTTTTTGAAAGATCAGAAGGGTGGGTTGACGCAAGTGTACTACTATTTTGGAGAAGTGTGATCAGATATTTATTATATTCTCTAACAAAATAACCAAGGGGCGCGTCTGATTCTGCGGGATAGGGTTTATATGCTCCGCTTGGATCGATTTTTTTCATCAGCAGCATTGCTCGGGGTAAATGGTAATCAGAAGTGACCAAATACAGGGTGCTAAAATTATTTTTTTCTCGCCATTTTTTTGTCTCAAGTGCATTTCCGAGAGTATTCTCAGCTTCAAACCCAAGATCAATACAACATTCAAACAAGGCTGGGTCAGCCTCAGTAAGGCTAATCAAGGTTTGTGGGGTTACGGCCGTGTTCACACCTGAGAAAAGGAGGCGGTTTCCTTGTTTAGCCGTCAGTAAGGCAACCCCCGTTTTTAATCGATTTGAATCACCCGTGAACACCACGATAGCGTCTGCGGGCTGGGAAGAAGATTGATCGCTATCGAAAGGAATATTTAAGACATAAAGTCCAAAGCCAAGCGCCCATATGACACAGGCGTAACAAGGCATTTTAAGTAGGGCAAGGAAGAGTTTCATGGGAAAACCTACATCATTTTCTTTAACGCACTGCGGACGGTACTTCCAGCAGTAACCATGGTAATGATGCTGGAGACAAGGGGTAGTATTAATAAAATATAGTAATCACTATCACTCGGAGCGATACTATTCATAAGTCCTTCTCCTAAACGGCTGGCTAAGACGCTTAAGCCATAGAGCCCCAGTGACGCGAAAGCAACACCGATCAAGCCCCCTAGAAAACCATGGCGCCAATATTTGCGTTCAAATGTCCGTGCAATGATATGATCTTCAGCCCCTATCATATGCATGATTTCAATATTTTTTTTATGAGTAGCGAGCCCTGTTCGGCACCCAAAGATGACAATGGCAATGGTACATAAAATAACAAGAGCAGCAGTTGAAGATAAGAGCAATCGTGCCAAATCAGCCAGATCAAGTATGCGGCCCATCCATTCCTGGTGATCATCAACTCGTGCGGATGTTACGCCAGCCTGCAGTTTATCTTTTATGCTAGCAATGACTGCTGTGTCTGTAGACTGTAGTTTAATGTCAATCATTGTCGGGATCGGTAGGTCTGCTTCGGCAGGAATGTCACCTAGCCATGGTTTAATAAGGGCCATTGTTTCACTCTCTGCCAAAACATCAGCGGAGATCACCCCAGGGGTTGCACGAACAATCCGCAGGGCTTCGTCTGTATCGCGGGCTCGGATACGTTGATCGGCCTCCACAATTTGAACGGACATATGCGTTGCTAGATTGCTGGACCATCCTTCCAGGCCTCGTCCGATGGCAACACCGAGCACAAGGCAGAGTGCGCAGAGAAAAATCATCACGGCAATTACCCATGGCAATAGGCCTTCGCCGCGGTGCTTGTTTGGTAAGAAATCATAAGCAGGCCCAAACATATTATGTCCTCTTCCATGCTGGTTGGCTGGTCTTAATGTAAGGCCCTTTGGTGCCTGGTAATATGGTGAGATTACCGTCATCAAGACGCAGCGTTGGAGCACCTATTTCTTTAACGATTCCCATATCATGGGTGGCGATGACAATGGTCGTTCCAAGC
Source organism: Temperatibacter marinus (assembly GCF_031598375.1). Classification (NCBI taxonomy): domain Bacteria; kingdom Pseudomonadati; phylum Pseudomonadota; class Alphaproteobacteria; order Kordiimonadales; family Temperatibacteraceae; genus Temperatibacter; species Temperatibacter marinus. The sequence continues at coordinate 1,402,512 of NZ_CP123872.1, forward strand.
TTATTTAACTCCTCAAAAAGATGCATGAGCCGCATGGCCATCTCGGGATCCACATTACCCGTCGGTTCGTCTGCCAACAATAGATCTGGCTTATTAATGACAGCGCGTGCAATGGCAACCCGCTGCTTTTCACCACCAGAGAGCGTTGCCGGTTTTGCGTGCATGCGGTCCTGTAGACCAACCCAGTTAAGAAGTTCTCCTACATAGTCGGCCACTTGAGATTTCTTGGCGCCTTTGATTTGTAGGGGAAGAGCAACATTATCAAAGGCTGATAAATGATCAAACAGGCGAAAATCTTGAAATACGACACCAATGCGTCGTCTCATGCGAGGCAGTTCAGACCGGTCAAGAGCAGAGAGGTCTTTACCAAGGATTGAAATCAATCCTCGAGATTGACGCTTGGCCAGATAGAGGAGTTTTAACAAAGAGGTTTTTCCTGCGCCGCTGGGTCCCGTCAAGAAATGAAGAGACCCTGGCTTGAGCGTGAAACTCACATCTTTTAGGACCTCTTTCCCCATTCCGTATCTCAGGCCAACATTTTCAAAGCTTATCACGCTGAGTTCCCCTATAAAAAAGCTAAAATCATAAGGTAGAAATATTTATTTCAGTGTTTATGACTGCTTAAACCGTAATTGCTTGTCAGCATAAACAGCTTCCACACAAAAATAAAGCAGGATTAGCTTGCACATTTGTGCTATCATAACTTAGTATTAAGTTATTGATGTGTTTAGTTAATGATCTTTACTAGGATATGAATTGAGAAAAATATTTTAGAGTAATGGGGTGACTTTTATGATTTTGGCATGTCCGTCATGCAAGACCAGTTTTAAAGTACCCGAGGGTGCTATTACTGCCGAGGGTCGAAAAGTTCGATGCGCTAGTTGTGCTCACGTGTGGCATGCGACGCTTAAAGATATTAAGCCTGCTACGCCGCCACGCCAAGCGCAGCGTCCTGCTATGCCTCAGAGCCCTCCTCAGCCCAGACCAGCTCAGCCTTCAGAATTGGATCATCCTCAAGCTGCTTTACAACGGACAGCGCGCCCAGCGTCAAATCCCATGCCGCCTGCCATGCCTGCTGATCAGGCACGTGCACAAACAGAAGCCATTCGGCAGGCGATGCTGGCTGAAGCTGGTGTTGAAGACACTGTAGAAGATCCTCCTTACTCAGAAGCTGTCACCGAACAATCAAGCAACGATCAACAAAGTGATTTGGGTGCTCTTCTTGAAGGGGCGAACGAACATACAGAAGATGCGAACGCTGAATTTGATGTCAGTGTTCTAGACGAGGCGTCGGGTGAAGAAGGGCCTAGCTTATCGACTGATGAACTTATGGAGAAATATCTTGGCGGTGAGGATGATGATCCAATTATGCAGCATCGTATGCGCCAAAAGAAAGAATATGAACGAAAAGTCGCACGCCGCAAATCAATCGTAAAAAATTTCTTCATATGGACTATGCTTCTGGCGTGGGTTGTCGGCGTCGCAGGCTTTTTCTTTGTGCCGCGTGAGACGATTATGGCTTGGTGGCCAGCCTCTAAAGTGATTTATGATAAAATGGATTCTGGCGGGGATACCACAGCTCTTGAAGAGCAGTTAAAAGATGAATTGGCAAAGGACGGTTTGACCCTGTCGCCGAAACCCTCAGATGTTCAACAAGGTTTATTCGTTGAAGATCCCCAAACTGAATATGTAGAGCGAGACGGTCAAAGCTTTCTAAAGATCACAGGCCGCATTCAGAACAATGGGGACTATGCTATCACTGTCCCTGCCTTCGAAGCGCAAGTCAGAGACTTGAATAGAGTGGTGATAAAATCATGGCGTTTTGAAGTGAAAGGCGAAGGGAGAATTCTATCCCGTGGTGGACGGATGGAGTATGAGACTATTTCGCCGTGGCCAGTGCCTGATAATGCGAATAGTTTGGCTGTAAAACCTTTGTTCGGTGATCAAGGAGGATCATAAGAGGATGGATCCATTCTTTGATTGGGGGCGGGCGAAAAATGCCCATGAAGGTGTAGAGCCTTTATTTACAGCAGGTGAAATTGTTGAGCGCGTTGAAGAATTGGCAACGCTTCTCTCTAAATGGATGGACGATGATGAAGAGCCTTTGGCTCAAGTTATTATGAATGGGGCCGTTATGTTCGGTGCCGATCTTGTTCGGGCTTTGTCCAGTCGGGGTGTTGTGTTGGAAATGGATTTCATACATATGCAACGAAACTCGCAGGCGGGGACTGTCGATTTAATCGCCGCTAGTAACCGTCCTGTAACCGGGCGTCATGTTTTGATCATTGACGATATCTTTGATACAGGGCGTACTCTACAAAAAGCAAAAGACCATTTTTACCGTCTTGGGGCTGATCAAGTGACATCTGTTGTCCTGCTAGATAAATCTAACGGCAAAGAAACTGCTACTCGACCAGAGTATATTGGTTTTGAATGTCCGAATGTTTTTGTTATTGGCTATGGTATGGACATTGGTTTCCGCTACCGGGAGCTTCCTTTCGTCGGAAAGCTCGGGACTGCCTAAGCGGCTTGCATGTTCTTCATAAGAAATTCGCTTACTCCCCTTCCCCTGAAATTGAGAGAAGATAGATTGCCAGGTCCCGTCGCCCTGCAGCATCTACATTAGGGGGAGGCATAGGGCTTGGTGGATTTTTCAAGAAAAATGAAAGCATGTCGATCGAGTATTTTTTCTTCAAATCTTTTAAAGGCTTATATTGACCTGCTGCTGCCGCTGATTGAACATGACAAGCTGCACAATTATTCGCAATGAATGTAATCATCCCTGCCTGCTGTGCTCTCGAGAGTTCTTCAGGCGCTATATCTTTGAGAGGATCATTACTATCGGGGAGGGCTTGTGGTTGCGCTGCGGCAGACTTTTTATCGGCTACAGGCGATGTTTTAGGCGTCAGGTCTCCCCAGCTCACACTGTATACTTTTCCCGCAAAGTCGTCTGAGATGTATATTCGGCCCTCAGCGTCTTGGATAATTTCTACAGGGCGCCCTATGACAGTGTCATCCCTGTTTAAGAAGCCAGTCATGAAATCTCGCTCTTCAAGATCCCCCTGATCATTGATATGCAAGCTCACCACCTTATAGCCGACTAATTTACTGCTATTCCAAGAGCCATGCAATGCAACAAGGGCAACATCTTTATAATCCTCTCGTGTGGTATTCGCGTCTAGAAACCTTATGCCGAGTGGGGCTCTATGAGCGCCAAAGCCATGGTAAGGATGAATGGAATTTGCAGCTTTTTCTTGATAATTGGCACCTCCATCAGGATCAGGGACCCCATTGTCATAGGCATAAGGCCAGCCATAATCTAAACCCTCTTGAACGATGTTTAATTCACAGTTAGGTGTTTGATCACCAAGGAGGTCGCGACCATTATCTGTGGCAAAAAGACGATCAAATCCAAATCCTTGCTTTTTCCAATCAAACCCTACTGAATTTCTAAGACCGGTCGCAAAAATTTTTACATCCTTGCCGACGGCATCCGTAGAGAGAATGGTGGCTCTAAAAGGATTTTCTTCCTCACAGACATTGCAGCTTGATCCAATTGAGATATATAATCTGCCATCGGGTCCAAAATCTATCGTCCTGGTTCTGTGATTACCACCTTCTGGAAGACCTTTGAGGATAAGTTGAGGATCCCCAGTGATTTTACGCTGTGTAGCATCAAAGGGGAACCGCCGGATTTGGGTAACTTCTGAAACATAAAGCCAGTTATCTTTTAGGGTAATACCATGCGGTGTATCAAGACCAGAGAGTAATGTTTCTCGGCCATCACTTTGACCGTCATTATTGCTGTCCTTATGGAGAAGCGTAATGGTACCTTCTCGCGTAGAGCTTACCAGCATGTCCCCCCGAGTGGTAATCCGCATAACGCGCGCATAGGGGATGGCACTCGCAAAGACATGGACTTTCATTCCTTCTGGGACTTTTAAACTGCGCGTCGCTTCTTCGTTAGACACTGGATCGCCGCCAAAGCCAAGCACATGAAGAATTCCAGGCCCTTTAATGGTCGGCGCAAAGACAAGTCCTGCTCCTACTAATAGAAGAAGAACGACGGATAAACCTATGAGAAATTTTTTCATGCACCACTCCCTTAACTAATAGAATGATGGAGCAGGGAACCTTAGCTGTCAACAGCTTCAAAACCATCAGTGCCTTCAATTAAACCATAAACTTGTTTTAAATTATGAGCAGATAAAGCTTTAGAAGCTGGTCCGCTTGAAATAAGCCGCCCTTGATCAAGAAGAATTAAACGATCAGCAAATCTTTGTGCAAGGTGTAAATCATGTAAGATAACGATGATGGTCTTACCTTGATCGGTTAGTCTGCGAAAAACAGCCATAACATCCAACTGGTGTCGTGGATCTAAGCTGGCAGTAGGTTCATCAATTAACAAGCAGTCGGCTTTTGTCGCCAAAGTGCGCGCCAGCAGAGTGAGGGCTCTTTCCCCTCCAGAAAGGGTTGTGACAATTCTGTCTTTCAGAGCTGTGATGCCTACTGTTTCGAGGGCATCTGTTATAATAGATTTATCTTTTTGTTCAGTCATTCCATGGGGGTATCGACCCAAGGCCACAATATTTTCCACTGTCATAGGCCAGTGTATTGTTGTGCCCTGAGGCATATAGGCTATTTTTTTTGCTCTGTGCTCTGGATCAACGGCGTCCAAAGGCACGGAATTTATCTTGATGGTACCCTCAAAGTCATGAAGTCCAATCAATGTTTTCATAAGAGATGTTTTACCAGCACCGTTAGGACCAACTAAAGCGATGAGTTTGCCAGCAGGGATCTCCAATGAAATATTTTTCAGCAAGACTGTATTGTTTACAGAAACTGACAAGTTTTGAACAGTAATCATCAGCGCATCTCCCGCCTTGTCTTAAAGATAACCCACAAAAAGAAGGGGGCTCCAATGAAGGCTGTAACTACGCCAATCCGTAGCTCAGAATAAAAGCCAGGCAGCCTGACAAGAATATCTGCAAAGCCAAGAAGTAAAGCTCCAATAAGGGCGCTGGGGATCAGAGTTTTGCCTGGATCGTGCTGCACAAAGGGCCTCGCAATATGCGGGGTGATTAGTCCAATAAACCCAATAATACCGGATACGGCCACTCCTGCTCCTACAATTAAGGCGCTTCCCAAAATGATCATCAAAGCTGTTTTTTCTGTATCAACGCCCATTGATTTAGCAACATCTTCTCCGAGAGTTAAACTGGTGAGAGGTCTGCGTTGCCAGAAGATCATTATCATCCCGATGAGTATGAAAGGACCTGCTAGATAAACATCTGTAAGGGAGCGGTTTTCTAGTGATCCAAGCATCCACATCACCATCTCTTGCATACTTACAGGCGAAGGAGCAAAGCTAATAAGTAAAGAGGTCATCGCGCCGCAAAGGCTAGAGATAGCGACCCCGAGTAAGATGATTGTTAAATGACTGGCTTCTCTTCGAGTGATAAAGAATAAAGCAGCGGTCGCCAAAAAACCGGAGAGCATAGCTGCAAGAGGCAACGCATAAGAAAACAGGCTTGTTAGGCCGTAATGGATGGCCAAGACCGCCCCCATGCTGCTAGCAGCAGATATGCCAAGAACACCAGGGTCAGCCAAGGGGTTTCTCAGCAACCCCTGTAGAGCGGCTCCTGAAATACCGAGCCCTGCACCTACAAAGAGTGCCAGCAAAAGACGCGGAATTCTAAGCTCAAATATGATCAGGGCAGTCGTCTCTTCTGCCTTTCCTGTGAGAGCCGAAGCAAGGTCTACAAACGAAAGGTCAACGGCGCCAAATTGAAGCGAAAAAAGTGCCATGATGAGCAAGAGTAAACCACTAATAATATGCAGGCGGGTCATTGATCTTCCTTTTGGTTATACTGATCACGAAGGTATTTGGCTGCGGGTATGGCAAAGAGACCACTGCAAGATAAATAACTGCCAGGAATGTCAATTCTTGTCACGGCATTGAGTTTCTTTTCAAAAAAATCATGCCGGGCAATGCCCCAATTGAAATTTACTGCAGAAGCCACATCGTAAAATCCAGTGATCATAATGTCGGGGGCCTTTTCAACCATGCGTTCTAAAGGAATTGGTTGCCACCCTGTATATCCCAGCTGGGACATATAGTTTTGAAAACCAGCAAGCTTAATAATCTCATTCATCAATGTCTTATCGCCAGTAGAAAAGGCGCCAGGTGTTAAATAAAGGGCTTGGCCTTTTACTGGTTTAAAGGCTTTCAACGCTTTAAAGTCGTTTTCAATATTTGTGAGCAATTGAGCGGCTTTTTCATGATGGCCGAACCGACCAGCTATCATGGATATTTTTTGTTTGGAAATATCATAGATGGTCTTTTTCTGTGAAGCTTGATCTTCCGACATAGAGATTTCAAGAAGAGGGACATTCAACTTGGCGAGGCTGATCGATAGGTTGCGGTCACCAGCCCAGCTTTTCACCACTAGATCAGGATTGAGAGATAGAATGAGGTCCGTTGAGGGCCTGATTTGACGGATCGACTCGACTTTATCCTTATAATAAGAGTGCGAGAGTGAGGCTTCCATAGAGACAGCAGCAATTTGAGAGCGCTCTGCAAGGCCGAGCACATATTGGTCGGCACAATAATCAAGAGATACAATCCGTGTTGGTTTCACGCCTTTTGGCTTCACGTCTTCTGGCATCGCGAGGCTGGAAAGAGTAGCGAACAGAGTCGGAATGATGGTCTTACTTATTTTTGCCATGGTAACTGCCCTACAGGAATATCAACCCCTCGCGGTAGAGTGAAAGGGTGCCTTTTTGGGAAAAGAGAATGCGCCAATAATTCAAGGCTGTCTACAAGGCGCAAACTGGCCCTTGAGAATAATTGATTGCCATCAAAAAGATGAATTTTCGTGCCGTTGGAATTTAAAATATCCAACTGGAAATATACATTTGATGTTAGAATTTCATTCAGAGTTCGCTTCATATCGAATCCGCAGCAAGCGATTGCGAGATGATCTGGCTTTGCTTGAATGAGAGCATCCCAATCACAGGAGAAAGATGGTTTTTCATTAAGATCAAAACAACTGTCAGCGCCCGCAAATTGTATGAGATCTCTCATCCAGTGCCCGCTGATAAAAGGGGGGTCGACCCAATCTAATAGAACCATAGAGGGTCGCGCGCCGTGTTGACGCTCTCTCACCTTTTGGATACGAGCCTGGCAGTCCTCATATAAATTTTTCGCCAAATCCTCACGAGCGGTCGCCTCGCCCAGTATGAGCAAAGTATTTAAGACATCATCAAGCGTGAAAGGTTCAAAATTGATGAGCTGGACATGCTCAGGTAAATTACTCAGTGCTTTTTCTACATCGCGCCCATCAACAGCACAGACGTCGCACAGGGCTTGAGAGATGATAAGGTCCGGATTGAGAGACCTTATCTGGTCGATGTCTAGGATATAGAGAGCATTTTGATTTTGTAATTCTGATCGAACAAAATGATCAATTTCGATAGAAGAGGCGTCTTTTGGAACATTGCAGGAGGTAACGCGAGGTAAGTGTTTTATCTCTGCAGGATAGTCACAGGCATGCGAAATTCCAACCAGACTGTCTGCCAGTCCCAAATCAGCAATCATTTCTGTTGCACTAGGTAGGAGAGAAATTATTCGCACGCCTGCATCCTTTCTTAAGGCCAACGATTTAGAAAGTGATTTTCACACCCCCGTAGGCAGCAAAGCCAGGCGTAGAAAATCCATAGATATCTTCATACTCTGCATCTAGAGCATTCTCCAAACGGCCGAATAAAGCAATTGAATCGTTCAATTGATAGGTACTAGCCACCCGTAAAAGAAGATAGTCGCCGACAGAGACACGTTCGCTAGGATTAGGCCACGGCGGGAAGAAGAGATCTGTTGCTTTGCCAGTATAGACACCAGATATTGTCAGGTCGAGATGATCCATCGGGGATGTTGTCAGCCCAAATGTCGCTGTATGTTTTGGCCGTCTTAACTCTTGAGAACGAGTGCCAAAACTATCTGTTTCAGTTGCGTCAGTATAGGTATAGCTTCCTGTAAAGGAGGTAGTTTCAGAGAGCTGCCAGTCAAGAGTAAATTCAAATCCCTTGCGTTTACTTTCTTCATCTTTATTGACGGCGGTATATAAGAAAGAGGTTGTATCGAAAGCGAAGCCATTAATTTCATTTTTCAAATCTGATGTATAAGCTGTAACAGACGCTGAAACTGCCTCAGTAAATGCGTGCTCAATGCCAGCCTCAAAAGTAATAGACTCTTCAGGAGATAAGGTTGGATTCCCGATAAATTGATCTGGGAAAAAACCAAATCTCTCTAGAAAGGTGGGTGCTTTTTGACCGCGCGAGATGCTTGAAAAGAAACGAGTTTGATTTGATAAACTATAACTCAGACCAGCACGCCAACTAGTAAAATCATCAAAATCTGAGTGCCAATCTTTTCGCAAAGACAGGGCAAGTGTGAAGGCGTCAGTCGGGGTCAGGAGAGTGTCTGCTGTTAAGCCTGTTACCTTTACGGATTGATCTTGATTTGGATCCCCCCACGGGCTTGCATCCCCTGTCTGCGTGAAGTCAGTTTTTTCATGATCTAGAGCAAGGGTTAATACTTGCCAATCGCTGACTTGATAGCGTGTGTCAAAGCTTACAGAAAAACGATTTGAGCCTGTTGTCCCATTGTCTGAGCCTGCCGAATAATTGTCAATCTGTGTATCGCTATAGCCCAGCTTAGCTGTGATGAATAGGTCATCATTCATTTGATGATCAACTTTTGCTGAAAAATATGTTTTTGCCGATTCAGTAATAAGATCGCCGTCCGCAGGAAACCCAGTAAGGAAATCAGTGCCGTCAAAGGCATTTTCACTGGATGAATGACGAAGAGAGGTGATGAGCGTTGTTGCTTCAGCAAGCTGCACAGTTGCTTTTAAAGAGGCTGTAAAATCTTCATAGCCATCTGTTTCACCGCCTTGACGAGACACATTGATCCCCTCTGATTTTTTATAGGAAAGTGACCCTTGAACAGAGATACGCTCAGAAGATTGCGTCAGGGAGGCCCGTAAAGCTTTGGTGTCAAAGCTACCATATTCTGCGGCAAGGCTAATCCCAGATTGCTCGCCTGACGTTGTGATAATATTCACCACACCAGCGAGCGCATCACTGCCCCAGCTGGCACTGACGGGGCTTTTAATGATTTCGATGCGTTCAATTGAGAGGGCTGAAAATAATTCCCATTGGACCTCATCGCCTGCAGCCGGGTCATTCATTTCTACACCATCAATCATGACAAGAAGATGATTGGCTTCCGCGCCTCTAGGTCGAATTTGTGTTTGTCCGCCAACAGATCCAGCGCGTGAAACAGAAAGGCCTGCCACTGATTTTAGAATATCAGCGACAGTTTGATACTGAGCCTTTTCAATATCAGCTTTTGTAATAACGGTGACTTTTGAGGTGGATTTACTCAACTCAATAGGTGTGCGTAGGGCGGTAACAGTGATTTCCTCAGCAGCATCGTCTTGAATGAGCGAGGATAAAATGAAAAGTGTTTCAATCATGATAGATATCTCCAATACAAAACTGTGGGTTGGAGATCTATGTCCAACCGCACAACGATAAAAATAGTCGTCGTTACGGTTGTACCGCCCATTGTTGCGCTATTCCCGGCACTCAGGATCGACGTGCGATGGCAGGTTTCCTGACTTGTGGTTCTTCATTTTATACCGCCTTCCCAAATAAATTCAGTGGCATTGGATATAAAACTCATCACTTACAGTTGCGGGGACAGCACTGGATTTGCACCAGTTTCCCTATTATCTCGGTATTAGCCGAGCACCATCTGATCGCCTTTTCGCAAATTGATTGTTATTTGTCCAGCGCTTTTAGAATATCTTTTGCAAAGGTTGCCATATCAAAACGGCCACCAGTTGCGCTATCATAGCCACGGCGCACAATCAGGAGGTTATGCTGAGGAAGCATCAGCATAATTTGGCCTCTGTTGCCTCGCGAGGCATACCCAAGGCCAGGATAGAGCCAGAATTGGGCACCGTAGCCAATGTCACGACCTTCAGGTTGTGCGGGTGCAGGGTGCGCCACATAAGAGGCCCAGCCCTTTGGTAAGATTTGCTCATCTCCCCATTGTCCGTCTTGTAAATAGAGAATACCAAGCCGGGCGAGATCTCTGGAGGTTGTCCAGACCTGAGAAGACATAATAAAATTACCGCCCCAGTCGCTTTCAGGAACTGTGTGATACATGCCTATTTTATCAAACAGATTTAGATAAGGATAGGCGAGATGTTTTTCCACATGATCTCCTTGTGCAGCCCTTAAGGCTCTCGTTAGAAGCATGGTGTCATTATTCGCATATTTCCAGCGTTTCCCAGGGGTGGTTTCAAGGGGCTGATGCACAGCAGTGTCTGTCACTCTATTGCCGCCCCAATATACCTTGTCAGTGCGATTGCCTGCTCTTGTGCTGAATAGGCCGCTGCCCATGTGGATAAGATTCTCAAGGGTAATGGCTCTACGAGGATCACCGGGTGATTGCCATTCAGGGATTTGGACGGGCTCTTTAAGGTCTATAAGCCCGTCTTTGACAGCAATCCCGATGACAGAGGCTGCGATAGACTTGGCTGTTGACCATGTACGTTGAGAGGTCCACGGTGTATAATCAGATCTATAGGTTTCGGCGATCAGCTTAGTGGGTGTAGAAATTAAAATAGCAGTTGTCTTCTGTCCCGGTTTATTTGTGTTATATTTGGATCCATTAAAGGCTGCTTTAATCACAGTGTTTAAGGCTTTGTTTGACGAAGTTTGAATGTCTTTAGGGTCGCCGTTCGGCCAAGATGTTCCCCGATTTGATAAAGGGGGTAGTGTAATCGTCGGCATGTATTTTATGTCATTAACTGTTGTACCGACAGGCATTTGGACACAGCCTAGCCTGCCTCTATACCACCATAGTCGAGGGGGTAACTTTTCATCATATTTGATTGCCACCGTCTTATTTGTATAGTCTATGACCGCCTCAGGGAGGCTGTTTACAATCTCTTGTAATTCAGGGCGAATACCCGTGAGCTCATCTGCTTTGATTTTATCGAGGGATTTGCCTCCATTAAAGACACCACCGCATGTGAATACACCTTTATAGCCCGCAGCGATGGCTCTTTTATACAGAGGCCAGTCATAATCATGTGCGTACGTAGGAATAGAAACTACTGAGAGGAGAGCAGCAGAAAGAAGTGATTTAGTAATGCTGTTCATAGAGTGTCCTTGATTTAGAAGGGTTATAAATTGGCCAGCGCTTGTGCGTGATGGCGTAAATGATCTTCAATGAAAGTGGCGATAAAATAATAGCTGTGGTCATAATCCATTTGGCGTCTCAAGAGCAGATCTTGTCCAACCATTCCGCAGGCAAGTTCTAATTGATCAGGTTTTAACTGCTCTTCTATGAACTGATCCCCCATCCCTTGATCTACAAGGATTTGAACGCCCTCAATCGGCCCATGATTTAATAAGAGGGCGCAGGCATCATGATTTGACCATTCACCAACATCTGTCCCTAAATAATTATTGAGGGCCTTTTGCCCCCAAGGGGCATCGATGGGATGACAGATGGGAGAGAAAGCAGAAACAGACTTATATAGCTCCGGATTTTTGCGCCATAATGTTAAAGCGCCGTGCCCGCCCATGCTGTGTCCCATGATTGCTTGTCGACCCAAATCAACAGGGAAATGTTCTGCCACAAGAGCGGGCAGTTCTTGAGTAATGTAGCTATACATCTGATAATGAGAGGACCAGGGTTCTTCTGTGGCATCAAGATAGAATCCGGCGCCTAACCCTAGATCATACGCCCCTTCTGGATCATCAGGGACCGTCTCTCCTCGCGGGCTTGTGTCTGGGCAAATAATCACTAAGCCAAGCTCAGATGCTGTTCGTTGAAATCCAGCCTTCGTAGTAGCATTGTCCTGAGTGCACGTCAGACCGGACAAATACCAAACCACCGGGGCCATCTCTAATGCGGCTGAAGATGGGACATAGACCGAAAATTCCATTTCGCAGTTCGTCACATCAGACGCATGCTTATAAACACCCTGGATTCCCTCAAAGGCATAGATTTCACTGACAGTGGTCAGAGTCATAGGCAGTCTCTCTAATATTTAATCACACTTCTAATGCTCTCTCCCTTATGCATAAGGTCGAAGGCTTTATTGATGTCATCAAGCGGCATTGTGTGCGTGATGAGGCTATCAATGTCTATTTTCCCGTCCATATACCAATCCACGATTCTTGGCACATCTGTTCGCCCTCTAGCGCCTCCAAAAGCGGACCCACGCCAAACTCGACCAGTCACTAGCTGGAAAGGTCGGGTTGAGATTTCTTGGCCTGCACCAGCAACGCCGATGATGATGCTCTCGCCCCATCCTTTATGACAACACTCTAGCGCTTGTCTCATAGTGGTTACATTACCAATACATTCAAAGCTATAATCTGCGCCGCCATTCGTCAGGTCCATAATGGCTTCCATAACATCACAGTCTTTGGGGTTCAGAAAATCAGTCATGCCAAAGTGTCTGCCCATAGCTTCACGGTCGTTGTTAATGTCTATGCCAATGATTTTATTGGCGCCGACCATGCGAGCCCCTTGGATCACATTAAGGCCAATACCACCGAGTCCAAAGACGACCACATTGCTACCGGGCTCAACTTTAGCATCGAATACCACAGCGCCGACACCTGTTGTCACTCCGCAGCCGATGTAGCAGATCTTTTCAAAATCAGCGTCTTTCCGTACTTTCGCCAACGCTATTTCAGGTAAGACAGTATGGTTAGAGAATGTAGAGCATCCCATGTAGTGAAGGATAGGTGTACCATCGATACTGAAGCGGCTAGTACCATCAGGCATCAAGCCTTGACCCTGTGTTTCACGAATAGATTGACACAGATTGGTTTTTGGGTGGAGACAGTAATCGCATTCACGGCATTCAGGGGTGTAAAGCGGGATAACATGATCGCCGGGCTTTAAGCTGGTTACGCCAGCACCTACCTCTAGGACTATGCCTGCACCCTCATGGCCTAAAATTGCAGGAAATGCACCTTCAGGGTCATCGCCTGATAACGTAAAAGCATCCGTATGGCAAACGCCCGTGGCTTTAATTTCAACCAAGACTTCGCCTGCACGTGGGCCTTCAAGGTCTACTGTTTCAACCGCTAGAGGTGTTCCTGCTTTATAGGCTATCGCTGCACGCGTTTTCATCTTGTTCCTTCTCCCATCACTCATACAAATTATAGAGAGTATCATATGTCTTTTTCTCAAGGGATCAACTTTTCTTGACAGGTTTCTTTTATTTTGGTATTTACCTAAATAACAAATAAAAACCGAGTCACGACAGGAATCACTATGCCAGATGTATACAAAGCACTATCAAGCCCGGTAAGGCGAGACATTTTAGCCTTGTTGCAAAATGAAGATATGACAGCCGGAGATGTGTCCGCAGCTTTAGAAAAAGCAGGGACGATTATTAGCAAGCCAACCCTTTCTGGCCATTTCAATATCTTAAAGTCAGCAGGATTAATCGTTGCAGATAAGAAGGCAACAACCATTACCTATAGCATCAACACCTCTGTCGTAGAGGATATGATGCGACAAATGATGACACTATTTGGTGGACCAAAAAAAGAAGGGGAGTCCTCACATGTTGAGTAAAAATTATCATCTTACATTTACTTTATTTGCCTTAATGATTGCCTTAACCATTTATGCGTTAGGACAATTGCCAGCAGGGACAGAGCTTCCTGTTCATTACAATATTCAGGGGGAGGCAGATCGATATGCTCCTGCTTCTAGCGCTTTATGGTTTGTGATTGGCATGGCTGCTTTTACCGCTTTATTAATAAATTTCTTACCGGCGTTAGATCCAAGAATGAAAAATGTTGAGAATACCCGACCTGCCATTCGTGGCATGGTTAATGGCTTTGTCCTTTTTTCAGCGATCTTGCATGGTGGCATGGTCGGACAAGCCCTTGGATATCCTTTTGAAATCATGCAGTCTCTTTTAGTTGCAATGAGTTTGATGTTTTTAATAATGGGTAATTATATCTCTAAAACACGCTCAAATTTTTTCATCGGTATTCGCACGCCTTGGACATTAACCAGTGAAACTGTTTGGGTTAAAACGCACCGTCTTGCAGCGCGCTTAATGGTACCGGTTTCTATGGTTGTACTTATTTTGGCGCTCTTAGGATATTATAAAACTCTGTTCCCCTATTTGTTGTTTGGTATGATTGCAACCATGTTAATCCCTGTCATTTACAGTTGGTTTGCCTATAGAGCAGAGAGAGTTCGTGATCTAGAAAGTTCTGGAGATTCTTAACAGTCTCAAGAAGAGATGTTCTAATTGATAAAGAATAGGACTCTTAGTTTATTTCCTAAGGGTCCTTTATTTTAGCTTTCTAGTTCAACATCCCAATAGAGGAAATCTCGCCAGCTCTCATGACAGAAGTTCGGTGGGAAGTGCCTGCCTTGTCCTTGAAGCTCAAAAGTCGTTGGTTGTTTAGGCGGGTAAGGTAAATTCATGCCAGCCTCTGCTGGGGTGCGGCCGCCTTTTCTGCGATTACAAGGGCCACAGCTTGCTACAATATTTTCCCAGCTTGTAATGCCGCCGTATGTGCGGGGAATAACATGATCAAAAGTGAGATCCTCTCCTCGGTGTGGGGTGGCGCAGTACTGGCAGGAAAATTTATCTCTCAGAAATAAATTAAATCGAGTGAAAGCAGGGTAGGCGGGTTGTTTGATATATTCTCTGAGAGCAATAACACTTGGAAGTTTTAGAGAGGTTGAGGGGGAGTGAACTTCATGGTCATATTCGGCGATAGTTTGAACTTTTTCTAGAAACACAGCTTTTAAAGCCGTCTGCCAGTCCCATAAACTGAGAGGGAAATAACTTAAAGGCCTGAAGTCTGCATTCAGGACAAGTGCTGGACATCCGCCTTTGAGGTTTGGCGCTTCTCGCCTGACATATGCCTTTGAATGATGTGGATGAAATTCAGTTGATTTAAAGTCCAAGCCCATGACGACCTCTCCCAGTCCGACCATCCCCATGGCCGTTCAAAGTCCGTTCCGTCCCTGACTGCTATCTTATTTGAAAAGATAGTCTTTCTATAGTCTCACTAATGGAAATTAGTGACATTTATAAGAAAGTTACACTATATTTTAAAGAAACTCAAATATCTCTGCCGAGTAGACCTTATGACAAACACTATACGTACTAGATTTGCACCAAGCCCGACGGGATATCTACACCGCGGTCATGCTTTATCGGCGCTTTATGCTTTCGATTTTGCACAAAAGCATGGGGGAGAATTTCTTCTAAGAATTGAAGATATTGATACTGTTCGATGCCGGGAGGATTATATACAGCCGATGTTAGATGACTTGACGTGGCTTGGTTTATCATGGCCAGAGCCTGTTCGTCGTCAAAGTCAGCATTTCGAGGACTATCAGAATGCGCTCTCTAAACTTGATGCCTTAGGAGTGTTATATCCTTGTACTTGCACGCGGAAACAAATCCAAGCCGCGCATCCTGTAATGGGGAAAGAAGGGCCGCTGTATCCAGGTCTCTGTAAAGGGAAAGCTCTTACCTTATCTGAAGAATATGTTATTCGATTGGATCTTGAAAAGGCCGAAAATTACTTGCGTGATCAGGGCCGTTATCCGACCCAGTGGCTTGATCTAGAAAAAGGAATGCAACAGAGTTGTCCTTTAGCGCTGGGGGATGTGGTTCTATCCCGAAAAGATACCCCAACAAGTTATCATTTGTCTGTTGTTGTTGATGATGCTCTTCAGGGGATTACGCATGTGATTAGAGGAATGGATTTATTTTACTCGACCCATATCCATGCCATTTTACAGGCGTTGCTCGAGTTCGAACAACCAACTTATATACATCATCAACTTATGGTGGACGCTGAGGGCAAGAAGTTTTCTAAACGGGATAAATCAGAAACGCTACAGTCTATTCGAGAACAAAACGCTTGTGCGGCAGTATTTATTGAAAACCTGCCCCTCCGTTAGCGCGACTGCTCACTCATCATTTTTTTAAGCATCGTATATGCGCGGTCTGTGGCTGGCCAGTAAGGGAGTTCTGGATGAGGGCCAAAACCAAACTCTTCTCTGCTCTTAATGAGGATGTTATCCTCTGGAACCCATCTTTTGAAAAAACCAACCAAAACATTGCCAGAGGCTGTTGGATAATCCAAACTTTTATGGATTCCTAGTAAATAAGACCCAGCTTCTCGATCTGTGATGATAAGATTATTCGTCATAGAGAATTTATTTTTTTTATGACGGACACCTTCGACACCCCAGCTTAAAAGTTCATAATTTACAGACCCAGGACCTTCGATCAGCATATTGTCGCGTATGATCACTTCTCCCCCGTTAGGGACATCAATTAAACGACTATCGTCGCCGTCAAGAGATGCGACTATAGAGTTTTGAATAATAGTAACAGCAGCACGAGATTTAATTTCGTGAGCTTGATCTTTCGCACTAATGAAAACAGAACGTCGAATGGCTAATTTGTCGCCGTTCATATAGATTGCATGAGCCCGCCCTTTTTTACCGATCCGTTCAAATCGAGAATTCACAACTTCTAAAGTGCCAACTTTACCTGAGGTTAAAATACCAGATTGACTATCATGAAAATAGACATTCATGACCTTCAGGTTCTTCCCTTCGGCTCGGATGCAACTTCCATTGTTATGTTCAGCTTTTGCCCCAGAACATTCAATGTTTTTAATGATTGTATTACTGCCCTTTATCACAAAAGTCGCCTTACCTTTGGTGATCGTGTCAACAAAATGCGTTCCTTTGCTGCCAGAAATAATAACACCATTGCGCTTAAGCTCTCCGGCTTGTCGGTAGATGCCAGGGCCAATTTTAATAAAGCCGTTATCTGTCACCATATTGAAGGCCACCTGGATGTCTCTTACAACTCTATTGTTAACAAGGATTTCACCTTCCTCTAGCATCTCTGCCTTGATGAAATCTTGAGCATAGCTAGGCGACATTGCTGAGAAGGAAAAGATAGCAAGGACGGTTAGGTGAAACTTTTGCAATCGGCTTAGGCAGTTCATGATAGAGCGATCCTCAATCCTGTGTGTTAATCTGACAAGAGTATGGGGGATGCAGTAGGGGCGAGTCAAAATATTTCTTAGGAGAGAATTGCTTGATTTGCCCTTGCCTGAAGGCGGAAAGAGATTATACTTTAGCTCAACTCTGTTGTTTACTGCAGCAACGCAGGTAAACCAGTCTACGGGAAATCATCATGACTCAGTTTTTTTTCATCATAGCGATCTTATTCGCACTCGCAACTCTCGGATTTTTACTCTTTGGTGTGGGCCGAATGTCCCAACAGGGCGTCGAAAATGCCAAAAAGTCTAATAAATTAATGCGCTATAGAATTTTGTTTCAAGGATTAGCCGTTTTGGCCCTCTTTTTACTCGCGATGGCGGCGTCAAGCTAATGGTAAAGTTAAATAAAATTTATACACGCACAGGTGACTCTGGTGAAACAGGGCTGGTAGATGGCAGTCGGTTGAGTAAAGCCGATTCTCGCGTCATCGCTTATGGTACTGTCGATGAAGCAAATAGTACGATTGGATTGGTGAGGTTACATACCAAAGACATAGCTGATGCAGATCAGAAGTTACAAGCCATTCAAAACGACTTATTTGATCTGGGTGCTGATCTAGCAACACCGAAAGCAGATGGGGAACATGGTTTTGAGCCCAGTGAAATGGTGCTGAGAATAGTTGCTGAGCAAGTGGCGCGCCTGGAAAAAGAAATCGACCAGATGAATGAAAAACTTGATCCATTGACAAGCTTTATCCTGCCGGGCGGTTCTGCGATCAGTGCCCATCTTCACCTCTCAAGGACTGTTGTAAGGCGGGCTGAGAGAGATACAGTTGTTGCGGCGCAGCGTACAGATATCAATCCTCTTGCAATCCAGTATCTCAACAGATTGTCTGACCACCTTTTTGTAATGGGAAGGCTTCTAAATGAAGGTGGGAAAGCAGATTTCCTTTGGATTCCTGGTGGAAATCGATAGGGAAATTTTGAAAGAAATGCTTCGTCATTTTAAGAAGTAAAATATATTAGACGCTGCAGTGCAATAATTCCGTTTGACTCTTGCTTGCTCAAATGGTTTAAAACAGTGTAATTGTCTATTGGGCAAATTAATGATGGTCTTTAAAGACTGAGGAAGTGTAAACAGGAGAATAATTCATGAAGGTTCTGGTCCCTGTAAAACGCGTTGTTGATTATAATGTCAAAGTACGTGTGAAGTCAGATAATACTGGCGTAGAACTAGCTAATGTTAAAATGTCGATGAACCCCTTTGATGAAATTGCTGTGGAAGAAGCAATTCGTTTAAAAGAAGCGGGTATTGTTTCTGAAATTGTTGTGGTCTCTATTGGTCCCAAAGCGGCTAGCGAAACTATTCGCACAGGCCTAGCGATGGGCGGTGATCGTGGTATTCTCGTTACTGAAGATAGTGATGTCGAACCCCTTGCTGTTGCTAAAATCCTAAAAGGAATTGTTGAAGAAGAAAGCCCTGAAATGGTTATTCTTGGGAAGCAGGCAATTGACGGCGATAATAATCAGACGGGTCAAATGCTAGCGCAGCTTCTTGGCTGGCCGCAGGGTACATTTGCTTCAAAAGTTGTGGTTGCTGACGGTGCCGCTGACGTTACCCGTGAGATTGATGGGGGTCTTGAAACTGTAAAACTTCAATTGCCAGCGGTTGTGACCACAGATCTAAGATTGAATGAGCCACGGTATGCTTCTCTGCCCAATATTATGAAGGCAAAACGTAAGCCAATCGCTGATAAAACAGCGGCAGATTACGGCGTTGATGTATCTCCACGTGTGACAGTGCTTAAGGTAGAAGAGCCAGCATCACGTGAAGCAGGGATCATGGTTGACTCTGTTGAAGAGCTAGTGGCGAAACTTAAAGAAAAAGGAGCCCTCTAATGACTGCTCTTGTAATTGTAGAACATGATAATTGTGAAGTTAAAGATGCGACATTAGCGACAGTGACCGCCGCCAAAAATTTTGGGGATGTGCACTTACTTGTTGCTGGGTCGGAGTGTGGCTCTGTTGCTGAGGCTGCGGCGACCATAGACGGTGTTTCAAAAGTTCTGGTTGCTGATGATGCAGCTTATGCGCATTCTCTGGCATCTGAACTTGCCAATATTACCCTCTCAGTCGCAGGAGAGTATGACGCTATTCTTGCTCCGGCAACCACGACGGGTAAAAACTTTTTACCGCGTGTCGCTGCTTCTCTCGACGTGGCTCAAATTTCTGACATTGTTTCTGTTGAAAGCACAGATACTTTTAAACGTCCGATTTATGCTGGTAATGCGATTGCTACAGTGCAGTCATCAGACACGAAGAAAGTCATTACAGTACGTGCCACTGCTTTTGATAAAGCGGCTGCAACAGGCGGGTCTGCGGAAGTGGTATCAGTAGATGCAACTGAAGGATCTGGAAAATCAAGCTATGTGGGTAGCGAACTTTCTGAAAGTGATCGTCCAGAATTAACCTCTGCTAAGGTGATTATCTCCGGCGGTCGTGGCATGGGTTCTGGAGAAAATTTCTCTATCATTGAAGCTGTGGCAGACAAATTAGGCGCTGCTGTAGGAGCTTCTCGAGCGGCTGTAGACGCAGGCTTTGTCCCGAATGATTATCAGGTTGGCCAAACAGGGAAGATTGTTGCCCCAGAGCTGTATATTGCTGTGGGCATTTCCGGTGCAATTCAACATTTAGCAGGCATGAAAGACAGTAAAATTATTGTCGCCATCAATAAAGACGAAGAAGCACCAATTTTTCAGGTTGCTGATTATGGTCTTGTTGCGGACTTGTTTGAAGCTGTTCCTGAGCTTGAAAAAGCCCTTTAAGAAACACCAAGAAAAGGCACCACTTGATGGCGCCTTTTTTTCTTTGGAAAATTAAGAGGCGACCATAAAAGGCCTTAGGGATTTGGAAATGATAAAAAACATAGGAATTATCGGCGCAGGACAGATGGGTAATGGTATTGCCCATGTTTGCGCACAGTCAGGCTATAGTGTCATTCTACAAGATGTTTCTCTAGACCGTGCTGAATCGGGCCTGGCTGTGATTGATAAAAATATGCAGCGTCAGCTGTTAAAGGGTAAAATTTCTGAGACAGATTTGTCCGAGGCGCTTGCTCGCATAACGCCTTCTGGAACGCCAGTAGATTTGGCTGATTGCGACATTGTTATTGAAGCTGCTACAGAGAATGAGCACGTAAAAGTGGCTATATTTGAAGAGCTTTGCAAGCATTTGAAGCCGGAAGCTTTGATCGCCTCAAATACGTCGTCAATTTCAATTACGCGCCTTGCCTCTGGGACTGATCGTCCTGGTCAGTTTATGGGGGTTCATTTTATGAATCCAGTGCCGGTTATGAAACTGGTGGAGCTTATTCCAGGCATTGCCACAGATGAGGCGGCCTCGCAAACATTTAGAACCTTTGTCGATAGCCTTGGAAAGACAACGTCAGAATCTGAAGATTTTCCTGCTTTTATCGTGAATCGCATTTTGATCCCAATGATTAATGAAGCCATCTATACTCTCTATGAGGGGGTCGGGAGTGTAGAAGGCATTGATAGTGCCATGCGCCTTGGGGCAAACCATCCAATGGGGCCACTTCAATTGGCAGATTTTATCGGCCTTGATACGTGTTTATCGATCATGCAAGTCCTGCATGAAGGACTGTCAGATACAAAATATCGTCCATGCCCCTTATTAGTAAAATATGTTGAAGCAGGATGGTTAGGACGAAAGACTGGGCGAGGATTTTATGATTATACTTCGGATGTGCCAACGCCTACACGGTAAAGACATCTCCGAAGAAGAAGATTATAGCCTCCACATTTGGAGGCTATTTTTTTATCCTATAGTGTTAGATTGGCCTAAGGTAGGGCGGGTTTACGATAAGAAAAACTAACCCTGATTCATAAGATAAAATGGCGGGCATTTTCTCAGATACTTGCTATGATGCCTGCTATCCGTAAGATAAGGGAATTAAATATGACACCGTTTAAAATAGTGATAGGTAATAAAAACTATTCAAGCTGGAGTTTCCGTGGTTGGCTCGCGCTTGAAGTATTAGAGGTTGAATTTGAAGAGATATTACTTCCTCTCGATACACCTGAGTTTTTTGAGAAAATTAAAGGCCTTAACCCTTCCGGGACTGTTCCAGCTGTCTGGCATGGAGATACGCTTGTATGGGATAGTCTTGCGATTATTGATTATCTTGACAAAGTGTTCCCCGACTACGGCTATTGGCCAACGTCGCCTGAAGCCTATGCATGGGCGCGGGGCATGAGCGCAGAAATGCATTCCGGTTTATTTGGCTTAAGAGCGCACTGCCCAATGAATATGCGGGAGCATTTTAAAGGACTATCTCTTGCAGATCACGTGCAGAAAAATGTTGACCGCATTGAATATTTATGGACGCAAGCCTTAGAAAAATTTTCTGGCGCGGGTCCCTATCTCTTTGGGAACAAACTTACTGGCGCGGATATTATGTTTGCCCCTGTCGTGAGCCGTTTCCGTACCTACGATATAAAGCTGAATGAGCGCTGCGAGGCATACCGAAAAGCCATAGAATCTTCTGACGCCTATAGTAAATGGTATAAAGCCGGCATTCAAGAAAGCTGGATTGTAGATCAAGATGAAATTGATCGGGCAGTAAAAATTCTAGGCGCAGAATGAAATTTTTAGGCGCAGAATAAAATTTTAGGCATTGATCAATTTTGTGAACAGCAAGAGTGCATCTGCACTGGCCCAGTCTAGGGGGCCGATGTATTCAGCGATTATCATACCTGTTTTATCCACCACATAGCTGGTTGGCAATTTTCCTTCGGCCATTTTTGTGGCTGTGTTCATTCGCTTGTCAGCATAGAGAGAAAGGCCGTTCACTTTCCATTCTTTGAGAGTGCGGTCTGCCCTTTTCAGCCCCCCAATGTCTTGATTGATTGCGACAACTTCAAAGCGATCTCCGCCTAATTTTTGTTGAAGGAGGGCGACATCATGCATTTCATATTTGCACGGGGCGCACCAGCTGGCCCATAGATTGATGAAAAGCACTTTACCTTTCAGGGAAGAAAGTTTAGCTGGGGTACCATCTTCGAGTTCAATAATGTGGTCAGGCAGAGGTTTCGGTACCTCATAAAATGTCAATTTTTTCATCTCTCCTGAAACAAAAGCCTCAAATTCACTTTTTGTATAAGAAGTGTTTGAGCTTGTGCCCAGCAGGTTATATGCTGCACCAAGAATGATAATAAGGATAAGTGACATAACAATAAGAGATTGACGTGTCATGGGGCCCCCTCTAACGGACTGAGTAACATGAGTGAAAATAAAAATAGCGTAGCCCAAGAAGAAAGCAAGGCATCTTCTGAAGATAAGCAATCAAATAGCATGTGGGGCGGTCGTTTTAAAGATGGCCCGAGTGCGATTATGCAGGCCATCAACGCCTCAATTGATTTCGATAAACGGTTGTATGCCCAAGATATTCGGGGCTCTTTGGCCCATGCGGCTATGCTTGAATCGGTTGGTATCATTTCCGCAGAAGATCTTGCCGCTATCCAACAAGGGCTGGCTGAGATCAAGCAAGAAATTGAAGAGGAGCGCTTTGAGTTTTCCGCCGAGCTTGAGGATATTCACATGAATATTGAAGCTCGCTTAAAAAGTAAGATTGGTGATGCTGGGGCTCGCCTTCATACAGCACGGTCTAGAAATGACCAAGTGGCAACAGACTTTAAACTTTGGTGCAGAGATTCGATTGATCGCATGATTGTCGATGTTGCGAGCCTTCAGTCAGCGCTTGTTGATCAGGCTGAAAATTATGCTGATGCGGTCATGCCTGGATTCACACATTTACAAACAGCGCAGCCTGTCACACTTGGACATCACTTGATGGCGTATTTTGAAATGTTGGAACGCGATAAAGGGCGTTTGAAAGATTGCCGAATAAGGCTGAATGAAAACCCTTTAGGCTCGGCAGCTTTGGCAGGGACTCCTTTCCCCATAGACCGTGAACAAACTTCCTCTGCCTTAGGTTTTGATCGGCCAACACGAAATTCTTTGGACGCTGTTTCTGATCGTGATTTCGCCTTGGAACTTCTGTCTGTTCTGTCTCTGTCAGCGGTACATCTCTCAAGGCTGGCGGATGAAATTGTCTTATGGGCCTCAGCGCAGTTTAAATTCATTGAGCTTTCAGATCGTTTCTCGACAGGGTCGAGCATCATGCCACAGAAGAGAAACCCAGACGCAGCAGAGCTCGTACGATCAAAAGTCGGTCGGATCACTGGGCAGCACACAACACTGACACTGGTGATGAAAGGATTACCCCTAGCCTATAGTAAGGATATGCAAGAAGATAAAGTTCCTGTATTCACCGCCGTTGAAGATTACGAGCTGTGCATCGCTGCGATGACAGGGATGATTAGAGATCTGAAAGCCAACAAAGGGGAGATGGCAAAAGCTGCAGCACTCGGCTTCTCCACGGCAACGGACCTTGCGGATTGGTGCGTGCGAGAATTGAATATGCCTTTCAGAAATGCTCACCATGTCACAGGAGCGATTGTCGCTTTAGCAGAAAAACAGAATAAAGAATTAAAAGACTTATCCCTAGAAGAGATGCAATCAGTTGAACCGGAAATTCATACAGGTATATTTGATGTACTTTCCATTGAAGCGTCGGTTGGATCGCGGCAGGCTTTTGGCGGGACTTCCCCGCAAAATGTGAAGGCCGCAGTTGCTTATGCACGAAATCACCTGTTATAACGAATTTGGATAAGATCATTAATGGATCACTAAAGGATTAATCAATGAAGAAAATGTTGACTCTCTCTTGTGTTGTTTTGCTTGCTTTAACTGTGGTGGCTTGTGGCAAGAAAGGCGATTTAGAGGCACCAGAGAGAACATCGTCTTTTTCACAAGAATAAAAGTATCGCCCTATGGATTATTTCTTTCACAAAGACGGCAGCATGTTTGCCGAAGATGTTGACTTGCACGAAATTGCGCGCGAGGTTGGCACACCTTTTTACGTGTATAGTCAATCGACCCTTGAACGTCATTTACGCGTTTTTGACGATGCAATGACAGGACTAGATCGATTGATTTGTTTTGCTGTCAAAGCCAATAGCAATGTGGCTGTCTTAAAACTATTGGCTAAGCAAGGGGCAGGGGCAGATGTTGTCTCTGGAGGTGAGCTAAAACGAGCTCTCAAAGCGGGTATACCTGGAGAGCGGATCGTTTTTTCTGGGGTCGGTAAAAAGCCTTATGAAATGGATGCTGCCCTGAAAGTTGGTATCAAACAATTTAACGTGGAAAGCGAACCAGAGCTTGAGGTATTGAATGCGCGAGCGATTAAATTAGGAAAAGTCGCTCCTGTAGCCCTCAGAATTAATCCCGATGTTGACGCCAAAACCCACGAAAAAATTTCCACAGGCAAAGCAGAGAACAAGTTTGGAATTTCTTGGCTAAAGGCCAGGGATGTCTATGAAAAAATGAAAGAGATGGATGGCATTGCCCCTGTTGGTGTTGACGTTCATATTGGGTCACAATTGACAGATTTAGAGCCCTTCCGTTTGGCCTTTACAAAAGTGATAGAAATGGTCAAAGACTTACGGGAAGCCGGTCATGATATCACTCAGATCGATCTGGGGGGAGGATTGGGGATCCCTTATGGCGATTCAGCCGAAGCGCCTCCGCTCCCGAGTGTCTACGGGCAGATGGTTCAAGATGTCGTCAAAGAGATGATGGCAGAAGTTGATTTGGAGTTTATTTTTGAGCCGGGCCGACTGATAGCCGGAAACGCAGGGATTATGGTGAGCGAGGTCATTTATGTCAAAGAAGGTGACGGCCGTAAGTTTGTCATTCTTGATGCAGCGATGAACGACCTTGCACGCCCTGCAATGTATGATGCCTACCATAATATTGATCCCGTGAATTTGTCTGAGGAAGCGGAAGAAGAGCTTGTTGATTTTGTGGGTCCTGTTTGTGAATCTGGGGACACATTTGCAAAAGGCCGTCTTATTCAACCCTTAGAAGCGGGTGACTTAGTTGCTATAAAATCTGCAGGTGCTTACGGTGCCGTAATGTCGAATAGTTATAACACTAGGGCATTGGTACCTGAGGTTCTGGTGAGAGGGGATCAATTCTCAATCATCCGCCACAGGATAGAAGTTGATGAGCTGATTGGACAAGATCAAATCCCAAATTGGGTTTGATACCTTCCTTTGTAAGAGAAAAGATTGCATGAAGGGTTAATATCTGATTAAATTTTCGAATGAAAAACATTGAGGATAACCGTTCGTGATTGAACAAAATGCAAACTATGTCAGCATGGCAATCATTTTGCTTATTTTAGCAGGCTGCACTTATATTAGCGAACGGGAAAAGGCAAAATTTGGCACCCTCAGATTATTGCGCATAACCTATGTTCTGATGGCGATAGGGTGGCTAATTTCCCTTCGATTATCCAGCGATGGCATTTTCATCGCCTCAACTGTTTTAGGGGCTTTATTTGTCCCCTATTTTGCAGCCTATCCCTTTTTAAGATCTGGCAAACCAGTGCCTTTAATCTTTGTTTTACTCATCTTTACCCTGTCGACAGTTTCCTACAGTTTGATTATCCTGAATAGTCTACCTATGAATTATTTTTATTGGACCTCTGCTTTCTATGTGACGGTTGGCCTAGGTTTTGGCCTTTATTATACGCTGCAGAGTTCAATGGGGGAATTAAAAGCACATGCAGCCTTAATTACCATGCTTCTCCTAACAATTTTGATTGTGGATGCACGAGCAATTATCCACTACATCGCGGAACGAGGGTTTACAGAATATAAACCTGCTTATGACTATATTTGGGGGCCTGTATATGTGGGGTTAGCCTTGAGTGTTTTAGGTGGTTTCCTAGAAGAGTCGATTAAAACCAATAGACGCTTGATGACAGTAGATAAAGTGACAGGCTTGTTGAATCGCGAAGGCTTTGCTGCGAAAATTCAAAAGGACATTCAAGGTATTCAAGTCAATGGTATGTCGGTTATCCGCCTTCAAATTGGAAATTATCACCGCCTTGCAGATAAGGTAGGCTATTTCCCCATCAACAAAGAGTTACGTCTTTTCAAGAATAATTTAAAAGTGTCTATGCCCCATAATGCGATAATGGCGCGCTTGGGGGGCGGTGACTTTATTGTCTTATTGCCCAACATTGATCTCTATTTTTCTAAGCCTGCAACAGATGAATTTCTTCGGCTGATGAAGAGGGCGCAAAAAGACACTGGCGGTGCTTTACAATCAGATGATGACATCGCCTTTGCCGAAAACAACACCATAGAGCCTCCCTATGTGATTGGCGGTATAACACTTTGCAATAATGCAGAGGAGATTGACGCTGCTGTTGTTCGTGCGGAAGGCTACCTGGAAGAGGCAAAACTAACAGGTAGCAATCTTATTTTAACCGACAAAATGATATAATCAGATCAGACTTTAGTCTTTGGTGTTTCTAATCTTGAACAGCTTTGTCTTGTGTTTTCAAAGAAAAATCGCTTGCATTATGGCGTTCAAGGAGCTGCTCGCTTGGATCTCCCCATGCACGATTGACCATCCGACCACGTTTTACGGCCGGGCGGTTTCCGATCTGCTCGCTCCATCGTTTCACATGGGTATATTCGTGTACTGAGAGAAATTCTGCAGCCTCATAGAGGCCTCCATCCACAAGAACGCCGTACCAAGGCCAGATCGCCATGTCGGCAATAGAATAGTCTTCGCCTGCGATATAGCTGTTGTTAGCCAACTGTTTATCAAGAACGTCTAACTGGCGTTTTACTTCCATAGAAAAGCGATTAATCGGATATTCAAATTTTTCTGGCGCGTAGGCATAAAAATGACCAAACCCGCCACCCAAATAAGGAGCGCTGCCCATTTGCCACATGACCCAATTTATTGTTTCAGCACGCTTTTCTGAATCTTTAGGTAAAAATTCACCAAACTTTTCAGCAAGATATAGCAGGATTGAAGCACTCTCAAAAACCCGTACAGGTCCTTTCTGTGAAACACTATGATCCATTAAGGCAGGAATTTTGGAATTCGGGTTTGCAGCCACAAACCCACTGCCAAATTGATCGCCCTCACCAATATTTACTATCCATGCGTCATAGTCTGCGCTTGAATGACCTTTCTCTAAGAGTTCTTCAAGCATGACAGTCACTTTCACACCATTAGGCGTGGCGAGCGAGTAGAGCTGCAAGGGATGTTTGCCAATGGGTAAATCTTTTTCGTGGGTTGATCCCGAGATGGGACGATTAATATTTGCAAACTTTCCGCCGCTTTCGCTGTCCCATGTCCAAACGCTAGGGGGTGTATAGGGGGTATCACTCATTCTACTTCTCCACATTATCATTCATTTCATAAAGTAAGGTCTGAGCGTGCGTATGCAAGCCCCAAAGTTATCAACAAACTGTGAGCAACCGTATTTTTACCATAGGGATGGGGGGCGGAGAAGGACTGTTGTTTTTTACCAATCCCACTCATCTTCTTCAGAAGTCTCAGAATCCATGACCAATTGGCCAATGAGATCATACTCTTGGGCTTCGGTAATCAGACAGAAAACCATGTCACCAACAGAAAGGAAGCTGCCGTCAGGAATGATAACATTTCCATCAATTTCAGGGGCGTCAGCATAAGTGCGGCCGATAGCGCCATCTTCGGTAACTTCATCAATGATGACCGCCATTTCTAAGCCAATACGATCTTGTAATTTCTCGCGGCTGATTTCCTGGGCCACAGCCATAAAGCGATTCCATCGTTCTTCTTTTATGTCTTCTGGCACTTGATCAGGGAGCTCGTTGGCTGTAGCGCCTTCAACTGGCTCATATTTAAAGCAGCCCACATGATCGAGGCGTGCTTCCTTCAACCAGTCTAAGAGATACTGGAAATCTTCTTCGGTTTCCCCAGGGAAGCCCACAATAAAAGTTGACCGTATTACGAGTTCTGGTACTTGTTCCCGCCATTTGTGGATCCGGGACAAGACTTTCTGTTCATTTGCTGGTCGGCGCATAGACTTGAGCACTTTGGGACTGGCATGCTGAAAGGGAATATCCAAATAGGGCAATATCTTCCCTTCGGCCATCAAAGGAATGACCTCATCCACATGAGGGTAAGGATAGACATAATGCAGCCTAACCCAGACACCGAGTTCTCCAAGTGCCGCTGCAAGAGCGGTCATATGGGCGCGCACTGTTCGGGTGCCGCCTTCTTTATAAGTCCAGGTTTCTTCTGCATGCTTCAGGTCGATGCCGTATGCGCTGGTATCCTGAGAGATGATCAGTAATTCCTGACATCCTGCTTCGACCAGCTTCTCAGCTTCGCGCAAAACGGCCCGGACAGGCCGACTTTTATGCTTCCCGCGAAAGCTTGGAATGATGCAGAATTTACAACTGTGATTACATCCTTCAGAAATTTTCACATAGCTGAAATGTCTGGGGGTTAGACGGACCCCTTGCGGCGGCACAAGGTCCATATAGGGGTCGTGTGGGCGCGGCGCTGCTTCATGAACTTGATTGACCACCGTTTCATATTGATGGGGCCCAGAAATGGCCAAGACATCAGGGGCGACTTCGCGGATGGCATCTTCTTCCACACCGAGACAGCCTGTGACAATCACGCGGCCATTTTCAGTCATGGCTTCTTTAATCGCAGATAAGCTTTCTTCCTTAGCGCTATCAATAAAGCCGCAAGTATTCACAACCACAACATCTGCACCGTTGTAATCAGCAGCAATTTCATAGCCCTCGCTTCTGAGTTTCGTCAAAATGCGTTCACTATCCACAAGCGCTTTAGGGCACCCAAGGCTTACAAAGCCAACTTTCGATGTTTGATGTGTCATATGTCATCACCTGTAAAATCACGTTGGGCGGGATATAGCGGATATTGGCCCAAAAAGAAAGCTTTGTATGATGCTGTTGCCCTGTGTGCATTATATTATGTTCACCGCCTGCTCTGGGAATGACAATGGCCTAAAAATAGAGAAAGGCTGAAAAGTAACAGCGAAAAATGTAAAACCTACTCAAGTGAATGAACATTTCTGATCTATAGAGAACTATAACCACATTGGCAGAGCAAGGAGGAACCTGATCCCCTTTGTAGTTTTGTTTTTTTTCAACTATAGCAATATGGAACAAGTAATTGTTGTCTCATGCTTTTATAAGAAGTGTGCCTGAGATGAAAAGGGATGTTTATGAACTGGGTGAGAAAGCAACAATATCAACAACGAATGAACAGGGTGGTGGCTTATATAGAGCGTAATCTTGACAGCTCGTTTGTCCTTGAGGATCTTTGTACCGTTGCGAACTTCTCCAAATATCACTTTCATCGGCAGTTTTCTGACTATGCCGGAATGACAGTATTTAGATTGATCTCTAGGAAGCGAATGAAACGAGCGGCTTATCAACTTTTATTTCGAAAGCATCTGCCTATTACAGTTATTGCCTTTGACGCGGGTTTTGGAAGTGTTGAGGCTTTTTCAAAAGCATTTAAGCGCGAAATCGGCATGTCCCCATCCCTGTTCAGAAAAGATAAAAGTCAGGTGGCAAACCTTGATCAACTCCAGCCTTATCTTCAAGAAAGTGAGACAGAAATGAATGTTGAAATAGTCGATTTCCCAGAAATGAGGTTGGCAGTATTAGAGCATAAAGGGCCTCCAAAGATGGTGATGAATTCGGTTCAGAGATTTATCGAGTGGCGCAAGGGTAACCACCTACCACCAAGTAAAAGTAGAACCTTCAATTTGATGTATGATGATCCTGAGATTACAACACCAGAGAAGTACCGCATGGATATTTGTGCAGAATTAACAGGCATTCTAAAGCCAAATGACCACGGGATTGTAGAAAAGAAAATCCCTGCTTGCCAGTGTGCGCGACTTAGACATGTAGGTCCGTGGGAGAGTTTAGATGAAAGTGTTCGATACTTGTTTAGAGAATGGCTTCCAAAGCACAACAAGGATCTCATGGATTTTCCACTTTTTTTAGAAAGGGTAAATCTTTATCCTGAAGCACCCCAAAATGAATTGATTACAGATATATACTTGCCTCTTAAATCCTGATGGTTTTAGCCAGATCCTAACCAGCTCTCCTTTCCGCTCTTGCTTCACAAGATTCTGAAAAGCATGCATTGCCCTTCAGGCATTGGGTTCTATCCTTTTCCATGCTGAACGTTATCTGATAAAAGAAACTTGACCTGTCTATAGCTTTATAGTGTAGGCATTTATCAGCAGAGGAGAACATAGGCCTTATGTATCAAATATCTGATTTAGCGACGGCAGTAGGATTGTCCCGAACGGCTTTACTTTATTATGAGAAGATCGGTCTTCTTTCCTCTGCGCGGCTTGATAATGGATATCGAGTTTACGGAGAGAAAGAAGTCCAGCGGGTTCGATTGCTACAGCAACTTCAGGCAGGTGGTCTGACATTAAAAGAGTGCAAACTTTGTTTGGATGCTAAAATTGATAAAGATCTTTTGGAAAAACGTCTCAAGCTGTTGGACGAGGAAATTGAGCATAAACAACGCTCGCGCAGTTTACTGGCAGCCCTGTTAGGGCAGGGTGATTTGAGTGCTTGGCATGAAAGCTTAGATCAAGTGGCTCCAGACGCTCATTTAGATTGGTTAATGAAGCAAGGTTTTAGTGAAAAAGAAGCCTTGCAATTGAAATGGTTGTCAAAAGATATGAATGAACATGATGCTTATATGAAAGATTTTATGATGGTTTATGGACCGCTGGAGAGGTGGGCCCCAGGCAGCGAGGCAGATACCAGTATGGCGCTTTCCAAGGTGAGGCCAGCACCGAAAGCCATCTTGGAAATTGGCTGCGGAAAGGGACTGTCGACCACAGTTCTAGCCGCAGAAAGTCAAGCAGAAATTACGGCTGTAGATAATGAGCAAGAGGCGCTGAATGCGTTGAAAGCGCGTATGGAAAAGTTTGGATATGGTCACCGTTTAAAGACTCTCTGTGCCAGTATGACAGAGTTGCCTGTAGATCAGCACGCTTATGATCTTATTTGGTCAGAGGGAAGTGCCTATATTATGGGGGTGGAAAAGGCTTTATCTGTTTGGAAGCCTTTCCTGAAGGATCAAGGATATCTTATGCTTAGTGATCTGGTGTGGAAAACTGCATCCCCCAGCGAACCGACAGTTGAATTTTGGCAAAAAGACTACCCTGATATCCAGCAAATTGAAACCCGCCTTCATCAGATTGAAAAAGCAGGGTTTCACTGTATAGATCATTTTCCGCAGAGCCATGATGCTTGGCTCAATTATTATGCACCTCTGCAAAAACGGTTGACCGACCTTGCGCCAGACATGCCGAATTCTGTGGCTTTAAAAGACATACAACTCGAAGTCCGTCTGTGTATGAAATATGAGTCAGAATTTGGCTATCACATGTTTCTTCTGCAGAAAACCGCCTAGGCTTTTCAACGAGGAGGTTGCCTACAACAGAAGAGATGATATGCTGCTTGCATTCATTTTATGGAGGCTCTTATGAAATTTGTCATAGTCATTATATTCCTGACGATCAGTTCAGTCACGGCCCAGTCTGCAGAGAGCAAGAAGATTGAGAGTCTCTCGCCAGAAGAACGGATAGAACAAGCAGGCTTTATACTGCCAAAAGCTTCAACGCCTGTGGCTAATTATGTCACGTGGCGACGGTCAGGCTCCACCCTTTATCTTTCAGGCCATGTGGACTGTTACAAAGAGAAGCGTTTATACGGTAAAGTTGGCGCGGATCTCACTGTTGAGCAGGGTTATGACAGTGCACAGCGTATTGGTTTATGTATGCTGGCTACCATCAAGACAGCCGTGGGCGAGCTCTCACAAGTGAACCAGGTTTTAAAGATTACCGGCATGGTGAATTCAGCACCTGATTTTGGCGGGCAACCGCAAGTGATTAATGGATTTTCTGATTTGTTCGTTACTGCTTTTGGTGCAGCAGGAAAAGGCGCTCGTGCCGCCGTTGGAATGGGTAGTCTGCCTGCCAAACTTGCCGTTGAAATTAGCGCAATTGTTGAATTAAAAGAGTAAGAACTGGCTGAACAATGACCATTGAAATACGCATTCTAGACTATAAAAATAGCGATGAGACACAGCATTTGATTGATCTGCTGGATCATTATGCCAGAGATGAGATGGGAGGCGGTGTCCCTCTTTCTGAAAAAGTTAGAAAGAATTTAGCAAGTGAGCTTTCTGCATTACCCCATGCTTTTAGTATCATCGCTTATGTGGATGATAAACCAGCAGGCCTTGCCAACTGCTTTGAGGTCTTTTCCACCTTTCAATGTAAGCCAATCATCAATATCCATGATGTCATTGTGAAAGCCGACTTTAGGGGCTTAAAACTTAGTACAAAAATACTTGAAAAAGTTCAGTCTATCGCTGTTAAGCGAGGGTGCTGTAAAATCACCCTTGAAGTCCTTGAAGGCAATTATATTGCTCAGAATGCTTACAAGAAATTTGGGTTTAGTGGATATGAACTCGATCCCAAAGTTGGTCGGGCTCTTTTTTGGGAAAAAGCCCTCCCTTAAATTAGGCTGCTAGTCAGATGGGATTAAAATTATGTCTTGTTGAGGCGGAATAAGATATTCTGCGCCCTTCTCTTTGATGACGACCATTTCCTCCACAGAAATTGTTTTATATGTCCCATCTTTGCGTTTCCAGCTATGAAAACCATCAAAGGCGAAGACCATCCCAACTTTTAATTTTTTATGTGCGGCAGGGCGGACACTTTTCGTGCGGGACCCGCCTAGATTAGGTCCTGTATCGTGCGCGACATAACCCACGGGATGACCGGTAGACCAGGGGACATAGCCAGAGCCAGCTTTTTTCATCATGACAGATTGAGCTGCATCGACTTCAATACCCTTCACGCCTGGTTTCATCGCTTTGAAGGCAGCAAACCCTCCATTCCTGCCGCTTTCCCATGCATATTGGATATGATTTGGTGCTTTCGTTTCTCCCGGTTGAAGGACATAGGCAAACCTTTGGATGTCAGTGACCCAACGATCATGCACCCGAATGCCAAAATCTGTTTGGATTACATCGCCTGGCATGATGACTTTATTTGTTGAGTGCGAATGCCCCCGGTCTGGACCAGAGTTTACATTAGGATTTTGATCCGGGGCCCATGCGTCAGTTACGCCCAATTCTCGCATGCGCTTCTTTAAAAAGGCAGCCACATCAGCATCGGTCGTCTTGCCAGGGATGACATGCTTGTAGGCTTCAATTTGCAGAGCTGCTGTCAGAACGGCTGCTTTTCGCATAATTTCGACTTCTGCAGGTAATTTTATAGAAAGCCATTCATAGACAACCTGTTCAGAAGAAACCAGACGGCCTTTAAAGTCAGTCCCAAGATAGCCTTCTAACGTTTTGCGTTGTGTATAACTCAGTCCATCTGCCTGGGCGTTTGTATCAGAGGAATTAATTGCAAGAGTTTTAAAACCTTTTTCCTTAATAAAGGTAGCAGCTTCAGCCATTGTTGATTTCGATCTATCAACAGAAATAACAGTATCGTGGATATCCAATTCATCTAGGGCTGTGGATTCACTTGAAGGCGAAAAAGCTAAAGAGTGAAAACCAGTTTTGTCATGATAAAAAAGGAAGGATGCTGTTCCACCAGCATTTTCGCAGCCCACATGGTCCGCTAGAGGGTCATTATTATTTTCACGACAAATGACAAGCCACGCATCGACACCGGTAGTTTTTAAAGCAGCAGGCAAGAGTGTTTTAATGCGCTCAATTCTGATGGCAGGCCACGGTGAGGGGTCTTGTGCAAGGACACTTATCAGGGGGTTTATGAGTAAAATAAGGAACAGAATAAGTGATTTATGCATGAAAAGGTCCTTCATTGAGAATTTCCTGAAATCATAAAGAAAAGGCTGGAGAAATCCAGCCTAATCCGTCAATCTGGTCCTTCTCTTTGCAGAGGCTATCCTAAAGCTTTTACACCTGGCAGGTCTTTGCCTTCCATCCATTCAAGGAAAGCTCCTCCTGCAGTAGAAATATGGGTCATTTGATCTTTCACGCCAGCATGGGCCATAGCCGCGACGGTGTCACCGCCTCCCGCAACAGACAGAAGGTCACCTGCTTCAGTGGCGGCGCCTGCGGCTTTTGCTAACGCCACTGTCGCCCTGTCAAAGGGTTCCATCTCGAAAGCGCCCATGGGACCATTCCAGAGCAGAGTGTTGCTCTCAGCTATAACCTTTGTCAGGACCTCTACGGTTTCAATGCCAGCATCTAGAATCATTTCCCCGTCATCGACATCTGTATTAGGGATGGTGCGATTGTCGGCATGAGCTTTGAATTCATGCGCGACGACAACATCATTGGGTAAATGAATTTTACAGCCTTTGTCTCTGGCCTTTGAAAGAATGAGTTGTGCTGTTTCAGCCAAATCATTTTCGCACAGGCTTGCACCCACTTCTATTCCTTGGGCAAAGAGGAATGTATTGGCCATGCCGCCACCGATGATCAAGTGATCCACTTTTTCAACGAGATTTTCAAGGACGGCTAGTTTGCTGGATACTTTCGCGCCGCCGACAACAGCACAGACTGGTTTTTTCGGTGCGCCAAGTGCGTTTACGAGAGCGGTCAGTTCTCGTTCCATGGTTTTTCCCGCAGCAGAAGGTAACAGCTGAGCAATTGCCTCGGTAGAGGCATGAGCGCGGTGTGAGCAGGAGAAGGCATCGTTAATGTAAACATCGCCCAGAGCCGCAAATTGAGCAGCAAGGCCGGGATCATTCTTTTCTTCACCCGGATGGAAGCGCGTATTCTCTATGAGAATAACATCCGTATCTGGCAGGGCATCAGATAGGGTTGCAAAGCCGACAGGGGTTTCAAGAACTTCTGAGAGCGCAGGTATGACCTGCTTAAGGCTCATATCTTCAATCACTTGGCCTTTTGGGCGACCGAAGTGGGCGAGCAGGACGCAGCGCCCGCCAGAAGCCTTCACAGCATCAACTGTTGGCTTTACCGCGAAAAGACGGGTTTTGTCCGAGACTTGGCCGTTTTGCATAGGGACGTTAATATCAACACGGATAACAGCTGTCTTACCGGCTAGGGAGCCGAAATCTTCAATCGTTTTAAAACTCATCCTATTTTCCTTAGAATTTACTGATAATTTGGTCGAGAAGGATCATGACTTGCTTGGATGCATCGTCGGCTTTTTGAATAGCAGCTATAGCGGCACTTATATCACCGCTGGCATAGGCTTTTGACGCCTCAATACCGGCTTGGTGCACTTGCTTGTGTGGGGCTTCGAGCTGACGCCATTCCGGCAAGCTTGTGAGAGCTGGATTTGTCTGGGTGTCATACCATTTTCCGAGGCGACACTGATGATGATCAGAAAGTTCATTGGCCTTCAATACGATTGAGCCAGCAAGCATTTGAGAAAGCTTGCGCATCCAGATCATATGGTCAGATTTTGCAGCATAGAGTGTGGCTGAGAGGCCACTTTTTTCAACGAAATAATTAATACTCTCGGCAATGGGTGTTTCTGTTTCATTCAGCTGATCGATCACTTGTTTTATGCTGTCACTATTTTGCTGACTGCGTTCTACAATAATGGCAGCACCATTCGAAACTTCTGACGTAGCAGAGACTTGTTGTTCAAGAATGGTATTGATCTCAGACATATGAGCATTCACACTATCAACTTGCCTCGAAATGCCATGCATTTCTGCAGTAGATTGTTCGATAACAGTCCGACCTTCTGACACTTTTGTTTCACCGTCTTCCATGGTGCCTACAATGGCTGACATCTCTGTACGGAGGGCTTCAATTCGGCTGCGAATTGTATCGGTGGCTGATGCTGTTTGATTAGCCAAGTTTTTTACTTCACTGGCAACGACAGCAAATCCCTTTCCTGCATCCCCTGCTCGTGCTGCTTCTATGGTGGCATTCAAGGCAAGAAGATTTGTTTGCTTGGCAATATCTTCGATGTCTTTGACGATTTTACCGATTTCTTCAGAAGTTTTCGACAGTTCTGTCACACGCTCACCCGCTGTGTGCACAGCACCAGCAATCTCTTCCATACTTTTCTGAGCATTATCAGCAGCAATGATACCTGTAGCTGCGCTTGTAGCAACTTGATCTACCTCCATCGAGGCTTGCTCTGCGCTGCTTGAGATTGACTTGACAGAGGAAGACAATTCTTCAATTGCAGAGGCAATCGACTGAGACTGACCATTCACATCTGTAATATACCGGCTCATCCGAGCAATGGATGCCATCCCCTTATTGGCGATTATTGAATAGTCTACAGTGCGCTTTAAATTTTCTTCAGATCGACTGACACTTTTATCGGCAAGAATATTTACTTTAGCAAGAAGGGGCGAGTCCCCACTACAGTCCCCTTCAGAAGCCGTGAAGTTTCCATTGATGAGGTTGTCTAGGGCCGCTTCAACTTTCGCGAGGTCTTCGGTCATGAGCTTACTCCTCTGTAATTATAACTTTATGGTCTTAATTTCAGGTCATAATTTCAGGCCTTTATTTGGTAGGGCTCTGAAATGAATATGGCCGCCCAAAGGTGATGAGGCGGCCATAAGAAAGTCTTGAATATAGAAAATTCACTTAGCCAAGTTTTGCCATCAAGACCGCTGTATCTGACATACGGTTTGAGAAGCCCCACTCGTTATCATACCATGATAGTACGCGAACAAAGTTGCCTTCCATGACTTTGGTTTGGCTTGCATCGAAGCTTGAGCTGTGAGGATCATGGTTGAAGTCAATTGATACACATGGCATCTCTTCATACCCGAGAACGCCCTTAAGATTACCTTCAGCCGCTTCTTTAATCGCACTGTTGATTTCTTCCGCTGTCACATCACGCTTTGCTACAAACTTCAGATCAATCATAGAAACATTTGGTGTTGGAACGCGGATCGCTGATCCGTCCAATTTTCCTGCAAGTTCTGGAAGAACAAGGCCAACAGCTTTCGCAGCCCCAGTAGACGTAGGAATCATGCTCAGTGCTGCTGCGCGAGCACGGCGCGGATCTGAATGTAGGGTATCTAACACAGGTTGATCCCCTGTATAAGCATGCACAGTTGTCATATACCCATGTTCGATGCCGCACAGATCGTTCAGAACTTTTGCAACAGGGGATAGGCAGTTTGTCGTACAAGAAGCATTGGAGACAATTGTGTCAGAGGCTTTTAACGTATCATGGTTCACCCCGTAAACGATTGTCGCGTCAGCATTGGTGCCTGGGGCAGAAATAAGAACTTTTTTTGCACCTGCAGTAATGTGCTTTTCAGCCGCTTCACGTTTAGTAAAAATACCCGTACATTCCATAGCGACATCAACATTCTCAACACCCCAAGGTAGCTCTTCTGGGTTGCGAATGGCTGTCACGCGAATGCGGTCGCCGTTCACGACAATGGCATCGCCGTCTACTGTCACTGTGCCAGGGAAACGACCATGAACACTGTCACGGCTTAAAAGATATGCATTCATATCTACATCGCCCAAGTCGTTAATTGCGACTACTTTGATATCTGTGCGACCACTTTCGTAGATTGCACGAAGAACATTACGGCCAATTCGGCCAAAACCATTAATGGATACACGAACAGTCATCGTTCACTCCAATTCATATATGTTAAATTTGTGGGACCTTATTAATACTATGGCTTATCTTTTACCTCCGGACAAACCATAATAATTAATTCTTTCTTAAAGCTTTTCTTTCACGGCTGCAACTAATGCATCGCTCGTTATGCCAAAATATTTATACAAATCACTCGCAGGGGCAGAAGCGCCAAAGCTGTCTAAGCCTATGTTTATACCGTCAAGGCCTGTATATTTACACCATCCATAAGTGCTGGCGGCTTCAATAGACGCTTTCACAGTACCTTCAGGAAGAACAGAGGCTCTATATTCAGCGGACTGACGATCAAAGAGATCAGTGCTGGGCATTGAAACAACGCGTGTTGGTGTGCCTTCAGCTTCTAGAGCTTGTTGGGCAGCCGCTGCAATTTCAACCTCTGTGCCAGAGGCCATAATGACAACTTTTGGGTTGCCGCTTGAAGCTTCGTGTAAGATATAGCCACCTTTTCCGCAGAGGTTTTCAGTGTTGTGCGTCGTTCTTTGCTGAATTACGCCTTGCCGCGATAGTGAGAGAATTGACGGTGTTTCAGTTGCATGAAGCGCAAGCTGCCAACATTCAGCTGTTTCTATGGCATCACAGGGTCTGAAAACATTCACATTTGGCATTGCACGAAGGCTGGCTAAATGTTCAACCGGTTGGTGAGTTGGACCATCTTCCCCGAGACCAATGCTATCGTGAGTCATCACGTAAATAGCTTGTTGTTTCATTAAGGCTGCAAGACGGATAGCAGGACGCGCATAGTCTGTGAAAACCATGAAAGTTCCACCATATGGCTTGAACCCCCCGTGAAGTGCTAGACCATTCATTGCGGCGCACATGCCAAATTCTCGAATTCCATAATACATATATGACCCTGAGAAATCATCAGCTGTTACAGCTTTCATACCACTAGTGAGGGTCAAGTTTGATCCTGTAAGATCGGCAGACCCACCAACGGTTTCTGTGAGTTCTGCATTTACAACCTCAAGGGCCATCTGAGACGCTTTCCTAGTTGCTACTTTCACAGGTTCAGCTGCAATTTTCGCTTTATAAGCGCCCATTGCGTCATCGAATGTCGCTGTAAGATCTCCAGAGAGTCTGCGGTCGTAGTCAGCTTTAACATCGCTTGAGAGCGCATTATATTTTTCTTTCCAAGCCGCAGAAAGTGTCGCGCCATTTTGGCCAGCTTCTCTCCATGCCTCTTGAACATCGTCTGGAATTACAAAAGGCTCAGCTTCCCAACCTAAGGCTTCTCTGGTGAGGGCAATCTCTTCCTCTCCTAAAGGTGCTCCGTGTGTTGAGGATGTCCCTTGTTTATTTGGTGCGCCGTATCCAATGGTTGTTTTACAGGCGATTAGGCTTGGTTGGTCTGCTTCCTTTGCCAATTTTATGGCAACTTCGATGGCTTCAGGGTCATGACCATCAATGGCTTGAACATGCCACCCAGCAGCCTCAAATCGACCGCGCATGTCTTCTGATGTTGTCATGCCTGTATCACCGTCAATACAGATACTGTTGTCATCCCAAAGAAGAACCATTTTTGACAATTTAAGGTGACCGGCCATAGAGATGGCTTCTTGTGATACACCTTCCATTAAACAACCATCGCCCGCAATAATATAGGTATGGTGATCTGAGATATCAGAACCAGTTCGTGCAGCTTCTAGACGTTCACCGAGCGCCATTCCTACTGATGTTGCCAGTCCTTGGCCTAGGGGGCCTGTTGTCATTTCTATGCCTGGCGCTTCGCCGAATTCTGGGTGGCCAGCTGTTGGGCTATGCAATTGACGAAAGTTTTTAATGTCTTCCATTGTCATGCCATCATAACCCGTTAAATGGAGTAAGCTATAAATCAACATAGAACCGTGCCCTGCGCTTAGCACGAATCTATCGCGGTTTGGCCATTCAGGCCATTGTGGATCAAAACGCATGAATTTAGAAAAAAGAACTGTAGCAACATCAGCCATGCCCATGGGCATACCAGGGTGACCAGAGTTGGATTTTTGGATGGCATCCATGCTTAAAGCTCGGATTGCGTTGGCCATTTTATTGTGCATTTCATTTTCAAGAAGTTCTGTATCAGACATAATGATTCCATCGATAAAAAAGTTAAGCAGCAGCCTTCTATTTCAGGACCAGCATAGAAGACGAAATTTTTCGACAAAATGGCCTTTTGCGTTGAAAAGGTCAAGAATATAGGTGCGAAGAGAGCATATTTATGTCATTTTTCTTGGATTAGTGAATGATAATTGACCTGATCATAGAAAGTCCGTTAGTCTAGTCATTCGAACTTTGGAAAACGCAGCAATTTTGACCTGCCTTAGGAGAAGCTCATGCCATCAGATTTTGGCGATTCGCTATCAAATGCTCAAGAGAGACTTGGCGAGGCCTTGACTGTCATGCGCCGTAAAATGGAGACGCAGCAGCATCAACTTAACGGCCTCACTGATGAGAATGCTCATTTGAGAAACCTTCTGGAAACTCGGGTAGAACAGGTCAGTCCGTCGGATAATAGTGACCATGAGGCAGAGTTGGAGCGCCTCAATCAGGAAATTGCTGAACTGAGAGAGCAAAAACTCACGATTAAAAAGCGGTTGGATAGTGCGATTTCTGGGATTGAAACAGCGCTTGAAGAAGAAGCAGCACGTCTTGCCGGTGAGTAAGAGGGTGAGTGATTTTAAGGGGAATGAACCATGGCTCAAGTAACTGTATCCGTCAGTGATAGAAGCTACACACTTGCCTGTGCAAGTGGTGAGGAAGCTCGACTAAAAGAATTAGCAGATTATGTCGATAGTAAAGTAGCCTATCTGAAAGAAAAATTAGGTCATTTGAGCGAAGGCCGCGCGCTTTTGATGGCAGCTATAATGATTACAGATGAGCTGCAAGACGTGAAAGCAGGGCATGGCGATACTATGCCGCTTTCTACCGGCTTATCTGAAGAAACAGTAGCCGGCTTGATGAATGATGTTGCTGCAGAGTTAGAGACAATAGCAGCCGAATAAAGCAAACCCGGCATTATAAATAAACAAGGCCTGCCCCCAATAAGATGAGGGCAGGCCTTTATAGATTATAGTTGATGAAAAAGTTTATGTATCAGTTTTCTCTTTTGCTTTTTTCTTCATCTTCATTTTTTCTTTTTTCATTTTCTTGCTTTTTTCTTTCCACTTCATCTTCATTTCTTTCATGCATTTGCCTAAAGCTTCTTTTTCCGTCATGCCTTTGGCTTTGCACTTTTCTTTCCATTTCATTTTCATTTTTTTATATTTGGCATCCATTTTTTTCTTTTTATCGCCGTGATGGTCTACAGCAAGTGCACTTGGCTCAAGAGTGGATGGTGTGGAAAGGGCGGTCGCTGCGCTAACGCCTAATGTTGTGGATACTAAAAATGAAACGAGTACTGCTTTTCTAATCATGGTCATTCTCCCTTATACCATAAAGTCGTGATGCCCCCATCAGGTTTTGGTACTCCTTACGTGGGATAACTTTCAGATACCCACCTCAAAAAGTAAAGCATATAATGAAATTTAAACTAAAGTGTATTGAATGCTGAGTAGATTGCAAAGCTCATCCTTGCAATGCGGCACATATTTGATTATATGAGCAACGCGGGTTCTGAGCTGTGCGCAGTAGGTACGCAATACTTCCCGGGGCTATAATCACCTCCAGGGAGCTGTCCCTGACTTAGACCGTGGTCTTCGATATACGGCGCCCACCTGTTTTTTACAGGTTCCGGAGAATATAAACGCTGACACGGCAGACTTGGTTCCCGCACCTTTCAAAAGGATTAACTGTGACCTCAAAAAAATCTCAATTACGCGCCCACGCAAAGCATATTCGCTCTGGCCTCAAAGAAATGGGGGGACTTGATGCGATTGAACAGGCAACCTTTCATGCAAAGCAACTTTTGAAGGGCATTGATTCCGCTGTTACTGTCGGCCTTTATCATCCAATAGGCGATGAGATGGAAACGCGTTACCTTGCACAGAGTTTACAGACCATGGGCCGTCAAACTGCATTGCCCTGTGTTAAAGATAAGCATGCAGCGCTGATATTTCGCCTTTGGGAAAGCGGGGATCCTCTTGTTAAGGGGGCCTATGGCACCCGGGAACCAGAACCTGAAGCGCCGGAGATTGTGCCAGGTGTAGTGTTATGTCCCCTTCTTGCCTATGATAAGAATTGTTACCGCCTTGGCTACGGCGGCGGATTTTATGATAGAACGCTGATGAAATATCCCGTGATGAAAGCTTTTGGCCTTGCCTACGGTGGACAAATCGTCGACAATCTAATAGTAGAAGATCATGATGTACCTATGCACGGGATCATTACAGAGAGCGGGTTGATTTTACCGCAAAAATAACATCCTGCTTACAGGGCCAATGCCTAATGAATGGCACTAGGTGGAAAGTTTAATGAATTATGCGAATTTTATTTCTTGGTGATCTCATGGGGCGCAGTGGTCGTGATGCAGCGATAGCAAAATTACCAGATCTGAAACGCCAACTGAAACTTGATTTTATTATTGTGAATGCAGAAAATGCGGCTTCTGGATTTGGAATGACCAGCAAGATATGCAATCAGGTCTTTGACACGGGCGCTCATGTGATTACCGGTGGAAATCATAGTTTTGACCAAAAAGAAGTCTTGAGTATTCTTGATAGCGATAAACGCATCCTAAGGCCTGCAAATTATCCTCAACAAACACCGGGGCGTGGGTATCATGTTTACGAAGTCGCCATGCGTAAAATCTTAGTTATTAATTTGATGGGACGTGTTTTTATGCATCCAGTTCTTGATTGTCCTTTCGAGACCGTGGATACCATTCTTTCTAAATATCGTCTGGGAAAAACTGTGGACGCGATTGTTGTCGATTTCCATGGTGAAGCGACCTCTGAAAAAATGGCGATGGGTCACTATCTTGATGGCCGCGTTTCCATGGTGGTGGGAACACATAGTCATGTGCCCACAGCCGATACGATGATTTTAAACAAAGGGACCGCTTATCAAACGGATGCAGGCATGTGCGGGGATTATGATAGTGTTATTGGCATGACGAAAGAAGAGCCAGTTAGCCGGTTCGTGACCAAAATGAATAGGGAGCGCTTTAGCCCTGCTCAAGGTGAAGCAACCCTATGCGGCACCTATGTGGAGCTTGATCGCAAAGGAATTGCTCACCGCATTGAACCGGTTCGCATTGGCCCGCGATTATTACCCCATATCCCAAAAGTCTAAGACTACATCATCTCAAGTCTAGCAGGTGTGACCAGCTGTCCGCAACATCTTGCCACTGACAGTCAGTTTGTCCTATGGACCAGCGGATGACAGATTTCTTGTTGATAACTGAACGTGTGAGGTATGTATATCCCGCATCATTGACCGCTTGCAGCAAGGCATCAGTTTTCTCACAGCCGTCTTTATGCTTGAAGGTGAATAGGGAGAACCTTGGTTCCGTCACAATCTCAAAGTCGGGATGATCTGATACGAGAGCGGCTAGCTTTTCTGTCCAAAGAATATGGTTTCTAATTCTTTCTTGGATTGCATCCACGCCTTGACCTCTGAGGACAAACCACACTTTAAGGGCCCTCATTCGCCTGCCTAATTGAATTCCCCAATCGCGGTAGTCGGTCACACCCTCATTGGATTTGAGATATTCAGGCAGTATGGTTAAGGTTTGGATCAAGCGGTCTTTATCTTTCACAAAATGGGCTGAGCAATCAAACTGTATACCCATCCATTTGTGGGGGTTGAAAACATAGCTGTCAGCAAGGTCAATACCATCCATAAAGGCATGAAATTCCGGACAGACCATCGCACTTCCTGCCCATGCTGCATCCACATGCAGGTAAATGTCATGGGCTTTGGCAATTTCACCAATGCGACGCAGTGGATCAATTGCTCCCATTCCGGTAGCCCCTATACAGGCAATGATTCCGGCCGGGATGTGCCCAGCAGCTAGATCCCGCTCAATGGCAGTTTCTAAGGCGATATGATCCATACTGTGATCACGACGTGTGGCTACAAAGTGAATATTACTACTTCCGAGTCCCGCCATCTTCATGGCTTTTTCAATGCTGGAATGGGCCTCGTGGGTAACATAATATTTCAATTTTTTTTCACTGTAGAGGCCCTGAGTATTACTTCTGTCATCAGTGGCTTTCTCTCGGGCGCAAAGGAGTGCACAAAAAGTTGCGCTGCTTGCCGTGTCTTGAATAACGCCGGACCAATCTTTGGGGATCGCAATTAGCTGACCTAGCCACTGCATCATTTTTTCCTCAAGCTCTGTCGCAGCAGGTGATGTTTCCCATAGCATGCCGTTGACACCCACTGCAGAAATAAGCATTTCAGCAAGCTGACTCTCTGGCGTTGAATTGGAAGGGAAATAGGCAAAGAAACGAGGGTGCTGCCAGTGGGTTATGCCCGGCATGATGATAGACTTAAAGTCTTCAAAAATAGTCTCGAAATTTTCTGCTTGTTGAGGGGCTTCATCTTCAATTTGAGCCGCGATGTCCCCAGGCTCACACTGTGATCGAACAGGATAGTCACGAACATTTTCCATATAGTCCGCTACCCAATCCACAAGCTCATGGGCATGTTTTCGAAAGTTATT
The DNA here is from genome assembly GCF_031598375.1 of Temperatibacter marinus. Lineage (NCBI taxonomy): Bacteria > Pseudomonadati > Pseudomonadota > Alphaproteobacteria > Kordiimonadales > Temperatibacteraceae > Temperatibacter > Temperatibacter marinus. The sequence goes on from NZ_CP123872.1 coordinate 1,446,824, forward strand.
TGTCTTCATAGTGGTCTCATTTTTGAAAAGAAAAAGGCGATAAAATTCAAATAAAGGTTACAGATTAGTATATTTCCCGAAGGCAAAATACAATTTATCCACATCGATTGGCTTACTAATGTAATCAGTTAAACCGGCGGCTATATATTCTTCGCGGTCGCCTTTGATGGCGTTCGCAGTCAGTGCGATAATGGGCAGTGTATCATAGGCGGGGCACTCAGTACGCAAGACTTGTTGAGTCTCGACACCATTCAGGCCAGGCATGTTGATATCCATGAGTACAAGATCTGGGACAACAGAGTCCTCAGCCTTTGCATAATCAATGATGTCTTCACCGCATTCAAAAAGCAGCGCTTTGGCACCCCATTTCTCGATAAATTGAGTGACCAGCATTCTGTTAATCGCATTGTCGTCTACAGCGGCAATGACTAAACTTTTTTGACTAGGGCCTGGATCAAACGCTGGGGTCGTCGCTAGTTTTTGGTGTTGTTTTGCAATGGCAGCATCGAAAGTTAAAGTAAAAGCGGACCCCTCTCCAAGAGAGGAAGTGACACTTAAATGCCCCTCAATTATTTCTGCGATCTGTGCACAAATGGCAAGACCAAGGCCTGTGCCTTGAGCATAGATTTGCGATGTATCATGGACCCGTTCAAACCGATTGAATAAACGCGCTTGCCCTTCTGAAGAAATCCCAACGCCTGTATCTATAATCTCGATTTTATACTCTGCTTTGCCATTTTCGTCCGGGGTCGCATCCATAATGATACGCACGCTGCCTTTGTCTGTGAATTTGATCGCGTTGCCGACGAGATTCACGATGCATTGGCGAAGTAATTTTTGATCATGGTTTATAAAAGAGTGCTGCTCAGGGAGCAAATTAGATACAACTTTTACTGACTTGCTTAAGGTCTGAGGTTCTAAGGCAGCTTGAATATCTTGAACCAGTTTGTTGAGGTCAAAGCTGGCTTTGCTCACTTCAACTTGTCCAGCTTCAAGGCGAGAGAAGTCTAGTAAGTCATTGATAAGTTCAAGGAGTGTATGAGCAGAAAGGTTAGCGGTTTTAATATAATGCTCAATACTGGGGTCTTTATTCTCTTCTTCAAGTAAATCAAGAAATCCAATAATGCCTGTAAGGGGGGTGCGAAACTCGTGGCTCATATTGGTCAAAAATTCTGATTTTGCAGCACTGGCAGATTCCGCAGTGGTCTTTGCGTCTTCCAAGGCTTTTGCTTGTGACGATAATTCTGCTGTCATGCTATTGAAGCTGCGACTGAGCGACGCAAATTCATCGCGGCCTTTTATAGGGACCTGGACATTCTTAATTCCTTGTTGAAGCTCTTTTGTTGCATTCATCAAAGGGATAAATTGGACATTAAACTTTTTGCGGATTAACCAATTGGCAGCGACACTGAAAAAGACCAAGGCTCCAAAAATAAGCATGGCCGGGAAGAGAGCAAGACGGACAATATTCACCTGTAAACTTGAATAATCTTTGACAACAAGCAAAGTATACAGCTCTCTCTGGTCCGCAGAGTTAATGATCAACCCTGCATATCCAAGGGCTGCTTGGCGTGTCTGACTAAGTTCGACGATTGAATCGCCGGTCTTCATGACGGATGTGATAATTTCTGGAGAAAAGTCATAGTCGATTTCCGAAATATTCTTACCTTCAAAAATGCCTCGATGAGAGAAGAGAATTGTGTTGGAGTCGTCGAGTAAGAATACAGCTTTCATTTTAGGATCAAGCTGAGTGTAGAAAATGTCTTGGCGTACCATCAGTTCATCTCGACCCAAAATAGCATTAATCCGCCCTTGCAGAAGACTGAGATGATTTTCAAACTCACTTTTCGCGAATTCATTACTAGAGGAGTGAATTGAAGGGAGGAGAAAAACTAAGAAAAATAGGACCAATACAATGGAGATTTCCATAATAATCAGAGGGAAGAGGTTTCTAAAGGCAATATTTTTAAACATTATTGCCCTTCTCTTAGAATCGGTAGAACAAAATCATCAGCTATTTTTAAATGTGCGCCGACCACGGCTCTTTTATCTTCTGGCAATTGCGCCAACAGCAGTTGCTTAATTTTTGCGCCGTTATTTTTTAGATAGTCAATATTGTCTTTAATGGACATGAATTTAATATCTTTAACCTCAATTGCAAAATCATCGGGCTTAATTAAGCTAGGTTTATAGGCTGACTCATTGCCCATCGCGTTCAAGTAATTTTGAGTTTGTATCCATCCCTTGATGAGGGCTCTTACTTTATCAGGGCGCGAATTGAGCAGGTCTGTACGAACACAAAGGACATCGATGATTTCCCCCGGGATATTGCGGCTAGAAAATATGGGTACACCGCCGCCAGCAAGAGCTTTAAACCGTGAATCACCAAAGGTTACTATGGCATCTACCTCGCCATTTAGGAACATCTCAACATTATTTTGATAACTGCCGTAAACCGCTGTGACATCAGACTTACTGAGATTATGAATTGTCAAAGCCCGGGTTAAAAGATAATCAACTACAGCATTCCGAGACGTTGCGATCTTTTTCCCTTTTAAGTCAGCAACGCTTTTGATCGATGGATGCGCTATAAGGACATCGCCGCCGTTAGAGCTGTCCATGACAAGCACAACAGAAAGATTTATGCCTTGCATAGACCAAGCCGCAATTCTATTCAAAGAGGTCGCAATCCCGTCTAAGGATTTATTGCGCAAGGCTTGATATAAAGTGAGCGAAAAAGGTGTTTCAATGAGTTTAACATCGCTGGAGCGATAAAATCTTAATTTTTCAGTTAGATAGAGATGTTCAAAACCAACCCATGTATTACTCCCTACAATCAAAGGGTTGAGAGGTTTACTTTCCAAACAGCCAGAGAGCAGAATGAAAAAAGGAAGCATGATGAAACATCGTAGCTTCATTCTTATAGCACTTAAAACTGCGTTTAAAGCCATACATCTATCCTGTTATCATTTGAATCTCATTTGAATCTCATTTGCAGGTAAATAGTTTACATATTTAGGGCAGGGGCGCAAAGTAAATTGGAAAGATATTGGTTTTTAACTGATTTTGGCTAGTCGCTAATGACGAATAGAGCCTGATGTGCTCCCCAATTTGCCCTACTGAGGGACTGATCGAGCTGATCGCCTTTTGCATCGAAGGGTACGAAGGCATCAAGGGTTAACCCTTCAGATTCTATAAGATCCAGCATGTCTTTGACAGTGCAAAAGTGGATATTAGGTGTATTATACCAAGTGTAATCAAGATGTCGGGTAACAGGCATTTTCCCATTCATCAATAGTTGCAGCCTTATTTTCCAGTGGCCAAAATTAGGGATGGTGACAATAGCTTTTTCACCGATCCGGAGCAGTTCTAGCAACACTTCCCGTGGCTGTCTAACTGCCTGCAAAGTTCTTGATAAAACGGCATAGTCAAAGCTTTTATCAGGATAGTCTTTGAGATCTACGTCGGCATCCCCTTGCACCACATAAAGTCCTTTTGACACGCATGTATTCACGCCAGCTTGCCCAAGTTCCATACCGCGACCATCAACCCTCTTGTTGTGAACAAGCCACTGGAGTAGGTCACCATTTGCGCAGCCGACTTCGAGAACCCTGCTCTCGGGAGCGATAAGGTTTGCGATTAGCTGTAAATCGGGTCTTAGGTCTTTGCTCTGACTATCCGTCATCCCGTTGGTCCTTCATAAGCCTAGCCTCTGCTGATTGGATAAAGCCTGTCATCATCTTATCCATTTCAGGGATGTCGAGCAGAAAGCTATCATGCCCTCTATCACTGGTGATGGAAGCATAAGAGACAGGCACACCAGCAGCGTTAAGGGCATGCGCGATGCGTTTGTTTTCTTCTGGCGGGTAGAGCCAATCACTGGTGAAGGTAATCACAAGACAAGGCACGTCGGAAGCCTTTTTAAAGGCGTCCGCAAGTTTTCCCTCATAGCGGGCAGCAATATCAAAATAATCCATGGCCCTTGTGATATATAAATAGCTGTTCGCATCGAAGCGATCCACAAAGCTACTGCCCTGATGTCTTAAGTAGCTTTCGATTTGAAAGTCCGCCTCAAAACCGTACGTCGGCGCATCGCGGTCTTGCAGGTTACGTCCAAATTTATCCATCAAGCCGTCCTCGGATAAATAAGTAACATGGGCAGTCATTCTTGCTACTGACAACCCTTTTCTTGGGAAAGTGTCATGCTCTTGATATTTGCCGTCGCGCCATTCTGGATCCGCCATCACGGCTTGTCGGCCAATTTCATGGAAAGCAATATTTTGTGCACTATGCTGAGCTGCGGTCGCTAGCAACATCATACTGCCAACCCGATCTGGATAATCCACAAGCCATTCAAGTGCCTGCATGCCGCCCATAGACCCCCCTATCACCATGAAGAGTTTTTGAATTCCAAGGGTGTCAGTCAGGCCAACTTGTACTTTGACCATGTCATTAATGGTAATAACAGGGAAATCAATACCATATATTTGACCAGTTTCTGGGTTGATTTCTTTCGGTCCTGTTGTGCCAAGGCAACTGCCTAAGACATTTGAACAGATGACAAAATATTTGTTGGTATCAATTAATTTGTTGGGGCCGATAATTCTTTCCCACCAGCCAGACTTTCCGGTGAGAGGGTGAGTACTAGCCACATATTGATCTCCAGTTAAAGCATGACAAATCATGATGGCATTGCTTTTATCAGAGTTGAGTGTGCCGTATGTTTCATAGGCCACTTGCACAGGTGAAAGGGTCACCCCACTGTCTAAAATCAGGGGGGAGGTTTCAAAGAGCGTGGCAACTTGACTTGCTATTTTATGTGCTTGCTTGACCATAAATGATTTATACCTTTTGCTTTCCCTAACAAAATGGGGGGGCTGTGGCAATATTCCTTTGCTTTTGAAGGATGATTTTTCTATGTCTAAGGCAGGAAATAGAAAAGGATTATGACAATGCAACCGAAAGCACACAGCTGGATAGAAGGGTTAGCCCCTTATAAAGCTGGGAAAGCAAAAGTTGATGGGGTTGAAAACCCTGTTAAGCTGTCTGCCAATGAAAGCACCTATGGCCCCAGTCCAAAAGCCTTGGAAGCTTACCAAAAGGAAGCTGTGTCCTTGCATCGATATCCTGACCCGGCAAGCTCAGAATTGTCTTATGCCATTGCCCGGGTTCATAATTTAGACGCGCGAAGAATATTGTGTGGGGCTGGCTCTGATGAAATTTTAACCCTTCTTATTCATAGTTTCGCAGGACCAGAAGATGAGATTATTCACAGTCAATATGGTTTTGCAGTTTATCCAATTCAGGCACAGGCTGTTGGGGCGCGCTCTATTGCTGTGCCCAATAAGGACTGGGCAGCAGATGTGGACGGCATTTTAGCTGCCGTTACAGCCCGTACAAAGCTTGTGTTCATCGATAATCCTAATAATCCAACGGGCGCTTATGTCCCATGGGCAGAGATTAAACGATTGCACGCAGGCCTGCCCGCTCATGTGATTTTAGTCCTTGATGCGGCTTACGGAGAGTGTGCAGATGCAGAGGATTATCAAGCAGGAGAGGCCTTGGTGGAAGCTTTTGATAATGTGATTATGACACGCACTTTTTCTAAGCTATATGCTCTGGCTGCCCTCCGTGTTGGTTGGGCTTATGGGTCGGAAGCAATTTTGGACCCACTGCATAGAGTAAGAATGCCTTTTAATGTGAATACAGCGGCTCAAGCAGCGGCTTTAGCAGCAGTCGATGATCAAGAGCACCTAAAGAAGGCTGTGTTTTATAATAAAAAATGGCGTGAAATTCTCACAGCAGAGCTTGTGGCTATGGGATTAAATGTTGTCCCAAGCCAGACAAATTTTTTATTGGTTGAATTTCCTGAGGGGACAGCTGAAAATGTCTACGAGTATTTGATGAAGAATGGCTATATTTTGAGGTATTTACCAGGACAAGGGCTGCCCAATCATATTCGATTGACAATTGGCAGCGAGCAAGAAAATAACAGTGTTATTGCTTTAATAAAAGAATGTATGAATGGGTCTGGTTATGAGTGAAACCGCTATATTTGAAAAACTTGCCATCATAGGTGCAGGGATGATTGGCTCTTCTGTTGCACAAGCTGCACGGCTCACGGGGGCTGTGAACAGGATTGTCATGACGGACCGATGTGACTCAGTCCTAAGGGAAGCAAATGCATTGTCCTTGGCAGATGACTATACTCAGGATGCTGCAGAAGCCGTTGTTGGGGCTGATCTTGTGATGTTGGCTGTGCCTGTGGGGGCAATGGGAGTCGCTGCAGAGACTATTCTCCCCTTCATGCGTTCAGGGGCTATATTGAGTGACGTAGGGTCTGTTAAGGGCGATGTCCTTTCAACATTAGATCCGTTAGTCCCTGGAGATATACATTTGATTCCAGGTCACCCTGTCGCAGGAACTGAAAAGTCTGGCCCCTCAGCCGGAATTCAAGATTTATTTGATGGGCGTTGGTGTATTTTAACTCCCCCTCCTGGGGCAGATCAATCCGCTGTAGAGAAATTATCCGCCTTTTGGGAACGACTGGGGAGTAAGGTAGAAACGATGGATGCAGCGCACCATGATCGTGTTCTTGCCATAACCAGTCACCTGCCGCATTTAATCGCGTATAATATTGTCGGAACGGCAAGTGACCTAGAAGAGGTGACTCGCAGTGAAGTGATTAAATATTCTGCAGGCGGGTTCAGAGATTTTACAAGAATTGCAGCCAGTGATCCAGTGATGTGGCGAGATGTTTTCTTAACCAATAAAGAAGCTGTGTTAGAAATGCTGGGTCGCTTTACAGAAGATTTGACAGCCTTACAACGCGCCATTCGATGGGGCGAAGGCGAGAGCTTAGAAAAGTTATTTTCTCGCACTCGGGATATTCGAACACGTATTATTGATGCGGGGCAGGATGAAGATGTTGTCGACTTTGGACGTCATCACACTGACTCTGAAGGGAAAGAGATAGAATAACGTTTGTTTTCAATCTAGAAGGTGCTCGACGGATCATACAGTTTAAGTATTTTGCTAGATCTCATTACGGAGGCTTTCTGTTTGAGCTTGTAAAACATAGGATTTGGCAAGGTTTTTTGCCCCCAAATAGGCGAAATAAGCTGCACCAAAAAGCACACCCAATTCAAGCCAATTATAGGATCCTAAATATCCGACAGGCCAGATAACCGCAGAAATGAAGTTTTGAAATTGATCTATAAAAAAAGCGATAATACTGTGAATGCCAAAGTTTTTGAAATAGGCGATCATGCCATCAAGATCAGAGATGAATCCAAAAAACTGTGTCAGTTCGATTTGAGCAAATTTCATAAAAGCGACCGTGCCATAAAAACCACCACCAAATCCTAGCCATTTATCAATGACAGTATTTCCTGTTTGTCGCTCTTTCTTTGATCGTTTCTCTCCTGTTTCCTCATTTTTCTTTGAAGGACGTTGAATACGACCATTCACTTCTTCAACCCCTTTTCTGTAAGCCCAGAAATGAAGCCCAAAACTTGTCAAAGCAACCAATATGGCAGTAGATATAATTTCCCAAACCATGGATGATATCTTTCTCTTTCTCTTTCTCTAGGCCTCTTTCGGTTCCTAAGAGGATGCCCTCTGCCTCAGGATTTTCACTTGTAAGCCAAAGCCGATTAAATAAATAATAAGGAAAAGACCATAGAAGCTTTTTAAGAGAGGATCCTCAATATCTGTAACGATGGGGCTTCCGACTGGTAGACGCATCAAGCCATCTGTAATTGCGGGAATCATGTGGAATAAGAGTGTCGCTGAATAGGCCATCGCCTGAAAATAGGGTGACAGTTTCCCAAGAAGTTGTGTCTTCTCGACGACAACGCCGCTGATAAGAGCCAGCAATGTGAGAATGGCTAGAATATGAGCTGGTCCGAAAAACCCATGAGCAAAAATCATTAATGCTGTCGCAGCTGCATAGAGCGTGCAGGCTAAATAAATTTTGCCAGACTTAATTTCTAGTGAGATGAATTTATTTTTAGCAAGAGTAGAAATCCCCGCAAATATACCGATGATGGCAATGATTGTATGTGTCCACCCAAGAATTGAAATTTCTGGCATCGTTTTCCCATTTCCTTCTGTTATTCCCTGAAGCTAGTTTAAGCAGCCTAGGAAGGCCTGTCTATGATTTAAAGTAGATTTTTATCCATTTGGCTATAACGGAAAGATATCTCTCTGTCTTGATTTATAGTTGAGAGATTATTTGACACAAGGATAGAGAGAACTACTATTTGTGTGGGCGATTTTATAGGGAAGAGGAAAATATACTATGACTGTAAAAAAATATGTCAGATCATCAACCGTGTTAACCACTGTATTTATGACAGGACTGCTGTGGGGACAAATGGGCCATGTAGCGGCTCAGGATGTGCCTCTCGTTCAACCTGGCAATGTAGGCGAAAAAGTAAAAATCATTAAACCAAAGAGCGCCATTGAGATAGCGGTCAATAGCTACACACCAGAAGATGTGTCCTTCATGCAAAATATGATCCCACATCATCATCAAGCTACCCTCATGTCTGCATTGGTTAAGGGCCGGACCAATAGACAAGAGCTTCTTGATATTGCCGGTAAGATTGATGCCTCTCAAAAAGATGAAATCAGTTTTATGCTGGACTGGCTTAAAGCGCGCGGTGAACGTCAACCTGATCCGGCAGCTCATTCGAAAATGGATATGTCTCATGTGATGGCTGGAATGGCCTCGCCAGCTCAAATGAAAAAACTCGCGAGCCTAGAAGGTGTTGCTTTTGATAAGTTGTTTCTTGAGTTAATGATTTTTCATCATGCAGGGGCCATTACGATGGTCAAGGATTTACTCTCCAAGCGCGGCTCAGCGTATGATCCAGTGCTCTATGAATTTGTCAGCGATGTTCAAACTGATCAACAGTCAGAGATTAGTCGGATGAATGTCTTGCTTGCCTCTCTGTCAAGCGATCCGCGGGTCGGTCTGAAGGCAGGCTTTTCTGATGCAGGAGAGGCTGCGCTGAATATGAAACTCTTGCGGAATTTACCGCGCCCTGCGGGCTTCTTTGATCCAGAAAATCCCCTGGGCTTAGCAGCGGAAACAGATAAAGAAAAAGATGGAAAGAAAGTGCGCGCTAAGCGGGGCGGACTGATGAGTTTCGCCAATACGGATATGGCATTCGATGGCGATAAATTGGTTGTAGGCAATTATCATGGGTTCAATACCTATAAGCTAGACGCGGCGGGCATGCCGGCCTTGATGGCTTCTGTGGTTTGTCCAGGTGGCCAGGGCGATGTATCTGTGATCGGCGATCTGCTCATTATGTCTGTTGAAGAAACCCGCGGTCGAACAGACTGTGGTATTCAAGGGATTAGTGAGGATGTGAGTGCTGATAGATTCCGCGGCATTCGAATTTTTAATATCAGCGACTATCAACGGCCGGTTCAAGTGGGGCAAGTACAGACTTGCCGCGGTTCTCATACCCATTCTATCGTTTCTGGAGATGGTAAAGAAGGCACTGTGGTTATCTATAATTCTGGGACTTCTAGCGTAAGGGATGAGAAAGAACTTGAGAGCTGTATTGGAAACTTTACTGGGGACAAAAATACAGCGTTATTCCGTATCGATGTGATCGAAATTCCTGTTGATGACCCCTCAAAGGCCCGCATCGTAGATAGCCCTGCGGTTTTTGCAGATGAACAAACCGGCGCTCTCGCAGGCTTGTGGCGTGGTGGAAATCATGGGCCTAATACACAAAGAACTTATGTCACCAATCAATGTCACGACATCACAGTTTTCCCGAAGGCAAAACTGGCAGCTGGGGCTTGTTCTGGTAATGGGATCATCCTGGATATTAGTAACCCTTTAAAACCTAAACGTATTGATGCAGTTGTGGATCCCGGTTTTGCTTATTGGCATTCAGCCACATTTAATAATGATGGAACGAAAGTTCTTTTCACCGACGAATGGGGCGGGGGAGGACGTCCGCGCTGTATGGCAGGGGATCCAAAAGGCTGGGGCGCGAATGCTATCTACGATATTGAGAACGGAAAACTTGAATTTAAAGGCAAGTATAAATTACCTGCGCCGCAAACGAAAATGGAAAATTGTGTAGCGCATAATGGATCTATTGTACCTGTTCCTGGACGGGATATCTTTGTTCAGGCTTGGTATCAAGGGGGCATCTCTGTCATCGATTTCTCAGAGTCCACCGATCCAAAAGAAATTGCCTTCTTTGACCGTGGACCTCTTGATGAGAATGATTATGCCGTGGGCGGTTACTGGTCCTCATATTGGTATAATGGTAAAGTTTACGGTACAGGCATATATCGAGGCCTCGACGTTTTCGAATTGATCGAGAGTGATGTGCTCACCGCTAATGAGTTAGCAGCCGCCAAACTTGCTGATCAAGGTGAGAAGTTTAATCCACAACAACAATTTGAAGTCACCTGGCCGGATGCACCTGTTGTTGCCTTGGCGTATTTAGATCAGTTGGATCGAACGGGTGCCATTGCTCAAGGTTTATCGAAAGCCCTTCGTGAAGCTTTAACAGAGGCCCAGTCTGGAAAAGTTAATGCAAAGACGCTTAAACAGCTCGCGAAAAAGGTTAAAAAGAAGTCAGGCAAAGCAGCTGAGCAAAGACGCAAGAAGAAATTGGTTTCAACCATGAGAGCTATCGCTGCTGCAGCGCGTTAGTATACTGCGTTTATAACGAGAGAAAAGGCCCCATATCTTTGGGGCCTTTTTTTGAGAATGAGACACAAAGATCGGCCTCACAACTCTTGGGTTAGTATCCGATTGCGATACCATCTTTCCGCATTTCTGTGGCGCCATAATATACGCCTGTTACGGGGTCGCGCCATATGGCTTGATAACCGCCGAACATACCACTATTGCGGATCATGACCTTATGTCCCCTGCGTTGGAGTTCACGGACTACATCACCTGTAAAACCGCTCTCAAGATTGAGGATGCCCCCATCCGTCATTCGTTTGTCCCAGATTGGAGATGTGGACCCAGCATGATTAAAACGGGCAGCATCACCGGCCTGTTGAAGTCCCATGCCGAAATCAACAATATTCACAACAATTTGCGCATGTCCTTGTGGCTGCATCGCACCTCCCATCAGACCAAAAGCCATGAGAGGTTGGTCATTTTTCGTCATGAAGGCAGGAATGATGGTATGGAAAGGACGCTTAAAGGGTGCATAGGCATTGGGATGATTGGCATCCAAACTAAACTGCGCGCCGCGGTCCTGAAACATAAAACCAAGGCCGTCCGGCACAAGACCAGAGCCCATACCGCGGTAATTACTTTGAATTAAGCTCACCATCATGCCGTTTTTATCTGCGACGGTCATATATATCGTGTCCCCTTCCAACAGTTTAGCAGGGCCGTGATCTACCTTCGTCATCGCTGTATCCATCGCAATGTATTTTCTTCGCTCACTAGCATAATCTTTTGACAGTAAACCCTTGAGCGGGACATTATAAAAGTCAGGATCTGCATAAAACCGTGCCCGATCCTCAAAAGCTAATTTCTTGGCCTCAGCCATGACATGCAAATGATCGGCACTTCCAAATCCCATAGACTTTAGATCATAGGCTTCCAACACATTCAGCATTTGAAGGGCTGCAATCCCTTGCCCATTTGGTGGGAGTTCCCAAACATCATATCCTCTGTAATTCACTTTGGCCGGGGCAATCCAGTTGGCTGTATGGCTGGCGAAATCTTCTTTTCTAAGGGCGCCACCGATGCGCTTAAAATAGGCATCCATTGTGTCGGCAAGGGGGCCCTTATAAAAAGCGTCTGCGCCGCTTTTCGCAATCATCGTGAGTGTTCGTGCCAAATCTGGGTTTTTAAATATTTCCCCTTCTTTGTAAGCAAGGCCGCCTTTTGTATAAGTAGTAAGAAAATTCTCGATTTCCTCAATGCCTTCCTTTTCTTGGTTGGCAGGGAAAGCTTTTGCGCTGAGGTTTAGATAGTAGCCAATCACTTCGGTAACGGGAAATCCTTCAGTGGCATAAGTAATGGCGGGCTGGAGTGTCTCTGCCCAAGCCATTTTGCCAAATTTCTTGTGCATCAGGTCCCATCCACTCACTGCACCAGGAACAGTCACGGCTACGCTGCCCCAGTTCGGAATTTCTTTCACATCCCCAATTCTTGCTTTTAATTGCTCAAAGGTTTGGCCTTTTGGGGATCGACCTGAGGCGTTCACCCCGTATAATTTCTTTGTTTCTGGATCCCAGATTATAGCGAAAAGATCACCGCCTATGCCGTTACCCGTCGGTTCCATCAATCCAAGCGCTGCGTTGGCTGCAATGGCAGCGTCTACTGCATTGCCGCCCTTTTTTAGGATGTCTATCGCCACTTGTGAGGCTAGGGGATGGGATGTCGCCGCCATGCCGTTCATCCCAAGAACGCTTGACCGTGTTGCCCAAGGGGCAGCGTGGATCCGGTCCCCGCGCATGTCTTCGCGCATTGTCACTGATTGGCCGTTCTGTCCTGCCATCACCCTCCGTGGATCTTCCGATTCTGATGAGTTTTCCTCGGATGACTTCTGATCTGCGCTACAGGCAATGAGAAGCAAACCAAGAGATAGACTTAAGAGTATTTTTTTCATGAATTCCCCCTGTGAAAAGAAGTTTGAAAATATGATGTTTCCTAGAATATACGTCAGACTGGTTAAAAGGCAAAATCAGTGTCTAGGATCCTCGTTTGGGTTCAATCTATAATCACTTTTAAGAGTAAAATAAATCTCATTAATTGTATTTTTATGTAAAATGAGATATATATGCCTCTTCTCAGTCTCCCACTCCCCTCTTTGAAATAGCTCTCTCCTCGCATGAGGTGAAAGGGGCCATTATTTTGCGTTAGGAAATTTATATGAAAACATCTGTGAACTCATTCAATGGATTTTTACTCAGACCAATAGAGAAGCTTTTTCTCAGTATAAAGGGTGAAGATTTTATAAAAAACTGGGAAGGATTTGCGGCATTTCCTTATGAGGATATTGCAGGTCATTGTACAATTGGGTATGGAGAAAAACTCCATGATGGGCACTGTACTCTCAATGATACCAAAGAATATTTAGATGGCATATCACAATCAAAAGCATCCAAAAGATTAGCAATGAGTGTCGGCCGCAGTGTAACAAGCGTTGGTAAGTGGTTAAAAGGGGCTTGGATCACTCAATCAATGTTTGATGCCCTCGTAAGCCTGACTTTTAATACAGGGGGAAATCAAGGGAATTGGCAAGTCTATAAACGAACTGCATCAGGTCAATATCGTGATGCTGCTTTTCAATTCCTAGACATTAACCTTGCATACAATCCAGCAACGAAAAAGAAAGAAGCAAGTGCCGGGCTAACAAAACGAAGAATAGCCGAGAAAGAAATGTATTTATATGCCTCATATTCAAAGCCATAGAATTATTCCTTTGAGGCTCTGAGAATAAACTCAGGGCCATGATTGGCTTCCACTAGACAGTCTCTTATCGACATGTCATGACTAAGAGAGATTATAAATTAATATTGTTTAATCAATACGCATATGACTTGTGAGGAGGAACTATGAATAGTGTTGCAACAGAAAGAGTTTTATTGAAATTGAAGCGATTAGTTTTAGTCATGATTTTGGCTATGTTTGGACTATATAGTTTCCAAACTCATGCCAATGACCTGTCCCTAACAGCAGCGACCATTAAAGAGCTTAATAAAGCGATGGATGAGGGAAAGCTTAGTTCTGAAAAGTTGGTAAAACTCTTTCAGGCGCGTATTGCTGCCTTTGATAAAAAAGGGCCTGCGATTAATGCTATTTTGACGCTGAATGAGAAAGCTCTGAGCCAAGCTATAGCCTTAGACGAGGAAAGACGCACCAAAGGTCGACGGTCTCCTTTACATGGCATCCCTATTCTTCTTAAAGACAATTTAGATACTTTTGACATGCCTACAACGGCGGGGTCTTTTCTTCTTGAAGGATCCTATCCGCCTGATGATGCCTTTATTGTCAAAAAATTACGGGATGCAGGCGCTATTATTCTAGCGAAAGCTAATATGAGCGAATTGGCTTCAGGTGGCCCGATGAGTTCCTTAGGCGGATCAACCTATAACCCTCATGATATTAATCGATCTCCATCAGGGTCTTCCGGGGGATCTGGCGCCTCGGTCGCTGCGGCATTCGGCATGATGGCTCTTGGAACGGATACAGGCGGCTCGGTCCGCGGGCCATCCTCAGCGAATGGTATTGTTGGTTTAAAGACAACCCATGGTCTCTTAAGCCGTGACGGCGTTATTCCATTGGCTCTTTCTTTTGACACTGTAGGGCCAATGGCGCGGAGCGTCTATGATGTGGCCGTGTCTTTAGGTATTATGACGGGCGTTGATTCCGCTGATATCTCTACCGATAAAAGCAAAGATAAATTTCATACAGACTATACGCAATTTCTAGATGCCAATGCTCTAATAGGTGCAAAAATTGGTGTAGCACGTATATTTATGGGTAACGATTATGAGGTAGATTGGGTTATGGAATCCGCCTTGAAAAATATGAAAGATGCGGGCGCTGAGATTATCGATATTAAAATCCCCAGTTGGGTTATTGATGTTCGAGGGCGCCTCTATAGAGCAATACGATATCCAGAGTTTAAAGCGCAGATAAAAGAGTATCTTGCGACGACAGGGGAAGGATATCCGAAATCACTCGATGATCTCATTGCTCGACAAATGGGACTTATTTCCAGACGGGCAGACGGTGTGATTCCTAATCCGGGGCGCTGGGAACTTATGCTTTATGAGAATAAGAGTACTGATTTAACGGGCTATGAATATAATTCAGTGCTCACTCATGGTCTGCCACTCATTCGGTCTGTTTTGGACGGGCTAATGAAAGAAAATGGTCTCGATGCCATTGTTTATCCTACCAGTACAACCAGACCTGCAAAAGTTGACATGGATCCAACCTCTAGCTCTGGTCCAGGAGGCGGTCCGTCGCCTGTATCACTAGCAAATTTATCTGGTTTTCCCGATTTAATCGTACCCGCGGGTTTTACAGGGCGGGGCTTGCCTGTTTCTATTTCTTTCCTTGGAACAGCATTCAGTGAACCTCGTTTGCTTGGATTAGGCTATGCTTTTGAGCAGAGGACGAAGGCACTGCGTCTTCCCGCTCATACGCCGGTTCTTGAAGGGGAAGTGATCACTAATTAAGCCTGATGAGACGCGAAATAATACCTTAAGAAGTTAAGCTCATTGCATTTGAGGTGAATACTCACTCTCTTGCAGTCGTTGCCAGTTTTTGTTTGTCCCTTAAGCCGTTCTCGAATTGTGCTGCTTTCCATAGTAAAATACCGGCAACAATATCAACGACAATATGTAAGATAATCACTGGAATAAGACTATTGGTTACTAGGAATAGTATCGTAAAGACAATAGTAATAGGTATCGTGCGCATCATCCCCTTAAGGCCTTGATAACTATGGGATATAACAAATATACTGCCGGCAATAATGGTCGCTGCCCAAATAGGCATATAAAGAGAGAGTGCAGTTATAGCAAAAGCCCTGAATATGATTTCTTCCGTGATACCTGCTGTAACGGCCACGGCTTGAAAATGCCAGTAGCCAGTTTTACTTACAAACCTTAGTGACTGAAAATCACCACTCGTTTCAAATTGCTTGAGCAAGTCGCGTTTGTTTTCTTGTGATTTGTCAACCTGAAATATTTGCCAAATCATATAGCCACAAAATATGGTGACGATTGCGAATGCCATCATCGATTCTGTAGTGCCATTAAGGGTAAATCCTAGCTGTTGAAGCCCTCTATCGCTTTGGAACCAAGCAATCAGCGCAATTGCACACAAAGACCAAAGTAAAATGATTGTCTGTCTTAGTTCCTTGATCTTTTCCTTTTCTGTTAGAGAATCCTTACCTTGACGTCGGTAACTAATATTCTGACACACAAAATATCCAAGAATAATAACAATCAATAAGCCGCCAAAGATTAATGCAAAGTCACCCTCAGAAGATGCAGAGATAAAATCCTTAGAAGTCGTGACTGTGATGAAGGGGGCTGTCATTATTTTAATCCTTATTGTGAATGTGAATTCACATTTACATAATGAAATATGCATCCTATGTCAAGAGCCAGAAATAAACAGATGAATTAGGGGGGAGATCCCTAGATCAGTATTACTCTCAAAAAGTATCGATTTATTTCTAAGTCTTGATTGAAAAGATATAAGACCCTATAAGCGAATTAATATTCACATTAAGGGACTTTTATGACGAATGGTATAAAACCAGCCCAACAAAAGCGCAGCTTAGAAAAGCAAAAAAAAATCATTATTGCTTTAGAGACATTGCTGAAAGAAAAAGATTTTAGCCAAATTTCAGTCGCGGCTATTGCTGATAAAGCAGGTGTCGCAGTGGGCACCGTTTACAGACGCTTTGCAAATAAAGATGCTTTTTTACCTATTCTATTAGAAAGAATGAAGGAGAAAGCTAAAGAACAGCCTGTGGAATTGTCCGAAGTTTCAACCCTTGAGGACGCTATTACCCAATTGGTCTCGATTGCTCTGATGCAATTGAAAGAGGACCGCAACCTCTTCAGGGCAATTTATTTAAATGTACGTCTAAACCCACATCTTATCGCGGATGATTGGGAAGAAATGGAAAAACAAGCCTTATCTCAAGTTGAGAATCTATTAAGGCCTTTCATAACAGAAGATAAGCGAGTGCGCTTGGCGCCCTTTATCGCCTATGTCGCAGGTACAGTGTTTATAGAAAAAATTCTATTTAATGAAACGGCGCCGTACTGGGTACAAAAGTTAGATGAAAATGATATGGCCACTCATATAAAAACCATGCTTGTTGCTTTGCTACATTCTTAGAAAGAAATCTGAGAATCATATAGTATAACAGACACCTCAAACGCGGTTCAAAAAGCGAGGTTCTGAAGCGCCGTTAGGAGCTAGACAAAGAAGTCTTTCTGGGTTGGTTTTTAACTACCGCATACTGCTCTTTTAGTGACTAAGAAGTATAATTCTGAAAACCTTGAGTAGGACAAGCCCGAACCAAGACAAAACGGATAATAGAATAGTTTCTAGAAACTTTACGAGAGAATGGTGCCGCTAGAGAGAATTGAACTCTCGACCTCACCCTTACCAAGGGTGCGCTCTACCACTGAGCTATAGCGGCCTATATAGGCGGGGCGACTCTAGGGCCGTCCTATGCATGGGCTATTGCCACAGCTTGCGCTCTATTTCAAGGGGAAAGTCATGAAATTTATCCATAGAAAAATTTGACGGTACCAAAAATTCTGATACATAAGTTTCCAGAAGCATACCAGAAGTATACCGTAAGTATAAATGGCTTTAAAAGGACCCACTCCCATGGCAGAGCAAATAGGCGGCAGCAAAAAAGAGCAAAAGCAACGAGAAGCTGAGGAACGCCAAAAAAGACTTTCAGAAAACCTGCGCGCTAATCTTCGCCGTCGCAAAAGCCAGGCCCGAGTCAGAAAAGAAGATGACGCAGAGTAGAACCTCTTATAAAGCCGACCCCCTTTTAGTCTGGGGGATTAGAATTTCTTGATTTGAGGAGAGAAGGGTATGCGCGCCCGTTCAGTATTCTTCCTATTCTTCCGTTCCTTACAAAAAGATCATAGCTGATAAAACAAATCCCGGTGGAGAGACTTAGGACTACCAGCGCTTTCACCTCTGCAATCATCTCCCACCCAAAGAGCACCTGAGCGATCAGCGTGATAACGGGCAGATGAATAATATAGGCCCAGAAAGACATATCGGTGAGATAGCGAGACACTGGACTAAAGGTTGAAAAATACCTGAGAGCCATCCCTATAAACCCGAAGATATAGAATAGAATTGAGAGACTGTTTGCAGCGACCAAGAGGGCATGCTTTATGGTATAGCCTTCAGACCCCACTGTTCCTAATTGGGTGAATACCACCAGTCCCACAATAAGAAACACTGTCGCAAGTCCCATATTACGCCACGTGGGTTTTGAGAGTGACGCTAAGATGTCTCGGCAAAGGAAAAGCCACCAACCCAAAACGAAGTAGTAACTAAAATATATCAATGAGAGAGGCGATGTCACAAGATTTGTATCAATGGAAACACGCCCTGAAGGATTGGAATAGGCAAAAATCATGGTTATGAGAGAAAAGAAGATCATACCATGAATTGTTGGGAAAAAAGTTTTGAGCTTGTTAAGGAACTTTTCCTTTATGCGTGATGATATCTTTTGGATCAGCGGCATGAGAATAAGGGCAGCGCCAATATACAAAATTAAATAATAGAGAAACCAAAAATGCCATGTGGAGTGAAAGCCCTGATAGAGCGTTTCCACTTGATCTGGGTGCAAGCCCCAATAGCCATGAAAACGATAGGTATCCCAGTACCGCTGAAGAAGCACAAGCAGTGCGGCGGCCAGCGGCCAGAAGAGCAAAAAGGGCCCTAAGAGACGTCTCATGCGATTGCTGGCAAGCCCTTGACGCCCGAGTTTATAAAAAAGCAGAGCAGTGAAAAAACCAGAGAGGACAAAAAAGGTCGGCATACGGAACGTATTAATGAAAATCATAATCAAGTCCATACTTATGGACGTGGATGGGTCGATATATTTAGAATTAAAGAAGGGCAGAGTAATATAATATTGGACTGTATGAATAACCAGCCCAAGCATCATCATAAGACCTCTTAGAAAATCTAAGCCATGATAGCGTTTGGGTTCATGTGGTGAGGTCACAGGGGCACCTTTTAAAATATGAAAATGTTTCATATTTATAGCAGTCTCGGCTGAAAATGAAATAAGAATCCTCCTGAGATGTGGGTTTTTCTCCATTTTGCACCTTGTAAGCTTCAGCGCTATATCCTAGAAAGAATGACATAGATAATAGAGTTAACAGCAGGGAGAAGCTGCATGGCCATTATGTCTGATAAGTGGATTATCGAACAAGCCAAAGAAAACGGCATGATTGAACCTTTTATAGAAGGTCAAAATAGAGATGGAATCAGCTACGGTGTTTCAAGCTATGGCTATGATGCGCGAGTTGCCCCTGAATTTAAAATTTTTACCGATGTTGATAGTGTAATTGTCGATCCGAAAAATTTTAATGAGCAAAGTTTTGTGGACCGGACTGCTGATGAAATCATAATTCCCCCTAACAGTTTTGCACTGGCGCGAACTGTAGAATATTTCCGTATTCCTGAGGATGTCTTAGTGATTTGCCTTGGAAAGTCTACATATGCGCGCTGTGGCATCATCGTGAATGTAACACCGCTTGAGCCTGGTTGGGAAGGACATGTGACTCTTGAGTTTTCAAATACAACACCTCTTCCTGCTAAAATTTATGCCAATGAAGGGGCGTGCCAATTCCTTTTCTTTAAAGGTAACGAGCCCTGCTTGACGCCCTACAATGCTCGGGCTGGTAAATATCAAGGCCAAACGGGCGTGACATTACCTCGTATGTAATGCTCTTTTCTTGAGGAGAATTATAGGCGGTGCTGAGATTTATCCTTGGCATCGCCTTATCTTTGCCCTACTCAAGAGATCATAATCTGGAAAAGAAAAGCAATAGGATAAATTTCCATGGAAAAATTGGTCATAACAGGCGGTCAAAAACTGAATGGGTCTCTTCAAATAAGCGGCGCAAAAAATGCAGCGCTGCCTCTTATGTGTGCAAGCTTATTGACGGCAGAACCTCTAACGCTCTGTAATTTACCAAGGCTTGCTGATATCTCGACGCTCTCTGACCTGCTTAATCATATGGGCGTTGGTTTTGCCGTTGCAGGGGGAGCCAGCGGCGCGCGAATGGGCCGCAGAAAAACCTTAGATGGTTCTGATATTGTCACGACCACAGCACCCTATGATATGGTGCGTAAAATGCGGGCGTCTATTATCGTCTTGGGTCCTCTTGTCGCGCGATTTGGTCATGCGCGTGTCTCATTGCCTGGGGGCTGTGCCATAGGGAATAGGCCCATTGATTTGCATTTGAAAGCTCTAGAGGCTATTGGCGCAACAATAGACCTGAATGAGGGCTACGTTGAAGCAACAGCCAAAGACGGATTGACAGGTGGTCATTATGTCTTTCCCTTTGCAAGCGTCGGCGCTACAGAGAATGCAATGATGGCTGCGACCTTAGCCAAAGGCACTTCAATCTTGGAAAATGTTGCTAGAGAGCCAGAAATTATTGACCTGGCAAAATGCTTAAATGCGATGGGTGCTAAAATCTCAGGGGCAGGGACCTCGACCCTAACCATTCAGGGTGTAGATCACTTAAAGGGGACAACCCATGACGTTATGCCTGACCGCGTAGAAGCCATTTCTTACGCTGTGGCCGCGATGATAACCGGGGGTGAAATTCTACTTGAAGGCGCGAAAGTTGAAGATATGGCCTCAGCCCTTAAAGCTTTAACTGAGGCTGGTGGCGAGATTAGTACTGAAGAGGCAGGCGTCAGGGTGATAGGGCCGGATGTGATCAAACCTATCAATCTTGTGACTATGCCCTACCCGGGATTTCCTACTGACATGCAGGCCCAATTAATGGCAATGCTAACTCTAGCGGATGGGACGTCAATCATTGAGGAAACCATTTTTGAAAATAGATATATGCATGTACCTGAGCTCATACGTATGGGCGCTGATATTACAATTAAAGGCAACAGTGCGACCATTAAAGGCGTCTCTACTTTAAAAGCAGCGCCAGTAATGGCAACGGACTTAAGAGCATCGATGAGTCTGGCTATTGCAGCATTAGCTGCGGAGGGTACGAGCGAGATAAATCGTTTATATCATCTCGACAGAGGGTATGAGCGTATGGAAGAAAAGCTTCAAGCCGTTGGGGCTCAGATTGAAAGAGTGCCAGCATAAATCGTTTCAACAGAAACACTTTCTTTTTTAAGTTGAACTGCGTAAAGTCGGGCGCGCTAAAGAGTGAGTCTAGAAAGTTTACCTATGTCTGAACCATTAAAGTTAAAAGTAGAGACCCCCGAGGATCTGACCTTGTTGGCATCATTAGTACAGGATGCAGCGATTGTTGGTTCTGATATGCATTATGATCCAAAGGCGCATCAATTTATTTTGATGGCCAACCGCTATTGCTGGGAAAAGAAAAGGCCTTGGTGGCAGCGAGGGCTTTTCGCGATAAAACATCCTGGTGAACGCCAACGGTGCGCCCTCCATTTTAACACAGTGATGGATGTGAAATATAAAAGTCAAACTGCGCTAGACAAGGATGCTGTCTTTTCTCTTTTGGATGTTAAAATATCTGAGGAGGATTCAGAAAAGCTTGAACTCATTTTTGCGGGCCATATGTCTATAGCTCTGAAGATTGAATGTGTTGAAATTTTTTTAACGGATCAAGGCGAGACATTTGAAGCTCTTGCGAGGCCAGATCATACAAAAGACTATAGCGAGTAAATATCATGGAATTAACTGCCCCTCTTGTCCTTGCCTTGCCAAAAGGACGGATCCTAGACGAGGTTATGCCTCTTGTTCGCGCTGCGGGTATAGAACCTGAAGCGGCCTTTGATGACCCAAAGAGTCGCGCGTTAAAATTTGACACAAATATTCCAGGCCTCTCTATCATTCGGGTCAGGGCCTTTGACGCAGCAACCTTTGTGGCCTTTGGTGCTGCGCATCTTGGTGTGGTCGGCAATGATGTTTTGCGTGAATTTGACTATGACGATCTCTATTCCCCCCTTGATCTCGGCATTGGTTATTGCCGCTTGTCTGTTGCATTACCTAATGAGATGGCCCAAGAAATTAAAGCTGCAGGACGAACAGACTCTGATGGCTTGTCCCACGTCCGTGTCGCGACAAAATATCCAAATATCACCCGTCAGTTCTATGCAGAAAAAGGCGTTCAAGCTGAAGTCGTTAAATTAAATGGGGCCATGGAACTAGCACCAGCCCTTCAGTTGACTCCGCGCATTGTGGATTTAGTGTCAACAGGAGGTACGTTGAAAGCCAATGGATTACAGGAGGTGGACACATTGATGGAAATTACATCACGCCTGGTTGTAAACAGATCGGCCTTTAAAATTCGTCCAAAAGAGCTGAGCTATTGGACTGATAAATTCCGTGACGCGCTTGCGTCTCTATCGTCGAAGGGCGCGTAATATGGTTTTAAGACTGTCGTCATCTCAGCCAGATTTTGAGCAGCAGTTTGCTGCTGTCCTGACCATGAAACGGGAAAGCGCCGAAGATGTTTCTGAGAGTGTTCACTCTATAGTGGAGGCTGTTAAAGACAAGGGTGATAAAGCCTTATATGATTTTACTGCAAAATTTGACCGTTTCGATGTGGAGACCTACGGGTTACGTTTTTCTGAGAATGAAATAGAAACAGCCTACAACAGTTTGACTTCTGAACTTTTGGCTGCCTTGAAAAAGGCAGCTGATCGTATTGCTAGTTTTCATCAAAATCAGATGCCTCATTCTTTGGACTACACAGATGATGATGGCGTAAGGTTAGGTCAGCAGTGGCGCCCTGTCTCTTCAGCGGGTCTTTATGTCCCAGGCGGTACTGCAAATTACCCATCATCTGTTTTGATGAATGCAATGCCAGCTAAGGTGGCTGGCGTTGAGAATTTGGTGATGGTTGTTCCCACGCCGGACGGCGTGGTTAATCCAGCTGTGATTGCAGCTGCAAAATTAGCAGGTATCCACGAAATTTATAGAGTAGGTGGCGCTCAAGCTGTTGCAGCGCTTGCATACGGAACAGAGACCATTCCAAGTGTTGATAAAATTGTTGGACCCGGAAATGCTTTCGTTGCGGAAGCGAAACGGCAGGTATATGGTAAGGTTGGCATCGACGCTATTGCGGGGCCCTCCGAGATTTTAGTCGTAGCAGATAACACAAATGACCCACGCTGGATTGCCGCGGATTTACTGTCTCAAGCTGAACATGACCCCGTAGCGCAATCCATTCTTATTACCGATGACCCAGCTTTTGCACAAAGTGTGGAACTGGCGGTTCAAAATCATCTTAGAACTTTACCGCGGGCACAAATTGCCAGTGCGAGCTGGGAAAATTACGGGGTTATTATTGTTGTAGGGGATATCGACAATAGCTTACCTCTTGTGGATGCATTGGCCCCAGAACATTTAGAGCTCGCCATAGAGAATCCACATGAGTATCGCGAAAAGGTAACTCATGCTGGAGCTATCTTTGTTGGCCGCTACACACCTGAAGCGATTGGGGATTATGTGGCTGGACCAAACCATGTTTTACCGACTGCGCGCACAGCACGGTTTTCAAGCGGTCTGAGTGTATATGATTTCATGAAGCGCACAACCTTTGTTGAATGCACGCCAGAAAGTTTAGCTGCTATTGGCCCTGCTGCCATCACGTTGGCAGAAGAAGAAGGCTTGCAGGCTCACGGACTTTCTGTTTCTATAAGACTAGAAGATATAGATAAACAATAGGGTAAAGGCCTTCTGTGAGTAATTATCGTCTCAGTGATATTCAGCTTGATGAAAGCACCTTTATGCGTCGCTCCGCGGATGTCGACCATGAGCGACGTGTTGCAATTTTTGATCTGATTGAAGACAACTCTTTTGAAGTGATTAAAGCAACAGAGGCAGGATATCACGGGCCTTATAAATTGACCTTGGCGATTGAAGAAGGCCGGTTGGTTTTTGATTTAGTCACGAGTGAGGATCAAGCTGTGATGGTTTTTAAACTGGCAATGAGTCCTTTCCGGCGCACAATTAGAGAGTATCTCTCTGTTTGTGATCGATATTATGAAGCGATTAAATCCTCTTCTCCCTCACAAATTGAAGCCATTGATATGGGCAGGCGGGGATTACATAATGACGGGAGCGCGCTTTTGAGAGAACGCTTGGAAGATAAAATTATTCTCGACCATCAAACCGCAAGACGGCTTTTCACATTGATTTGTGTTTTGCATATGAAGGGGTAACTGAAGAATGAGCAAAAACCCTCGCAGTGTTCTTTTCGTCTGTAATCAAAATAGCGTTCGCTCGCCGCTTGCTTATGCATTAGCAGATCAATATGCCAAGCGCCGCATTTATATTGATTCTGCGGGCCTTGTGACCCGTGAATTGGATCCTTTTGTTGCTCAGGTTATGCATGAAATTGGCTATGATCTTACGGATCATAAGGCAAAAACTTTACAGGACCTGACGTTAGAGGATTTTGACTTGGTTATATCTTTAACAAGCCAGTCTTATGATAGGCTGTTATCAAAGCTAGCTGATAGCGATACAGAGGTAGAGTTTTGGCCTACTGAGGATCCCTGCATGATGGAAGGGAATAGAAGCCAGATTATGGAAGTTTACCGAAAAGTAAGAGATGAGTTGAGTGCGCGGATTGAAAAAAGACTTTCTTTTTAATAGTACCTTCCATTCCTTCAACCTGAGCCCCCCATTTCAGCGAACCAATTGGAGCTAATCTAGAGCGATTCTTGTAGATATCTTGGCTATTTCTGTAAAAGCCTTGATTTTTCTGTGATTTTAACGCATGTAAAGCGCGATGCAATGAATCAGCCAACCTAGGAGTTATAATGGCTAAAGAAGAAGTACTTGAAATGCGTGGGACGGTAACTGAGTTACTCCCAAATGCAATGTTCCGTGTAAAACTTGAAAATGACCATGAAATTCTAGGTCATACCGCTGGTAAAATGCGCAAAAATCGTATTCGTGTGTTGGCTGGTGATGAAGTTCTTGTGGAAATGACTCCCTATGACCTGACTAAAGGTCGTATTACCTACCGCTTTAAATAAGATTGACCTGATGTCTGCTCCATTGGTCCTTGCCTCTGCCTCACCTCGCAGAAAAGACTTACTGGCCCAGATTGGGATCTACCCAGACATTATCGACCCTGCAGATATCGATGAAACAGAAAAGGCCGGTGAATTGCCGCGCCTTTATGCTGCGCGAATGGCCCGTGAAAAAGCTGAGGCAGTCTTACCTCAACATTCTGACGCCTATATCCTTGCAGCAGATACAGTTGTCGCTCAAGGTCGGCGCATTTTGCCGAAAGCAGAAGATGCTCGCACTGCAAAAATGTGTCTAGAGATCATGAGTGGCAGAAGTCATAAAGTTTTGACAAGCCTCTCTTTGATTACTCCGTCCAAGCAACAGATTACAAAAACTGTGGTAACATCTGTTGCCTTTAAGCGGCTTTCAGTCTCTGAAATGAATAGATATGTTGAAAGTGGTGAATGGGACGGAAAGGCAGGGGGATATGGTATTCAAGGGTCAGCAGAAGCTTTTGTTCGTCAGATCAAAGGCTCTTATTCAGCAGTAGTTGGGCTTCCCTTATTTGAAACGCGCAACCTTCTGGTTGGAACAGGATATATCCATGACTAAATTATCATATACTCTTGAGGCTGGCCTTGCAGAATGGCGTGCAAGCCACATCGATGAAGAGGGGTTTGCTGAGCGCGTAGATTTCTATGCGGAAACCGGTTTATCGGCTGTAGACGTTATCTATGCAGCGCGTGTTAAAGATGTGAATACTAGCCTTGATATGGCATTTTTTGATCTTGGAAATGGTCAGAGTGGTTGTATGAGCTTGCGCCGTGCCAAACAATTGGTGAAGGGCAAAGTTGCGAGTATTTCTGATTGTCTGAAAGAAGGGCAACTTATAACAGCACAGGGCATCACGGATGCTTCTTCAATAGACGGTAAGGCTATTAACCTATCTGCTAAGCCAAGATTGGTGGGTCGCTATGTGGTTTTGGAACTCGCAAAGCCGCGCCTCTTCTTTTCGAAAGATTTACCCCCTCGGTCTCTAAAAGCGCTGTCCCCTCTCTTAACTGATTTGGCGAATGACTATTCTATTATTGTTAGAACAGCAGCCATGGATATAGCGCCTGAATCTGTACTTGCTGAGGCTCAGTGGCTGGCTTCTGCCTTCTCAGAAATAGGGACAATGAAAAAGCCGGCCGTTCTATTTTCAATGAGTCCTCTTGAACAAGCTTTATTGCATGCGCCTGAGGATGAGAGGCCCATTTACATTGAAAATGGCTCTGTCTTGACTGAGGCTCTTGCTCTTTGCGAAAAGCGCTGGCCGGATATGTCTGGGCGCCTCATGAACTGGCAGGGTGATCAATCGATCGCTGAAGAATTTGGCATTGAAGAGGCCATTGAAGAAGCTCTTGAAGATCGGATCCAATTACCTTCAGGGGGCTGGATTACGATCGAGCATACAACAGCGTTGACAGTTATAGACGTGAATGTTGGGAGTGCGCTTCAAGGTCGTCCGGCTTCAGAGGCTTTGCTAACAGTGAATATGGAAGCAGCCTTAGCAAGCCTCTATCACATGAAGTTTCAGGATATTGGCGGCCTAATCGTTATTGATTTCGTCGACATGTCAGCGAAGGGCAGTGCTGCCCAGCTGATTAATCTCATAGATGAAACCATGAAAAGTGATCCTGTCCCTATTAAACGATCAGGGTTGTCTCAGTTTGGTTTGATGGAATTTTCCCGGAAGCGAAAAGGCCTGAATTTGAAAGATCGTATGCTGCAAAAGCGTCAGGCTGTTTTGTCACCGCGTGCCCAGGCCATTCACTTAATTGAAGAGGCAGTGAAAGCCGGTCTTGGTAAAGAAGCTGGGGATATAATTTTGATGGTTCCCAATCAGACATTGAAATTTCTAGAGGATAATCCTTCTTTAACGAAGGCTTTAGCTGACAAATGTCACCGATCTGTTAAGTTGAAACAGAATGACAAGGCTTTTGTGAAAATTGGATCGTAGGAAATCACTATTAAGGATATAAGTCATGGCACACTGTCCAACATGTAAGAAAGAGACGGTTCAAAAATATCGCCCCTTCTGTTCTAAGCGCTGTGCGGATATTGATTTGGGGCAATGGATGTCTGGCGGGTACGCTTTGCCCTCAGAAGAGCCTCTTGGAGAGCATGAAGTGGAGCAGGTTATTCAGCATGCTCAAGAAACGCTCATTAACGATGGGAATGATACCCTTCATTAGAAAGGCCTTATGATGGCTGAAATCGGAAAAATTAATGCTCTGGAAATTGTCAAGCAAGTTGATTTTGGGCTCTACTTAGATGGAGGCGAAGAAGGGGAGATCCTTCTGCCGAAGCGCTATATCCCTGATGATTGGGAGATGAATGACATCATCGATGTGTTTATTTATCTGGATAGTGAAGATCGGATCATCGCGACTACAGAACTCCCATTTGCTGAGGTCGGTGATTGTGCAACCTTGCGAGCAACCAATACGACTAAATTTGGGACTTTTATGAATTGGGGTCTGATGAAGGATCTGTTCGTTCCTTTTAGTGAACAACGTATTCCTATGATAGCCGGTAAGGAATATACAGTTTACATATATATTGATAATTCAGGTCGTATCGCTGGGAGTAGCAAGTTAGAGCGCTATCTTTACGCAGAGGATGACGATGATTTTGAGCCAGGTGAAGAGGTAGATCTTTTAGTCTCTGGGCAGAGTGACCTTGGGTATAAGGCTGTCATTAATGGAACACATGTTGGATTGATTCATAAAAGTGCGATCTTCCAACGAATTTCGCAAGGCGATCGTTTTAAGGGCTATGTTCAGGACATTAGACCTGACGGTAAAATTAACCTGATGCTTAGAAAGCCAGGCCAGCATGAGCGAAAAGATTTAGCAGATATGATTCTTGATCATTTAGAATCGGCAGGTGGTATTTCAACGATTACAGATAAATCTAGCCCAGAATTGATCAAAGATGTGTTCGGCACAAGTAAAAGTCACTTTAAACGGGCGATTGGCTTGTTGTATAAAGCAAAAAAGATTAAATTAGAGCCTGGAAAAATCATCTTGAACGACGAATAATCTGAAAAAATTAAAAAAAATGACGACGGAGTTGATTCAGGGCTAGACAGGCTTAAGAATATTGCCTATAAGCCCCGTCAGCGCCTCAATGAGGCCCCCTATCATTACCCATGCCCGGGTAGCTCAGGGGTAGAGCAGCGGATTGAAAATCCGCGTGTCGGTGGTTCAAATCCGCCCCCGGGCACCATTAAAAACGCCGTCCTTTAAGGGCGGCTTTTTTTATGTTTCGATTATAGTATCTGCCCTTGCCGGTGCGGTGAAGGGATATGACATGGGTGGATATACCCCGAGGGTAAAGTCAACTGGGGCCTCCTCTCTTTAAGTGCTGTATTAGCCAGTATGTTGCCCGTTTCTTCCTTGCTGCAATTTCACGTAAAATAGTTATGGCATCAGTCGATGCTCTAATGACACACTAATAGGTCTTACTTTGCGTGCTCAGCGAAATGAAAAAGCGAAGAAGTCGATTTAAAAATAGATATCCGATCCCACTGAAGATGATCGCCGCGAGTGAAAAATAGGAAGCCAGAAATTGGGTGGCGTCTGGTTGTGCTGAGAAGGAAAAAGAGAGACTGCCGCTCTCATGCAACCAGATTCCAACGCCTGGATCAAAAAGATGAGCAATGGCCATTACGAAGAGCATGATGCAGGTGAAATATCCGAAACCTAAAATACAGGTCCCAAGGATATGAACGAGACCTTTTGAGGCTGTCTTTTTAAGGCTGCTTATGACGGCAAAAGGGTTACCTTTGGTTAGACTTGAATGTAGAAGAAGATCCTCAACTAAAGGCGTGAGAGTGTCATCAAGAGAGCCCAGTCTTTCAATAGCATTTAAATATCTCTCTTCTTCAAGATCTGCAGGATCATTTAAGGCGCTCTCGTAAAGATGGCTTAAGAGTTCCTGCGACACTTCTTCCTGCTCAGAGGGAGACAAGTCCTTGAGTTTATGATCTAGCTCTCGCTTGAAATTATCCCAAACCTTTTGAGCAAGCTTACTTTCTATTGGAAAATCTAACGTCATCCTGAATTCACCATCTTTAAAACTGAGCTGTGGGTTTCAGTCCAGTATGTCTTCATTTTTTCTAATGTCTCTCTGCCCATCGGTGTAATTTGATAATATTTCCGCGGGGGACCGCTTGCTTCTGTCTGCCATTCTGTTTCAACGAGCCCATCGCGTTTCAGCCTATTTAAGAGCGGATATAAAGTCCCCTCAGCCAAATTGATTGATGTCAGCTTTTTTATTTCGATTGCCATCTCGTATCCATAGAGAGGGTCATGCTGAAGTTTCATCAAAATAAGAAACTCGAGCAAGCCTTTTTTAAATTGGGGTATCCAGCGCTCGATCACTTGATCGGAAGTCGTTTCCATAGGGTCTTCCACGTCTTTGCAGGCTTCTTCTTTTAGAAGAAAAGATGAATAATTCATTACATGGTATTGCTATGTAGTCAAGCTTCAACTATATACATAGCATAACGATGTATATAGTATAACCTAATCCATAAGACACAAGGGTAGAACCAATGTTAAAACTACTTATAAAAAACCTTCTCATAGTATCTCTGATGCTCATGGCTTTAACTGGGATGGTTAAGGCAGGGGATAGCCTTGCCGCTTACAAAGGGGCTTGGTATGGGAAAATGCAAATTCCAAATGGCCCAGAATTAAGGATTGGTGTTGAGATATTTCAAAAGGCCGATCGAAGCTGGGGCGGTAATGTTGCAAGCTTAGATCAAGGAGCACGCTATATTCCGGTCAGTCATGTCACTTATGAATCTCGCGAAATAACGATTAAGCTTGCAGGGGTTCCGGTCTCGATAAAAGGGACAGGAAACGAAGACTATACAAAAATTACGGCAGAGTTCATTCAGGGCGGATCGGCCTTTGCGTTGACTTTGGATAAAGTAGAGGCTTTGCCCGATATCGAACGACCTCAAACACCCAAAAATCCTGTTTCATACACAGTACAGGAAGTCAGTATAGCGAATAAAAAGGACAATGTCTGGCTTGCTGGAACTTTGACACTCCCAGAAAAGAAAGGACCCTTTCCGGCTGTTCTTCTGATCCCTGGATCAGGCCCAAACCAGCGTGACTCGTATTTTAGCGGGCATCGAAGCTTCAAGGTCATAGCTGATTATTTATCTCTACAAGGCTTTGCCGTTCTGCGCATGGATAAACGAGGGGTTTTTAAATCCACCGGCGACTTTAGAACGGCAGACATAGAGGATTTTGTTGCCGATGGTCAGGCTGCCCTCGACTATTTGAAAACTCATCAGGATGTAAAGAAAGAGGCTCTGCATATCATTGGCCATAGTGAAGGCAGTTTGATCGCTGCAAAATTGGCCGCCACTTCAGGTCTTGTTTCCCTTGTCTCAATGGGCGGTCCGGGTATGTCGATATATGATATTTTAGTCCTACAAGATCAGACTGAACCCGCGGCTAAAGGGGCTCCAGCGCATGCACTTCCCTATTTGAAGGCTTTTAGTGAGAAATTTTACGACCTTGTTCTGACGACTCAGTCAGAAGAAGAAAGATTGAAACTATTGCTTAATTTATACAATTCCCTTGAAGGGGAAGAAAAGGCGGTCATTAACACATGGGTTAAGAGAACAGGAACACTAAATCCACAAAACGCAGCGCAAGAGACTTTCCGAAATTTTCTAAAAGGAAACCCGTTGTTAGATTGGGCAAAAGTTAAAAAGCCTGTTTTGATCATGAACGGATCCAAAGATTCACAGGTTCCTGCTAAGGAGAATGTGGAAGGGATTTATAAGGTGTTAGGCGGCGCAAAATACGGCGCTGTAAAGCGAATATTTCCAGACTTAAACCATATGTTCCAGACAGCAAAAACAGGCGATACCAATGAATACGGCGAGATTGACGAAACCATTAGCCCTCAAGTATTGATTGCTCTGTCCAGCTGGCTAACTCACCATCAATAAAGGCTGCTCTCGTCTTAATCTCTGAATGAGTTGTCGACAAACACCGAATGTTATAAAGGAAAGCGACCAAAGTCAGTCGCTTTCTTTGAGTTTGCGTGAATATAGAATGTATTTAAGGGATACTCTTCACGGGCGGTGGAAAAGATGGCGGCGCTCTAAAATGGAAGCTTTAGGCGACACGTCTACGTCTGGTAAGCAGTAGTTTGCTCTGCGACGATCAGGCTGTATCATTAAAGTTAGATATCGCCCCAAAGAGGATTGTTAAAGCTTCCCTGTCTTCTAAGGAAATTTCAGGACGCCAAATTTCAAAAAGCAAAATTGTACGATCAGCTGTGCCGCGATTCCATGCTTCATGCTCAATACTATCGTCAAAAAAGAACATTTTTCCAGTTTCCCAACTCCGGGTTTCAGCACCAACTCTTAGTGCACAGCCTTCTGGAACAATCAGAGGCAAGTGACAGATCAAGCGTGTATTCAGCGCCCCGTGGTGGGGCTTAATATGCGTGTCAGGCTTTAGCCGTGAGAAGAGTGCCATCGGTGCACGGTCTGTGATTAAGGGCATGTCCACAGCTTCCAGCGCCTTCATCGCACTTGGTACTTTGTCTGCAAGAGCATCCTGTCTTTCGCCGCTTTTCCATAAATATCCAGCCCCCCAACTTGGATCGTCGAGGAGAGGGTTATTGGGTGAGGGACGTCCAGGTTGCCCTTGAACATAGGGCTCAAAGCTATTTGCGTTTCCAATGATATCAGATAACTCATCAACGATGGCCTCCGTATAACTTTCTACTTCTTCTACCCAGTCAAATTCTTTGCGTTCAAACCAGGCTCTATGCGGAAGGCCAGGAAAGAAAAACATATTGGGTTGCTGAAGGAAAAGTTCGCTTTGGCCTGTTAAAAGAGTAAAGGCTTCCTGAACCTGGGGGCTTGTTTTTGCGAGGTCTATTCCTGATTTTGAGAGGTGATCCAAAACATGATTGCTGTAAACATCTTTGCCTTCTTTTAGATAGTCCTGTGCACGGCTTATCCAGTTGATAACAGCTTGAGGAGGATTAGGCATTTGAGCAACAGTACCAAGACCTAGCTGATAAAATGATTCTGCCGCGCGGCGGTCATCTTGTTTACGCTTGAGTTCAGCCAGTGCTGAGATGGCCCCGAGATCGCTCCTTTGCTCTTTTAAGCGGTGCATTAAAGCATCTTCTTCTTCGATATGATGGCCGCTACTATTACACAGTTTGGCTATAACCATCCAAGGAGGAGTTCCGCCAAATGCGGCAAGGTCCTTCGCAAGCGAAAGTGCTTCCCTTCCAGCTCCTTTGTTCAGACAATTTTGCAGTTCCTGTTGAATAGATTGGTGCGACACAAAAATCTTCTTTCTCTTTTAACCTGTTTTATAGCCTGACAGGCATCATCAATGGACCAGCCAGTCTTAATCAACAGAACTGCGAGTGTCTAGTCTAAAGACTGCCCTAATGTCATGAGACGGGGAGGTGGCTGCTTAAAATGAGCTGGTTAGGCGGCAGCGGTACCCAAGCTGAAATACAGCATCAATTTTGGGGTGTTTTAGAGAGAATACATTGGTGATTTAGGAGGTTCCGAAGGGCGTTGTGGAAGATAGTACTTGATTAATCGTGCCTCAGAAGGCATATTTAGTACGAAACGTACTAAATTGGAGTCAGGAAGTGAATGGACAGAAAATTTCAGATTTGGGGTATGGTATTCTGGGTCTGTTGGCGAATAATCCCATGTCTGGTTATGCGGTCAGGCAGCTATTCGCCACAACAGCGCTGAGTGTTTATTCCAGTAGTCCCGGTAGTATTTATCCGGCGTTAAATAAACTGCAACGCCTGGGCATGATCCATCAGGTGCCGCAACCTGATAGTGCTTCTAATAATAAGAAAATGTATGTTTTGACCGAAAAAGGAGAGCAGGCTCTCATGGATTGGTTTGCCTTTCCACAGCTTGAATCTCATGAAATTGGAAAATGTTTGCAAAGCCTCATGCTGAGATTTTCCATGATGGGACGCCATGTCACTCAAGCTCATTTGAAGGATTTCTTAAAAAAGATGATTGATCATTTGACGCACTGGCATGGTTTTCTTGAAACAAGTCATCAGGCTATGGGACCTGAGGTTCATTTTACAGGCCGATATGCATTAAAAGCAGGCGTTATGCAAGCCGCCAGTGACTTGGAGTGGGCGCGATCAACGCTTGCCGATTTATACAAACAATAAGAAAAGGAAATTGAAAATGACAGCAATAAAAATAGTAAAAATGTGTGGAGCCATCCTAGGGTTGACCGGTGTCCATATTATCGCCGTTAGTGTGAGTGGCTTGATCTTCGGGGTTGCTGATCCGTCGGCAGGCAGTGACGCCGCTTCGACGGACGCAGCAGACCAAGCCTCGGCAGTGGGTTTGTTGGCCCTGATGTGCCTGTTGAATGTCTTAATCTTGATTGGACTAGCAAAAGCTTCGATAGTACGGGGGCTAAAGCTGAGTGGGTGGCTCTTTATACTCTACTTTATGGTTGCGCCTGTTATGTCGCTCATGGAAGCCGTCTTTTTTGATATAGGCACTGATGCATCAACAGCTCTGACTCTGATATTGATGCAGGGGGTTAGCATTGCGGTTGTCGTTTCTTTTGTCCCCTTGTTAACCGGTCATCTCACTCATTCGGATGTTGATCCAAAGGCCTCGGTCCCACTTTATACAAGTACTCACTCTCTTTCTATGAAGGGCAGACTCCAATATTTTATGATGGGGTCGATACTCTATCTGGTTATATACTGGATGTTTGGATATTATGTGGCGTGGCAAAGTCCAGAGGTGCGAGCCTTTTACGGTGCTGACAGTCTTCTGCCTTTCTTTGATCATCTGGAGATGACCTTGCGGGAAGGGCCTGGTCTTCTTGCTTTCCAATTGTTACGAGGATTGGTTTGGATGGGCCTGGCTTTTTTGATTGTACGCAAGATAAATACACCGCGTCTTATGAGTTCTATCCTTGTGGGAGCAACGTTTGCGCTTTTGATGGGAACTGGCCTGATTATGCCAAACCCGTACATGCCTGAAGCAGTGAGAATGGTACATTTGGTAGAAGTTCTGAGCTCAAACTTCTTATACGGCTTCTTGGTCAGCTGGTTATGGCTTTCTAAAAGCGTGGTGAAAGAGGGCGCTACCCGGACTGAGGCTGTTTCCTCTTAAAATCATCAGTAGGGGGTTAGAGAGGGGAAACTCTCTAACTGCCTACGAGGGTTTAAAGCGTTGGACTTAAACACTCAATAGCTGTGAAGAAAAAGGGTCAATCTGGGAGAATTTAATTCCTATTGTTCCCAGAAGGCATTCGCTTTATGATAGGATATTATGAATCTAGATATACAACTTAATCCAGATCTAGCAGATATCCAATCTGAAGACTTAAAGGATTTTTATGAAAGATGGCTTGCGTTGAAAGATCAGTGCGGCGGTTATCCTCAGCGTGCAAATCTAGATCCTAACCTTTTTATATCTCACTTGCCTTGGGTCGCCCTGAATGCTTATGACCCTGAATTGGACCAATTCCGCGTCAGAATTTTTGGCACCGCTTATGTTGAAGCTGTGGGCAGGGATCCAACAGGGCAGATTGTTCAATCACCAGGGTTGATCAAAAAGTTTAAAGAAGTTGTCAGAACTGGATCGCCCTATTTATCACTGCACAATCAGCTTGTATGGGCAGACCGTGAATTTCGCTATTACAATGTACTCGGTGTTCCTTTCTTCACGGAAGACAAATGCGTCAGTCATATTTTCTTTCGGGTAGAATTTTCGGCGACATAAGTTTGAGCACTCATGACGCAACTTAGGCGTCATTTTTTGGCGGCGCATTTCTTGTTAAAATAAACAGAGATACGAGACTTAATGTCACTCCTTGTATGAGTAGGACATGAGAGGGTACATCCAGAAGTATGCTGATGATGAAGGTTGCAAAAATGGCAATCATTGCAGAGACTTTGCCATATAAACTGATGCTTTTATTTTCTCTCCAGTTTTGAATAATAGGCCCAAAAATTCTGTGGGCAAGCATCCAGTCATGTAATGGTTTTGAGGAACGGGCAAAGAGATAGGCGCTGAGGAGAAAAAAGGGCGTGGCAGGTAAGAGCGGTAAAAGAATGCCAGCTAAACCAAGGCCCAAAGAGAGCAATCCTAACGTGACAAAGAAAATTTTCATACTTTTCCCTATACGCTGTTTTATGATGTTTTGCTAGAGGTAGGTTTTCCTATAAACAAGCTAGGATATCGTCCATCGCTTGTTCCTTTTTGCTCGCCGGGGCAGAGGGAGCTAATTTGCTAGAATTTTCAGAGAGGCTGTCTGTAGTTGGCTTGTTGAAAGATGCCTTTTCTTGATCAGTAAGATGGCGATAAATTTCCATTAAGAGATCTTGCATCACGATTGGTTTAGAGGCGTAGCCGGTTAACCCGTTCTTAAGGTAATATTCGCGGTCCCCAGCCATTGCATTGGCTGTCAGGGCTATGATAGGAATGTTTGCTGCTTTTTCATCAGGTGACTGGCGAAGTTTCTGTGTGGCCTCTAAACCATCCATTTCAGGCATCTGAATATCCATTAATATGAGATCGTAAACATTGCCCTGCTCAAGTTTCTCAAGGACTTCAAGGCCGTTACCAGCCAGATCAATTTCTCGAATGTGATTTTCTAAAATTTTGCAGATCACAGTCTGATTGACCAAATTATCCTCGGCAATTAAAAGTGAGATATCCATAAAGGCCGGTAGATTTTCTAAGTGGTCTTCCCCTTGTAGGGTGATAATTTTATCTTTCTCACTGAGTGTATAGGGAATTTCAAAGCTAAACTCACTCCCTTGGCCTTCCTTGCTTTTGACATCAATGTGCCCGCCCATCAATTCTGTCAATTGATGGCAGATTGCCAGGCCCAGCCCTGTCCCGCCATATTGACGTGTGGTAGAGCTATCAGCTTGTGTAAATTTCTCAAAGAGCGACTCAAGTTTGTCTTTTGGGATTCCTATGCCCGTATCAGCGACAGAGAAAATAAGGTGACCGGCTTGGTTTCCAGCTCTTGCTTGAACAATATTAATTTTTATGGACCCGGAATGGGTAAATTTGCTGGCATTATTGATCAAATTTGTAAGCAATTGTCTGATGCGTGTCGGATCTGAGTGGATGAATTGTGGCACAGTCTGATCTATTGAAACTGAAAAATGCAGGCCCTTCATTTCGATTTTAGGACGCCAGAGCGTTTCCACTTGAGTTAGCAAATGATGGAGGTCAAACCCAATTAGCTCTAAATCCAAATGGCCAGCTTCAATTTTTGAGAGGTCTAAAATGTCATTGAGAAGTTCAAGCAGCATAGCGCCTGAATCAGCAATTGTGAGGATATTTTCTCTGAGATGCTTCTCTATTTTTGAATTTAAGAGCATAGACGTCATCCCCAAGATGCCATTCAAAGGGGTGCGAAGTTCATGACTCATCGTTGCAAGAAATTCAGACTTAGCTCGATTGGCTTCATTGGCCAAGTCCCTAGCATGACCAATTTCTTCACTAATTCTTGCAAGCTCTGCACCCTGTGCTTCTAAAGCATCTTGTGTGAACTGAAGGTCAGATACATAATTTTTAAATTCATCTAATTGGGTGTTGATAGACCTACAGTGAGCTTGGATTTTTTCAGCCGGTGTAAAGCATAAGATTGCCGTCTCCTCATTGCAAGAATAGGTTACAGAGACAGCCACTGCCTGACCATCTCGCCTTTTCAGGGCTTCTTGGCCAATAGGGCCAAAGAGAGAAGGCAGATCATCAAAAGAGTGAAAGCCATTTTTTTTAAACAAGAGGTTAGCGAGCGGGAGAGTCATCAAATACTCGACCTCTTCATAGCCCACTAAGTGACCCATAATTTGATTGGCATATAAAATTTGACCCGCAGTATTTATTTGGAGAACTGCAGTCGGTATAAGGTCTAGAGAAAGAGGTGCATCAGCTGCCATGTCCTCTGGTTCGCCTTCCTAATATTCCGCCCCCAAAGCGCATATTATGAGACCACATTCCACTAAGAAAATGTGCGTTTGTCAAATATTTTTTGCATAGACATTACAATGGGGTTTTAAAGAACTGAAGGGTTGTCTGACCCGGGGTCCCAGTCATAAGGATCATAGGGCAAAGGGATGATGACGGTGGCCTTGGTTCCTACGCCTTCCTCGCTCTGCAAAATGAAGTCTCCATCAAGGAGTTGGGTGAATTTATTCACGATGGATAAGCCGAGTCCTGATCCTTCCTGTGTGCGCGAATAGCTGCGTTCTATCTGGGTGAAAGGCTCCATTATTGATTTCATTTTATCTGCAGGGATACCGTAGCCTTCGTCTTCAATGATCAGTTCTAGATGGTTGTTTTTCTGAGAAAGGGAGATGCTAATTCTACGGCCTTCTTCGCAGAATTTTATTGAGTTTGATATGAGGTTCAATCCAATCTGCTTCAGGACGCGGTAATCTGAAATGATCAGAAAACCCTCATTGGCCACATGAATGTCTAAATTTTTATTCTTGATATGGATATGCTGAAATTGGATCAAATCCTCAACAAGATCGGCCGTATCAAAGCGATTGTAATCAATAATGACTTTACCGGCTTCAATTTTAGAGAGATCCAGAATGTCATTGATGAGATCAAGAAGGTGTTGGCCGCTATGGAGGATATATTGTTGATATTCGTCCTGCTTATCTAAATTATCTCTGGCATAATCTGTTCGCAGCATTTCTGCAAAACCAATAACGGCATTGAGTGGGGTGCGTAACTCATGGCTCATGGTCGATAGGAATTGTGATTTGGCATGATTAGCTTCTTCAGCCCTGACAGCGAGATGTTCGATTTCCTGTAATTTGTCGATGAGATCATTTTCAGCTGTCTTGCGGCGTTCTATTTCTTCACTGAGGTGTTTGATATCTGGCAACCATGTTGAAAGGCCGTAACCGATACTCAGAATGGCAGGCGCGTAAATGGCCACAAGCAGAATGTCATCAATGTTAAAGTGACCAACAGCAAGATCATTGAGAAAGGCACCGTATGTGGTTTCTTCAGCAAAATCTAGAAACCCTCCTAAAGCTAGGTATATAGAACCGATTTGCATGAAGCCATAGCCTGAATTTTCTTTCAGATCTTTGGCTCCGTTTTGATGCAGCATGATAGGCACCATAAGAAGCGCGATAAAAAGATAAAAGCTTGGAGCTGTAAATGTTTCAGATAGGAAAGCCACGATGCCTCACATGTCTTTAATTCTAACTTTGTAAATCATGCCACAGCTGACTTGTAATCCCAACTTATTGCGCTTAACTGGGCGCATTCTTAGCGAAATAGAAAGAGAGACAGCGAGCCAGAAGTAAAATTTATGGCCGTCTTCTTAAGGGGCTTTTCAAAGCAAAGGGAAATGTAGGGGCCGGATGATAATTATGAGCGCTGCCTATTGCACAATTTAGATGGGGTTATTATAAAGATGTTAAAAATATAATTAAGCTCTTTATTTCTAAAATGAAAGCGCTATCATGCAGGGTATGCCTACTTAGTAGGTGTTTTCAGAAAGTTTGAAGATTGGGAAAATCAGGAGGAAGTATTGGCTTTAGGGGATAATAAAAAAGTACGCATGGGGATGGTTGGCGGCGGCCAAGGCGCCTTCATTGGTGAAGTGCATCGTTTAGCTGCGGCTCTTGATGGGAAAATTGATCTCGTTTGTGGCGCTTTTAGTCGGGATATGGAAAATACCAAAGCCACAGGTGCTCTTCTCAATATTGACGACAATAGACTGTATGCCAGCTTTGACGAGATGATGACGGCAGAGGCAGCGATGCCAGCTGAGGAGCGCATGGAATTTGTTGCAATCGTCACGCCCAATCATATGCATTTCCCAGTGGCAGCGGCAGCGCTTAAAGCGGGTTTTGCTGTTCTCTGTGATAAACCTGCGACCTTGACACTCGCAGAAGCAGAAGAATTGGAAGTTATTATTGACGAGACCCATGGACTGTTCGGTCTCACCCATACATATCTGGGCTATCCTATGGTCTCACAAGCCAGAGATATGGTAGCAAAGGGTGAAATTGGGGCTGTTAGGAAAGTTTATGTTGAATATCATCAAGGATGGCTCGCTGGCGAGCAAGACAATAAGCAAGCGGCTTGGCGTACCAATCCAAAAACATCAGGCATCAGTGGCTGTATGGGCGATATTGGAACTCATGCACATAACCTAGCAGAATATATTACAGATAGCCTTGTGGTCGAACTAGCCTCAGAGTTAACAGCTTTTGTGGCGGGCCGGCAATTGGACGATGACGGTGCTGCTTTGCTCAGATTTGATAATGGGTCTACGGGGGTATTATCTGCAAGCCAAGTTTGTGTAGGGGAAGAAAATGGCCTCAGTATACGTGTTTATGGCGACAAGGGTGGAATGCAGTGGAGACAGCAAGAACCTAATAGTCTCCGCGTGACAAGAATTGATGCGCCTGAACAGCTTTATCGGGCTGGAACAGATCATCTTACTGACGCTGCCTCTAGACGTTGTAGAACGCCTGCAGGGCACCCTGAAGGCTATTTAGAAGCTTTTGCAAATCTTTACATTGATTTTGCTGCAGCGATTAAGGCAGGAGAAAAGAAAAAGGCTACAGGTGTCCCTGGCATCAAGGAAGGTGTGCGCGGTATGGCCTTTATCGAAGCAATTGTTGATAGTTCAAATAATAACAGTCGCTGGACAAAAATATAAGGAGAAGGCAATGACCAAAATAAAAGGACCTGCTTTATTCTTAGCTCAATTTATGAGCGATGAAGCTCCTTTCAATTCACTGAAGTCCATTTGCGAGTGGGCAGCGTCTCTTGGATATAAGGGCGTGCAAATTCCGACATGGGATGCACGGTGCATGGATTTGGAGCGTGCCGCCTCTGATCTCACTTACTGTAAAGAAATCGAATCTATTGTTCATGGTGCAGGCTTAGAAATCACAGAACTTTCTACTCATCTGCAAGGTCAGCTTGTGGCAGTTCATCCTGCCTACGATGCGGCCTTTGATGGCTTTGCACCAGACCATCTGCACGGTGACCCAGATGCCCGCACGAAGTGGGCAGTTGATCAGATGATGCTTGCTGCAAAAGCAAGTAAGAATTTTGGGCTTACAAATCATGTGACTTTCTCAGGTGCGTTAATGTGGCATATGGTCTATCCGTGGCCGCAGCGTCCAGCAGGTCTTGTTGAGCAAGGCTTTGAAGAGCTCGCCAATCGATGGCTGCCTATTCTTGATGCCTTTGATGCGGTCAATGTGAATGTTTGCTATGAAATTCATCCCGGTGAAGACCTTCATGACGGGGCTACGTTTGAATTGTTCTTAGACGCTGTTGATAATCACCCTCGGGCGAATATCCTTTATGATCCAAGCCACTTCTTATTACAGCAATTGGATTATCTTGCTTTCATTGATCGTTATCACGAGCGGATAAAAATGTTCCACGTCAAGGATGCTGAATTTGTGCCTGATGCCAGAACAGGGGTCTATGGGGGATATCAGTCATGGCAAGAACGCGCGGGCCGTTTTAGAAGTTTGGGGGACGGTCAAGTCGATTTCAAAGGTATTTTTACCCGTCTAGCAAAATATGGTTTTGAGGGCTGGGCTGTCGTTGAGTGGGAATGTTGCTTCAAGCACCCGGAAGATGGTGCGAAAGAAGGGGCTGTTTTTGTGAGCGATCATATGATCCGTATGACAGAAAAAGCATTTGATGATTTTGCTGGTGGCGAATTAGATCAGGAGCTCAACAAAAAAATATTAGGCCTGTAACCCTTGTAGACTCGTTTTGGTTTACCCTCAAAATGTCGAATATGGAGCAGGTCATAGGCGTTTTAGAAAAGAGAGGGACAGATTGATGCTGAAAGTTTCTAATCACCTAAGACAGGTGACTTTTCTGTTAAGCTTGGCTTGTCTTTCTAGTGTCGTGGGGAATAGCAGTGAGTTTGGAGCCGAACAGCCTGCTCCTCTTTCACTCTTATTAAAAACTGATCTGTCGCTTCAAATATTGTCTGAGGTCTGTACAGGAAAGCCAATCGACGAATTTGAAATTAGA
Organism: Temperatibacter marinus; assembly: GCF_031598375.1. NCBI lineage: Bacteria > Pseudomonadati > Pseudomonadota > Alphaproteobacteria > Kordiimonadales > Temperatibacteraceae > Temperatibacter > Temperatibacter marinus. The sequence goes on from NZ_CP123872.1 coordinate 1,487,663, forward strand.
CGCTCAAAGCCGATTTTGGCTATGCTCACTCATTTTAGTCAATTCCGCGATTATTTTACTATGGATACTTATATCTTAGCACGGAAACAGGCAGCAAATTGTGAAAAATCAAGCAGAAATATCTATCGTTTTAATGAGGTGATAGATCATAAAGATAGTCTTTTGGATCAATTGAGATCCATTAAAGAGAACCAGCAGAGTTTGTCGATTAATATGACAAATATAGTGTCTCCCTATACTCCAGATGGCCTCTCTTATTCAGGAACAGCAACTGTCATGATTGGAACACCCTCTTGCGGGGGTTGGGCTAAGGGGCGAGATTTTTATTTGGATTTACCGTGTATCAAGGGAGATGAGCAAGGGATGCTCTATCTTATCGCTCACGAATCTTACCATGGCATACAGAATGAATTTTTTGCAGACCGTCCGAAGAAAGATGGCCCCGCTAAATTACTGGATGCTATTGTTCGTGAGGGCAGTGCCACAGCTATCGCAGATTTTTCTACCTTACCTGCAGGCGGTTATTACACAGACCTCAGTCAACGTATTTTGCAAAAAAATAGCCGCCGGGTGCAGTCGAATTTCGACTTGTTAGATTTGGCCATACTCTATTTAACCCGTAAAAATCAGGCGGGAGCCTATGAGAAGGTCAATTCAATAGGCCTGTCGGGCAGCTTTGATAGTCCTTTTTATTCTGTTGGCGTAACAATATTTAAAGCGGTGGATCAAAAACTGCCCCGCGCGAAGCTTCTATGTATACTTCATAGCGACCCAGCGGCTATTTTCAGTCTTTACGCATCTTTCCAGAAGCAAGATGACACATTACCACAATTGGGGCCTGCGCTGCTTGGTTATCTGTCGACTAGACCGCTGAAAATGACAGCCTGTGAGACCATAGAAAGTGACCCTTAGGAGTCATGTGCTCCTCGGTGGAAAATCTTTTTGAGCCGACTGAAAAGAATGTCACCTAGAAAAACTGTATCATCCCCGTTTGTGTTGATGAATTGTATCATGACCGTATCTGTTTCTTTGTCAAAGCGGGCAATGCTATAATATCCGAGAACCCAGCCTGTATGTTCATATTCATAAAGGGATGCATAAAGAGCTGTCTCTTCAGCCGAAAAAAATGTCCCTTCATTAAGAGCGCGAAGAAATATGCCAACATCCTCAGCTGTCGCTACGAACCCTTGATCTAGGTGTTTGAAATCTTCTTCGTAGCCAACATAATAGCCGCTCATAAGATCGTTATCGTTAACCTCATTGACGGAAAAATAGGTATTCTTTAATCCCAAGGGCGTTAGTATTTCACTCGTGATAAAGGCGTGATGACTATGTCCCAGAACATTAGACATTATGCGCGTCATTAGTAAATAATTGGTATTTGAATAGCTATAATCGGTACCGGGTTTGAAATTTCCAGGAAGGTCTAGAAATAACTTTGTAACCTCTTGATCTTTGCTGGCCCAATTAAAGTCTGGGTGATCTGTATAGTTTGGCAGACCGCTTCGATGTTGAACCATCATACGAAGGGTAATCTCATCTGCATAGTCAATCCGTGGTGCCATTTCTGGTAAATAGTCCGCAAGTGTTTTGTCTAAATTCAGTTTGCCAGAGGCAGCAAGTTTGGTAAGGGCAGATGCATTATATAGTTTTCCTATGCTCGCAATTTTGAAAAGTGCGTCAGGCCTCGCTGGAATTTTTTCGGCCCTATTATGCAAGCCGGCAGCATATTTTTCCGCGGCTTTATCCCCTTGTTGAACATAGAAGATTATACCTGCAACATTTTCTTGGGCTGCATCATCCAGTTCCTCTTGAATTGTATCGGGAAGAGGAGAGAGATATTGAAGAGCAAATTCCCACGGCGCAAAAATGTAAATGCTGCCTATTGTTACGAAGGCTGCCGCTACTCTAAGCCAAAAAACCAATATTTTATTCTTTTTCATGCTCTGTTTCATCCTCTGGATCATCCTCTGTTGCCCGACACAGTAGACGATGTTGAGTTCGTCTGTAAAGTCAGTGGTTTAAGTCGCGATTTACTCACTGGCTTGACCAGCCGCCCTATACCCTGTTAGCTTGTTTTTCTGTAGGGGAGAGCAGTATGACATCATCATCAATCAACATACCATTAACCATCATTAAAGCTTTTTCAATTTGGATCATATTCCAGATTGCATTTTATTGGGGCGGCGCAGTAGGGCCTCTCTTGCCACAGTCTATGAAAGCTATTGTTTTTGGGGGATCCCTAAGTCTATTCGTCTATTTTTTGACAAAAGTTTATTTACGGACCGATACCCTTACCATGGGGGATCTTGGGATGACATTGTCGCCAGGCTCATGGATGCGGTTTTCACTGAGTTTAGTCGTAGGTATGGCTTTCTTTGGGGCATTTTTTGTGGCTTATCTACTTTTTACACCGGTAAAAATAGTGCCCATATTAGAACCAAATTACCTCAATACGATATTCGTTTCCTTACTTTCTTTTGTGATGTTAGGTGTCATGGAAGAACTCGTCTTTAGAGGGTATTTCATGAAGAAACTTGAAACAGCGATTGGCATTCGAGGGGCGATATATTTGACTTCTATTGCTTTTGGCCTCTATCACGGGATTACTATTGATAGTATTACGGGACCAGCTATTTGGGGGTTACTCTATGCGGTATTAGCCTATTGGTCAAAAGGGCTGGCTATACCTATTGGTTTCCATATAGGAGCTAATTATATTCAGGCCCTATTTAGTCAGAAAGAGAAATGGGTTTCTGGCCTTTGGAACTTTGATGTGACTCAGCAATCTACTCTTTTTACAATCGAGCAAGTTACTCTTATGAATCAGCTAGCCCTTTTAACTTTGGCTATTTTCCTTGTGGAATATTACTTACGGAAGGTCCGGCCAAAACAAGAACAGTAAGGGACTACTCGTCGATAGACTCAATTCTGACAGAGGGTTTGCCAATCAATACAGCTTTTAGAGTGTTGTGGATGCACACGGGTAAAAAATAGACCTTTGGCAATCTACGAGGACGCAGTTCAGCGCGCGCCCTGGGAGGGATTGTATCCCGAAAAATTGTTTTTTGAATTCTGGTGCTCACCTGGGGTGCGATTACGCTGCCATCAGCTTCAACATCGAAGACTCTTGCGCTGGCATATTTTGCACTATCATCAACACTGCCGCTCTCACAAAATTGGCGGAGGCTCTCCATGTTTTCACGCTGTACAGAGATTTGCATCATCACTTTGTTGCCAATCTGTAAGTAGTCTCTATTGAGCTCTGGATTCTCTGCTAACCTATTCATCGCCTTTCTGAGTTGTGAATCTTGTTCTGTGTATTTTTTATGGGCAACATTCTTACTATACCGTCCAGATACGCCTGCTTGCACATTTTGATAATCAGCTGTTTCTAATAGCTGGATTTTTGTCAGTGCAATCAGAATTTTTTCTCTTAAAAAAGGATCTTTCAGGGATGTGCCCGCGATAGCATTTAAGGCCCTCTCAAGATATTTCTCAGCCTTATACCAATCGTTTTTATAGTTGTATTCATTCCGGTAATTTCTCATGTCGCCAGCATCCGTGAGCCCCCCATCCGTAGTGAATAGTCCTGATGATATGGAAGCTGTGGTCGCATAATTACCTGTTAAATTGTCGTAAATCATCATGTCAATGGCAACATATAAATTCGCCTTTGCGAAGAGCTCTGTCTTGTCTTTATTGTTTTGCTTCAAAACTTTGATCGCTAAATCATAATATTTCTTTGAGGGCTTCATATCTCGCTCAGCCAGTGAATAGGCTCGCGCTAATTGGAAGTAAGGCTCAAACAGCTGTAGGTGGTGTTTACCATTTTTTTTGAGTATTTTTTTTACATTAGAGTGAAACAGAGCAATCGCTTCGGTATATTTTTTATCTTCAAAATATCTCTGCCCTAATTTGCGCCTAGTTTTGAGAGTGACGTCCGCATCCTGCCCCTGTGTTTTTTCAAGAAAAGAAACCAAAAGTTTCAAAGCAACATCATGATGCCCTGCTGACTTCGCTGCGTCATAGTGACGCAGGAAAATTCGTTTCTCCTCCTCCGGTATATCAGACTGCGCTTCACCGCTGTGAGACAGTGTCATCGTTGCGCAATAGAAACTTAAAAGCCAAAAAATTTTATTCATATCACAGTCATCCTCATCCTTATCCGGAATATACAGAATTTTCCAGTGGGTTCAAAGGCCAAATGACCCCATGAAGGGGCAAGAGTGCTCCTTTAAATAGAGTCGTATTTTGAAAGCTCAGTATCAGCATATCTACTAGGGAAAGAATTGAAACTAAAGGAATGATAGTCTGTATTCAGGCGTTTACTATTGATTTGAAATAGGTATCCTTTTAAGCATAAATACAGACAATGCCTTGGTTCACTCGGATTGATGATATAACGATGTCATCAGTATCGTGTTAGTGAAGGATTGCAGGAAGTTTACTCGCAACATTGCGTTGTGAAGATAAAAAGGGTGTGGAGGTGTTTGATGGAGCAGTTTGAATTATTGATACCATTTGTTGGTATCATTTACGCACTTAGTGCAACTGATTTACTCGTCAGTGCACACCGTATCATAATAGAACGAAAGCATGTTAAAGTAGACATTGTCCCAATTCTATGGGCTGTTATTGCTTTTCTTTTCATGATCAATGCATGGTGGCAATTCTTTGAGGTTAATGCCAATATTGAGTTAAAGAATGCTGGTCAGCTTTTTATACTGAGTCTGCTCCCTATGACGGTCTTTATGATTTCGGCCTTTTCGCTGCCCCATACCATTAAGAGCAATTTGTCGATGTGGGACTATTATGATTGTAATAAGTATCCCTTATTTTTGTCCCATATTGCATATCTTGTGGTAATTCCTTTGATCATGTGGACTTTTACAGACATGATTAATCTTGAGGTCATTATTAGAAATCTTGCCTTTATCGCTGTTTTTGTTTCTTTGATGTTGATTAAGAATTGGGCTTGGCATTTTGTGATTGCACTGGTCTTTATGGTTATCATTTTATATTCAACTTTCCAACAGACTCTGGGCTAGTAAATGCATTCTTATTATTCGCCTGAAAAATATTCTTTCAGAGCTGGGTAGACTTTATGTCACCTAAAGCCTGAACAAATATCTGTCTTCCTCCAGACCGCTTCATTCTGATTGAAAATAAGAGCCATTCAATTTCATAAAAAGCATGCTCGGCAGCAAAAATGATGAGAAGTATACTTGTCATATAATAGCGTTCATTACTGCGAAATTACTGAACATAAATAATATTAACTATGTTTTCTCTGAGGAATATATTACTCTGCTGGCTAGGGGAAAATATATTAGGGAGGTCGCTGTGTCACAGAATGCATCACCTGTATCAACATTACTTGACATCATTACATCACCGCATCAGGCGGTAAAAAATATCCAAGGCAATAACAAATGGATGTGGCTACCGCTTATACTACTTCTTGGCGTGAACTCAGCCGTGCTCGCATATTATTATCAGATAATAGATATAGATTGGATGTTTGATCAAATATCAGCTTCCTCCCCAGAACCTCTGCCTGAACAGGCAAGAGGCTTTATGACAAGGGGGGCTATGACCACGACTAGTGTGTTAGGCGTGATGATTATGATCCCTCTGTTTATGGCCTTGTATGCATTTTATTTAAATATGTTCGATAAGTTTACGGCTAAAGGCGATCATGGATTTGGCTCATGGTTCTCTGTTTCTGTGTGGTCTTCTTTCCCAAGCATCATTATGCCCCTTGCCTCATTGATTGTTTTGCTAACCACATCTAGCGATCAAATTACAATGGATGAAATGAATTTCATGACCGCTAATGCATTGATTACACACTATCCAATTGGTGATCCTGCTGCCGGATTTATGTCTGCTCTAAGCCCTTTCTTGTTTTGGTCCCTTTGGCTGCTCGCATTAAATGTATCGCACAAGACTAATCGTTCAATGAGCAAATCTCTAGTTATTGCGGCCATACCGTATGTCATTATTTATGGCATTTGGGGTGCGATGGTTTTGGGGTGATAAGATGAAAAAATTTATTATAGTTATAGCTATTATCACTGTCGTGGTCATCATGGCAGTCTTTTCAAAAAAATCATCTTCTGAAGGTCAAGAGATGATGATTGAAAAGGTAGAACGAGGGCGGGTGGCTGCCAGCGTTTTAGCTTCTGGCACATTAAATTTCCGCGAGATTATTAATCTGCGTACAGAGGTGACTGGAAAGATTAGTGAAATTCATGTTGAGGAAGGCGCTGTAGTAAAGAAAGGCAATACGCTTTTAGTGATCAGCGCGGAACAATTTGAAGCAGATCTAAAGCGACAAGAGGCAATGGTTAGCATGCGCAGGATTGCTATTGAACGTCAGGAAGTCTTTTCAGAGCAATTAAAACGTAGTCTGAGGCGTCAAAAAGATTTATTCGAAACGGGTCACATTGGTAGTGATGCTATGGAAAATTACGAGCGGGATTATAAACTTTCTCGCTTGGACTTGGATAGTCGTCGCAAAGACCTTGAACAAGCGGAAGCCTTGCTCGCGCAAGCTAATGATCGGCTTAATAAAACGGTTATTCGTGCGCCGATCGATGGGATCGTGACCACATCAAATGCAAAAATTGGTGAGACTGTTGTTGCGGGAACAACTAATATTATTGGCTCCGCTTTACTTGATGTCGCTGATCCATCAGCAGTTTTAGCCGAAGTGCAAGTTGCTGAGACAGATATTTTGTCAGTCAAAATAGGTCAAAAAGCGCTGGTTACAACAGTGGCAGCCCCTGAAAACCCTATGGCTGGTGAAGTGATTAGTATCGGTACAACCGCGCGGCGTGATAGCAATCAGCAAAATTCATTCCTAGTGAAAATTCTAATAAAATCGGACAGCGGTGATTTTTCAAGGCTCGCCATTAGTTGCCGTGCAGAGATATATACAGAGGTGGCTGAAAGCGCTGTATTTGCACCGGTTGAAGCCGTCTTAAATGCCAAAAAGGACGGCCAAACTACTCAGCATGTATTTGTTGCAGTAGAGGGCAAGGTCGTTAAACGCACAGTCGAGATTGGAATTCAGACGGATAGCAAGGTTGAGATTGTATCTGGGTTAAAAGAGAATGATGATTTGATTGTCGGTCCTTACAGGAAGCTACGCACCTTACGCGAAAATTCCCTAGTTAAGCCAAGGAATGTGAACAAAGAAGATGACAATGCCTAATCATGCTTCTGTGATCACCTTAAAGCAGATAGAGCGAACCTATGAAATGGGGGATGAAATTATTCGAGCTCTTGACGGTGTCGATGTATCTATCGGTGACAATGAATATATTGCGGTCATCGGCAAGTCAGGCTCAGGTAAGTCAACCATGATGAACATTCTTGGGTGTCTGGATAGCCCAACAAAAGGTGAGTATATTTTAAACGGCCACAGAGTGCATGAATTGTCAGATAATGACTTATCAGCGGTACGAAACCGCGATATTGGTTTTATCTTTCAGAACTTTAATCTGTTGCCAAGGTCGACAGCCCTTCAAAATGTTATGCAGCCTTTGATTTATAAGGAAGTCCCTCGAGCAGAGCGACGCAATCAGGCAATGGAGGCTCTAAACCGTGTCGGCCTCGGTGAACGGCATCATCACTTGCCTAACCAATTGTCTGGGGGTCAGCGACAACGTGTGGCAATTGCGCGTGCACTTGTGACTAATCCATCTATCATACTAGCAGATGAACCGACAGGGAACTTAGATAGCAATACGACCAGTGATATTATGGCATTGTTTGACATCTTAATCGAACAGGGTCAGACAATCATTATTGTAACTCATGAAGCTGACATTGCCGCCCATTGTAAGCGGGTAATCACCATATCTGATGGAAAGATAATGAGTGATGAAAGTAAAGTGCCTTCTATTCCAGAGGGGCAGTCTTGATGATGCGTTCAGTTGAAAATTTAATTTTAGCCCTGTTAGCACTTAAGGCTAATTTACTTCGGAGTATTCTGACGACTCTAGGCATTATTGTAGGTGTTGCCAGTGTGATAATTGTTATCGCTATCATGCAGGGGTTTTCAGATAGCATTACAAAGCAATTTGAAAGTATGGGCAGTAACACATTAATTGTGGAGCCTCACTTGCCTTTTAGCGAAGTCATGAAAGGCCGACGCGCCCGTATGAAACTTTCAGATTATGAAGCCATCGAGCGCAATATAGAAGGTATCGACTCCATGATACCGATGGTCTTTAATGGGGGCGGGGCTCTCTTTTACAACGGAAAACGTGCAAATATGCAATATTATATGGGCACGAACTCGGGCTATGAAGAGTTAAATAATTTCTTTCCCGTAAATGGCCGTTTTTTCGTTGATAGTGATAGCAGCCAAAACAGGCGGGTAATTATTTTAGGCGCTGATATCAGAAAAGAGCTTGATCTGCCGGTGGATCCAAGCGGTGAGTTTGTTCAGTTAAATAACCAATGGTTTAAAGTGATTGGGGAGATGGAAAAGCGAGACGCAACGCTTGGATTTTCGCAGGATAATATGGTGATGATGCCCTTTGGTACAGCTATGCAAATGCTGGGATCACGCGCTGAGTTTTCACTACAAATGATGATTAAAACCTCTGAAACCGAGAGCATTGAACGTATTATTGACCAAATTACACTCATGCTACGTAAAAGGCATAATATTAAGGAAAATGAAGTCGATGATTTCCGAGTTCAAGCTTCTGGTCAAATGCAAGAGCAATTTGAATCTATTATGGCCACCAGTATTATGGTCGTCTCGGCCATCGTAGGGATTTCTCTAATTGTCGGAGGAATTGGCATTATGAATATTATGTTGGTCAGTGTCTCTGAGCGCACAAGAGAAATAGGTGTATGCAAAGCACTAGGGGCAACACGCGGTGATATACTCACTCAGTTTTTAGCCGAGGCTATTATTCTTTGTTTAATTGGTGGCGCGATTGGGATCGGTTTGGGATATAGTATCGCTTGGATTGCTGTTTCATTAATACCAACCCTCCCTGGGGTCTCTATTCCTTTATGGGCTATTCTTCTCAGTCTAGGATTTGCGAGTTCAGTGGGAATTATTTTTGGTATTGTACCAGCGTCTAAAGCAGCTAACCTTGATCCAATACAAGCACTCCATCATGAATAGAGTGGCGCACCCAAGAGGATGAAAATGAGAACTGGATATTGTGCATAAAATCCCACTAGTCTAGAGCGTGAGAGACTTTTAAATCTACTGCATGAATTTTAAAGATAGATTGATATCGTTTTCAGAAGGAGTGATCGATTGATAGGTTTGGTGATATAATCCGACATACCAGACTTTAAATATTTTTCTTTATCACCTGCTAAAGCGTCTGCCGTAACAGCAATGATGGGTGTATTCGAATTTAATCCACTCCCTTTTTTGATTTCTTTGGTTGCTGTAACACCGTCCATCATGGGCATATGAATATCCATCAAGATCAGATCAAATTGACTGCGTTTACATAGATCAACCGCTGCTTTACCATTATTTACCGTTGTTATCGGGATTTCATCTACCTCGAGAAATTTTTTGAGAATCATCTGGTTGATGGGATTATCTTCTACGATTAGAATACCGTCATTAGAATAGCTGAATTTCACTTCCTTAAGGCATTGAATTTCATCATTCTGATTGGTTAATTTTGAGGTAGACTCGCTTAAAGGTATTTTGATCTCAAAAGTACTGCCCTTCTTTAATGCACTCTCTATGGTGATCTCACCTTGTAATAGGGATATTAGTTTTTTTGTGATCGCGAGCCCAAGGCCTGTGCCGCCATAATTTCGAGAAATTGAAGCATCGACTTGCTTAAAAGCTTCAAAAATATGTTCTTGTTTATCTTTTGGGATGCCAATACCTGTATCGCTGATGGTAATGTTTAATATCGTTTTTCCATTTTCATTTGAAATAGAAGCATGGATATCGATATGGCCGTCTTGAGTGAATTTTACAGCGTTACCGATAATATTGATCAAAATTTGACGAAGTTTTTGCTCATCACCATCCAGGTATTGAGGGCATGACTCATCAATAGCTAAATTCAATTCAATTTTCTTTTTCATAGCTGTCGCCGTAAATAATGAGACAGTATCATTAAGTAATGCAATTATATTGAATTTTGAAATATCTAACGACATAGCCCCTTGCTCTAAGCGCGATATATCAAGCGTGTCGTTTAAAATATGCAGTAAGTGTTGAGAGGATTTTAAGGCTGTTTCTAAAAAGTCTTTTTGTTCTTCATTGAGCGGCGTTTTTAGAGCTAATTCAAGCATACCCATAATACCATTCATCGGAGTACGAATTTCATGGCTCATAGTTGCTAAAAATTGCTCTTTTACAGCGCGGGCCTCAGCCTCTTTTTTTAAAGCCTCTTTCAGGGCTATTTCTTCACTCATTTCCTTTGAAATATCAATATGGATACCAAAAATTTTAAGCGCTTTTCCCTCTTGATCTCGCTCAGTAACCATACCCTTAGCATGGATCCATTTCCAGGAGCCATCCTTACATAGCATTCTGAAGCGACCTTCATATTTATTTATGTCACCTAAAAATGCTCTATCAGCTTTTTCCAGTATTGGCTCTTTATCATCATCATGTGTGAGCTTTTCCCATGTTGCAAAACCTGAGGGGTATTCATCTTCAGCGTAACCCAGCATTGTGAACCATTCAGAACTATAAATAACATTATTATCAGGAACTGACCATTCCCAGAGGCCTACCCCAGAAGCTGCAATAGCTTCTTTCATGAAGCGTTCATTTTGACTTACTTTATTATAATCTTTACTTTTAGTCATTCAAGTTCAGCCCTGTAATGTAAGCATTTCGACTTAAATTGCTGTGTAGTATAATACATGAATGATACGTTTTTACTATTGCAAAAAGAGAGTATGGCGCACCCAAGAGGATTCGAACCTCTGGCCTCTGCCTTCGGAGGGCAGCGCTCTATCCAGCTGAGCTATGGGTGCGCGGTATCAGCTATGAAAGTGAGCGGACAATAGCTTTCTTAAGTTGTTCACGCAATAGGAATATCAACTTTTTATTTGTGACATTTTTTTATTTTAATTTTTGTTCTAAACTTTGAGTCGGTAAACCATAACGGAAGTCATTGAGAGAGAGTAAGTCAATTTTATTTTCATTTGAAAGAACAATATGAATGTCACTTGTGATTGAACTGAAAAGATCCGCAAGATCAAGTAAGACTTTTCGCTGGTTGACATTTTGGAGTTTTTCTTTCGCCAATTCTTTATTATAGCGCGTATTGTTCGCATAAAATTGAGGCTCTAGAAACTCGCGATTATTCACTCTTTCATAGAGTTTCCCTTCTGGCACATAACAGAGATAAAGAGTTGTTTTATAGGGCTGATTAAGGAGGTTTTTAAGCAGTGGATCTGACCGCAATTCTTCCACACTCATTTCTGGCCTGTTCTTAAAAGCATGAAGAGAATTATAATGAACGATCGTTACTGGTCTCTTCGTTATATTAAACGTTTTTGCTAATCGATAGGCAAAGGTCATTGCGATATCATCTGCGGTAAAGGAGGTCGATTTGGCAGACAGAATTTTAGGAACGAGCACTTGATCAATGAAAGTTGATTTTCCAGAGCAACTTACGCCAGCTATGATATAAAGATGTGTATCCATTCGTTTTATGCCTTATTAAACTTTTCTATAGCAAGAGCATATAGCTCCATATCATGGGGATTACAGTCTTTGATAAGCTGAGCAAGCGCGTTTGAGATTTCATATTCTTTTGAAGTATGCTCTTCAGCCTCCGTGGGGAGTGTCGATGATAAAGAAAGGTCAAATTGAGTGTTCAATTTTTTTATGCTCTCCTCATATTTCTCTGTCAGGCCGATAAATTCATATTCTTTTAGAGTTGTAGACTGGAGATAGCGTGATTGAATATTTCGAGCATCTGGGTGTTGAATATATTCTTCTAGAGAGAAGCCTAACTTATTCACAATAAGGGCCTCAGTCTGATTTGAATTAGGTTGGTTTTTGAGGGTGTCATAATTGGCTATGACCCGAGAGACAGGATCCCGCATAAAACTGATATAACGACAGTGATTACCTAATATTTCATATTTTCTGCGATTGAAATGACCATGGATGGCCTTGAACTTATCTAAAAATAGGGCTTTGCTTTCTTGTGTATTTTTTTGTTGCCGCTCTCTTTTCGCAAGAGAAGAGGGCCAGGTAGATCCAGTCTCATCCCCTTTATCTTCAAAAAGCGCTGCTTGAAAATGGTCTTTAAGGCCTTGCCTCACCTGTGTCCCGCTGCAGTTTTTTATATGGATAGAGATGA